>NZ_JACHNE010000001.1:4800000-5118160 GCF_014205255.1 Streptomyces caelestis | reverse complement strand
ACAGAAAGGCTGGAAGGCATATCCAAACCGAACGTCACAATTCAACTGCTCCTTGTGGACGTCACTCAATCCATGGGGCGGTTGACACCAGCCGGTCAACGCCGCCGCCGAGTGGTTCAACGCCAGCCTGACGGGAGATCCTGCGATGTGCCCGCTGCTACGACAGCGCCCGCGCCTGCCGCCTGGAGGGCTTCCGTCTGAGTCAGAGTAAGTGCAAACGGAGGGGCCATGGGGGAGCACGACCGCCTGGTAGTCGACTACAAACTTCTGGAGTCTTCGAAGACAAATCTGAGGGACATCAACAAAGCCCTCAATGGCATCGACAAACACCGCGACGACATCCATGACATCTGGGGCCATGACAGCATCGCTGGCAAGATGGACCAGTTCGTCAGCAACTGGGACAACTATCGGCGTGAACTTCTCGACAACGTCAAGGACTTGAGCCAGCACGTAGAGACCGCGCTCACGAGCTTCGAGAAGCTGGACCTCGATCTCAAGAATGCGAGCGAGAAGAAGCGCGGACAAAAAGGGGGAAACTGACCGATGGCTGCAGGTAAGGGCAGGCGCCGACCGGTCGACTGGCATCCGCTGGCAGAGAAGGACCCGATTCCCGGCGATCCGGAAGACATCCGCGACGAGGTCCGCAGGATGAAGGACCTCGCCTCGACCCTCCGCGACCAGGCTGCGATCCTGCGCAAGGCCGCCGACGGCGACGCGTTGCAGGGCAAGTACGCCGACAAGATCCGCGAGAAGTCCGGCGAGCTCGAAAAGCGCTTCCGCGAGACGGCGGGCCGCTACGAACGTGTGGTCGGCGACCTCGGCAGTTGGGCCAACGAGCTGGAAGGCTTCCAGGAACGGGCCGACGGCGTCCTCCGAGCCGCGAAGCAGGCCGACGAGGAACACGCTGCCGACGTGAAGAAGAAGGAAGCCGAGGCCAAGAAGGACGGCAAGGACGACGACAAGAAGGCGTCGGCGGAGTCCGACCCCAACAGCCACTTGGTGGCGTATCACAAGCAGCTCAACCAGGTCATCTCAGACCGCAACTCCCGCGCCCAGCATTACGCCGAGAACATCGACAAAGATATCTCGGACATCATCAAGGACAGCGGGTGGGAGAATTTCAAGGACTGGGTGCACGAGCATGCGGAAACGATCAAAACCGTCGTTGAAATCCTGAGTTGGGCAGCAACCATTATCGGGGTTATCGCCCTCCTCTTCACGCCAGTCGGATGGCTGGCGACCCTCATCACGGTGACCACTCTCAGCCTCACAGCGCTAGTCGGCGTCGGGCACACGTTGTTGGCCCTCTCCGGTGACGGGAGCTGGGCGGACGTCGCCATGGACGTCTTCGCGCTGGCGACGCTGGGATTCGGCAGCGTCGCGATGAAGGGCGTGAAGGCCGCAGCGACAACGCTCAAGTCGGCCAGTAGGGCGGGACGGTTCCAGCGGTACGCGAATCTGCGCAAGTTGCTCGACAAGAACATCATGCGATACGGCACAGACTCGGCCCGCGGCGCGAAAGCAGTGCGCGCGAAGGATGCGCTGCGCCAGATCGGGGCCAAGGAAACACGGCCCGGGACGACCCGACTGGACCGCCTGCTGAGCGGCGAGGCAGAGGTCGCCAGTGCGAGCAAGTTCGCCAAGAGCATGCGCGCCGAGTTCGATGGGAATCCCGATGTGGTGAAGGCGGCCGACGCAATGGACAAGGCCGCAAGGAATTTCCGATTGAACTACCTGGCAGCCACCTTCGTAGACCTCGGAGACAAGGCTGGAGAACAATTTGGCGGCGACGCGTATGGAGACGCCAAGGATGTTCTCACGCGTGAAGTCGGGAGTCGCTGGTGAAAAGTCTTGCGTAAGGTTCGACCGACAGCCATCAGGCACAGTGAAATTCGAAGCCAAGTTTTCTGGAGTGGGAGATAGTGGCAACAGTCCCGGCGAAAAGCCCAGAAGAGTCACGGGCCATGAAATACCTTGCCGCGTTCACTTTGACGCCGATCCTCTGTTGGGCCTTCCAAGACCTCGGAAGCAAGTACGGGGGGATGGACTGGCTCACCACTGGCTACGCAGTTTGGCCGATGATGATTGGCCCCATTCTGATGCTGCTCCTGTTCATCAAGAACCGAGAGCTGATCCGTGACCCGCGGAAGGGTTCCAACTTCTCCCAGACGATCAAGATCGTTTCGTGCCTTTTCCTGCTCCCGAACGTATTCGCGACCATCGGCTACAGCTGGCTGGCCGTGATTCCGGTGCTCTGTTCCCTGACGATCCTGGTGGCCGACCGACAGCTCAAGAAGCAGGCCCCCGCGTGAGCATGTCCGATCTAGAGCAACAGCCACCCCCCGTCGAGGTGACCGTTCCCCGCGGCTACGAGCTCGTCCTGCCACCCGGCTGGGTCCGCATCCCCCTGCGCGAGGGCACGAAGGAAGCACTCGAGAACGTCCTCTTCTCACACATGGGGCAAGTCCCGGAGGGCATTCCCCGGGACGACGCGATGCGCTTCCGACTGGACATGCGTCGCCAGTTGGAGAAGCAGGCCCGTGCGGCCAGGAGAAACGGCGGCCTTGACCTCTACCTTCCGGTACTCCCGCGCGGGGGAATCTTCCTCATGGCCTCTTTCATCGTTGCCGAGATGCCGATCGGCCAAGGCCCTGGGGTTCCTCCACAGGCAGTGATCGCTCAACTGGTCAACGAGGACGTCCGCGGCGGAACGACGACGAAGGTCGACGTGGCAGGGGCACCCGCACTTCGCCGCTCCTACCGCTCCACCCCTGACGAGGAGAAGCTGAGTTCCGCCCCCAGAGCCGTACAGCAGGTCGCCCTGCCGACGCGGCGGGTCGAGTATGTGCTCCCCGTGGCGGACGATCCCGGTCGCTGGATCAGCATCAACTTCTCCACACCGGGCGACGGCGACCTCGAAAGTGAATTCACCGGCGTGCTGGTCGAGTTGTTCGACGCCGTGGTCGGCACGTTCAAATGGAGTTATGAGTGAGCTGGCTCAACGTCAAGCACGCCATGGATCTGTCCCCCTGGATCCGCATCCCCCTCATGTGGCCGGAACCGAGTCTTGAGGACGTCGAGGAGGCACAGACGCCTGAGGCGTGGGCACGCTACTTCGCTGAGGGTCTCTGGGAAGATTTCGCGTCGGAGAAGCCAGAACCGGGCGAAGTCGACCTGCTCACCAACATCCTGTTGATGTACGCCATCCGGGCCCCTGCAGCCTTTCCGGACTTCGAGGTTTTCCTTCATCTCCCGCACCCGCGGGAGATCCCGCTACCTGCGTATGTCGACCTGGTGGAGATCGAGGAGGGCGAAGACCGGAAAACGGCACTGCGTGAGCTGACCCACGCCGATGCGGGCTACGCCCTCGAGCCCCCCATCGTCGAGGACTTCGACTCCCCGCATCTGGGAGCCGGCTTGCGGGTGCTGCGCTACTACCAGGACGAGGACAGCAATGAGGTGCATGTCGGCCTCCGTTACGCCTGGCGCTACGAGAAGGGCACGGAAGCCGCGGACGTCCTGATCATCCTGGCTGATCCCGACGCCGGACGGATCCTCCGGGCTCTTGACGATGTAGACGAATTCGCCCGCACCATCCGGATCAGCCCCGATGAGGAAGTGGATACCTGGAAGTCCTCGTGATCCTGGTCGTTGATGCGTAGTGAAGGGCGAGAATGGCCTGCGCGCAGCGTCCTGTGACGGTGAGCGCGTCGGTGATCCGCCGCACTACGCCTCCGGTGTGGCCGTAACTGGCCTGCTGGCGCTGCTGGTCGTCGTGGTGGGGCTGCCCGTGGTCGTACGCAAACGCCGCAGCGAACAGGCCCAACGCGGTTCCGCTTCGAGTTCCCTCGCCTCCACCTCAGTGGTGAATGCCGTGCGCACGGACCGGGGAGCCGGACAGCCAGTCCGCCGGGTAGGCCATCGAGTTGGAACCTCGGCCCTTCGTGTACCGGGGCGCTGGCAGTCGACAAGGGCGCCTTGCTGGCTCGCGGGACGGACGGGGCTGCCTTGGACTTGCCGCTCGCTGAAGCACAAGGGGCAATCCTCGTCAGCAGTAGCGTGGTGTGGAATCCCCCATCGGTAGATGTGCGGCTTCGCTCGAAAGAGGCGATCGAGTTCCGGTCGCCCGATGCCAAGGCCATCACAGAGGCGCTGGCCGAGGTAGGCGTGCCTGTGGGGACTGCCTAGCAACACCTTCAAAGGCTGGGCAGTGCATCCGGCGAGAGCCGTCGCACCGCCCGTATCTCAGTAGCCCCCTTCGCCTGCGAAGCAGGGATTCGACAGGCACTTGCTGGTTTGTCATGCCGTCGGGCCGTGGGTCGTTGGACAGAGCACGTCCTCTTCGGGTGCTCGCCCGGTCTGGGCTTTCACCACTGGTAACACCTGCACTAACTACTGCACCCGGGGAAGTCAGGTCGGGCTTCGGGGTCTCACTACCGCTGACGCGCCGCCCGGCTCCTCCCCTTCCCCTTCTTCCGAAGCCTCCGCACCCGTTCCCGCTCCCGCGCCGCCTGCTCCGCAGCCCGCGCGCCGGTCCAGCGGTGGACGGACCAGCCCACCAGACCGGCGCTGAGGGCATAGGCCAGGAACGCGCTGCCGGTTCCGGGGATGTAGGCACAACTCTCCGACCGGCAGTTCCTGCTGGGCAGCCCGCTCAGCAGGAGGAAGAACGGCCCGAACGCCGCCGCGCAGCAGACTGCCGTACCCACGGCGTGCAGCCCCCGCGCCATGCGGGTCCGGTCCGAGACCCCGGACGCACACCGCAGCCAACCGGCCACCCCGAGCACGGTGACCACACCAAGGCCACCACCGACCACCCAGGCGCCCCCGGGCAAGCCCACCAGCGTCGGCACAGCCTCGCGGGCGAACCGCTTCAGCAGACCCATGACCAGCAGGATCACGCCCATACCGACGACCAGCCCGACAATCACCCCGCCCATCCCCAGGCCGCCGCGCGGACTGCCCGCGCGCATCACACGACCCACCGCAGAGAACCCGCCATGGCGTCGCACAACCGCTCCATCGGGCCGGACATCCCGGTGAGCGGAGCCGAGAAGGAGAGCGTCAGGTAACCCACCCCGCCGGGCATCAGGGCATGGACATTCAACGTCGTGGCGCCAAGGACGCGTACCGCGGCACCCGCCGGGAGATCCACCACTGACACCTTCCGCCGTCCCGGGCCTTCGGGCTCCCGCAATTCGAGCCAGGCCGCGTACTTGTCCGGGTCAGCAGGGGTGTTGCCCAGCGGCATCAAGGACACAAGGAGCGAGGCCGGGAGGCCGCCGTTCCGTGTGGTCGTGAGGAGGAAGAACTCCATGGCACCGCGCGCACGGCCGGCTTCGGCGGTGTTGCGCAGCGTGGCCCACACGTCTTGTTGCAGCTCCGCGGGCACGCGTCGGCCCTCTGCCTGCCGGTCCACATACGTCTTCAGTTGAGCGCGCCAGCGATCCTGCATGAGGTCGATGCGGAACCACTCCCGCGGAACCAGCAGCCGGTAGTCCCTGGGCACCCCCACCGTGGGTGACGCGTCGCCTGGTGCCGCCTCCTTCATCCCGGCATCACCAGCGGGGCTCCGTCGCTGTCGAAGAAGCGGACGCTCTTCACGATGCCGGCGAACATGGCGGAGAAGACGTCCCACCCTTCGACCGTCGGTGTGCCCATTTCCAGCAGGAGCACGGTCCCGTTGGTCAGCGGAATCTGGACCTGTATGAACGACGTCCAGATCGACTCGTCCTGCCCCGACTGCGTCAGGCTCCCGTCGATGCTGGACGATCGGTTGCCGATGCACGTCACTGCCGGGCCGCAGGGCAGCTGCACTTCGCCGACCTGTCCGAGCTCCAGGTGCCGCATCGTGGTGGCGATGAAGCCCACCGGATTGCTGCCGGCTCGCTCATCGAGGTCCAGCAGGCTGACGTTCACCGTCGCTGTGCAGCGGACACCGTCGACCTCCGTGGTGACGAAGCCCGCGTACTGCACGCCCGCCTCGATGAACTCGTCGTAGTGCGCCACGCACATCGCGGCGTACTGCACCTGCACTTCCTCGTCGGCACCGGGCAGCGCCTGCTTGGCCAACTCGAGCAGTTGCTTACCCAGCTCTTCCAAGTCATCAGCCTCGAAAGGCAGCTCGAGGAAGCCCTCCGGCATGATCCAGCGAACCTCTATGCCGCCGCTTTCTGTGAGGCTGCGCTGGGCTTCGTCAACGGTGTCCGTGGTCATCTGCGCCTTTGCTCTCGGACTGTCCGCGATCAGCCACTTCGGGACGGAATCTCGCGGCGAAGGGGTAGGGCCCGTAGTGCGGGTAGTGAGCGGGGATGTCAGCTCCTCCCCGACGAGCGACGTGGGCGATCTGCCGGTACTTCGCCGCCCGGGCCCGCAGGTTCTGCCGGACCGGATCGCCCCATTGTGAAATCGCGCTTCGCACGAAGAAGAAGATCTCAAGCGCCAGGACGGCTCCGGCGACCGCCAGGTAGGCGTTGCGGGCTGCTGCGGTCTCCCAGTACTGAGCCACGCCGGCCCAATAGGTCACGGCCCCGAAGCCGACGAGCGCCAGCGGAACTCCGTGCTTGAACCCTGCGTTGAACATGTCCTCTTCGTCGACATGACGCCAGCGCAGCAGTTCGAGCACCGCTCGGTCGTCCAGGAAGTCGAACCGAAGCTCTCGCCGAGCTTCCTCCGCGGCCCGCTTCGCCTCGGGCACGGAAGCGATCACCGAGCTCTCGACCAACGTAGCCACGTCACCACCCCGCCGGCCGATGAACTCCCGCGGCCCGAGGTTCCGCTTGTCCTCGCTCATGGTTTCTGTCCTCCTTGAACGGATTTCCAAGCCTTAGGCCGCCAGGGCCGCATTGAACGGCTTCGGCGAAACGTTCGGAGCGGGACCGGGCGAAGGCGACGGCGTAGGTGTCGGCGTAGGTGTGGGTGTACTGGCGGCAGGCTCCTGGTAACCGGTCCTCTCGCCGTTCTCGCCGCTGAGCATCCTGTGCAGGGCGCTGCCGAGACCGGCCCCCTTGATCACTCCCGTGATCTTCCTGCCCTCTATCGCGCTGCGGCCTGCCTTGCCCAGAGCCCAGTTGACGCCCTTGACGGCGATCCCGTTCATGAAGTTGTCGCCCACACCGCGGAGTGCGGCGGAGCCTCCCACCTTGAGCTTCGCCAGTCCCTTGACACCCTTGAGCGCCTTGATCCCCTTCAGGGCGCCGAGTCCGGGGAACACTCCCAGCGCATCGGCTCCCAGCTTCATCCAGTCGACCTTCCCGCCACGCACCGTCATGTCGTATGCATGACCGGCGAGCGCAGCCGCGCTGGTCACCACGGCAAGGGCCGCGAATACGGGAGCCAGGAACTGAAGGGGTGGGACGAATGCGCAGATCACCGCAAGCACGGACAGGACGGCCGAGATGTTCGACAACATATCCGCCCAGTCCGCCAGCAGGTTCATGAAACCGCCCGGATCCCGGACCGCATCATGGTGCACGACGTTCCTGATATGACGGGCCGCCTTGTCCCCCGCGTCGTCGTAGATTTCCCTGGCGTCCTTCACCGCCCTGCGTGCATCGCCGATGCGATGCAGGGCCTCGTCACGCTTCTTGACCCAGCGCTCGTACTCTTCCTTGTCCGCGGCAGGAATGTTCTGCGCGGGATACTTTTCGGTGAACTTCTTCACCTCGTCGTCCGCGAGGTCATGATCGGCTTTGGCCTCACGGTAGTCGGCGAGCGCCTTGTCCGCCTTCCGCTGCGCGCGGCGCATTTCGCTGGCGAACTGGTCCGAGCTGCCTTCGCGCACGTCCTCCCCGATGGCCTTGGCCGCTTCGTCATAGCGCTCGAAGGACTTCTTCAGCTTGTCCGCCGTGCCGCCAGCCAGTTCATGGAAGCCCTTTCCGGCCTCACTGTCCCAACCCTCCACCGAAGCAAGCGCCTTGATGACCCGGGACTGTTCCTCGATCATGTCGGCCATCTTGCGCAACTTGCGTCCCAGTTCGGCGACTTCCTCCGGGTCACCCGGTGTCGGGTCGTCGTGCCACAGAGGCGGCCAGTCGGCGTCGGTCCTGCTCACTTCTTCCCCTTGCTCTGCGCCTTGGCATCACGTATGGCCTTGGCCAGTTCCTGGTCGATCTCGTCGTACGCCTTGGCGGCGGTACGCGTGAATTCGGCCAGCTGCTCAAGTTCCTTCATCAGTTTCTTGCGCGTTTTCTTCCAGGTATCCCCGAATTCTCCGAAGGCATCCTTGAGCCCACCGTGGCCTACCGCCTGACCGTACTCGTCCGCAGGATTGCCGTTCCGCTCGAACTCGCCATGAATCTTTGTCAGGTCTCGTGAGCACTGTTTGATGGCGGCGAGATCCGCCTTTATGTGGTCCCCCATCAGCGATGCCTCTCTATGGCTCTACAACTTTTTCTCGGTGTGCATCTGACGAGCGCGGGCGCGATTGCGGACTCCCTCACTCCTCCTGGCGCCTCGTACGAGATACGCTCTCGATACACCAATCCCGTTCCGCGTCGGCGAGGAGAGTCTTGACGTGACACCTACGGACAAGCAGCGCGTGGCAATGGAACGCCTAGGCATCCATGCCGAAGCCGGCGACTGGTGCTGGATCGGCAAGATCCCACAGCCACCCGCCGACGTACTCCAGGCCGCAGGCAACCCCCGTCTCCGCCCTGCCAGACTGCCTCCACTGAGCATGATCGGCATGGTGCTCTGCGCACCGTTCATACCTCTCCTCATGCTGTTGCGCCTTCTGTCCGCTGCGGAAGAAGCCGTCAAGCGATCCCTCGACAGGAAGGAAGAGAAGGAGCAGCGGCGTGCCAAGGAGGAAGAGGACAAGCGCCGGGACGCCGCCATCGCCCAACAAGACCTCGACAACGTCTTCGACGGCAACTGGCACGGCAACGCCGGGCAGTTCCTGCTGCGTTGGTACAGCCACTCCACCCACCACGAGCGCATGCTGCTTGCGACCCAGGAGGGGATCGTCCTGGCGGCTCCGCCGCGGCGCGTCAGTATGGGGCGGGAGAAGCGCATGCAGGTCGTCGCCCGCCTGCCTGCCTCCGAAGCAACCCTCGTCGACCCCTTCTCCGGCGAATTCGAGACGAGCATCCTGCTCATACGGTTCCGCGACGGATCCTGGCTGCGCGTCGACACAGAAGAGCTCCGCAGCGACCTCCACATGTACGTGCTCCGGCAGCCCCTCCCCGACAACTGACGGGCCTCGGCCGACCGGACGCCTGCCCGGTGCGTTCAGCATCCGCTGCCGCACCGGGCAGGCGTCTCACGCCTACTTGCGAGCCTGCTTCGCCAGCTCCTCATCGATCTGCTCGAACTTGTCGGCAGCCATGGTCAGGTAGTCACCCATGCCGTCGAGACCGTCCAGCGTGGTCTTCGTGCCCTGCACGAACTCGTCGAAGTTCTCGTCGAACGCCTTGGACGAGCTCTTCGTGACGTAGCCGGACTGCACGAGGTTGTTGATGTACTTGCGGAGGCCCTCGAGCTTCTCCTGGAGCTTTTCCTTCTCCTTCACGACATGCTTGGCAGCTTCCCGCATGTCCTGATATGTGATGTCAAGATCCTTGGCCATGAAGCCGCTCCCTCTCACAACGCCGCAGGGCCAACCCCCGTGGCTCCCTGTTTGCGGACTCATCGGCCTTCAGGTCGAGTTGCCGGTCGCAGATGGCAACCGGTGTGATCGTCCGCTCTTTGCGGCAGCAGCTTACGGGTGTGGCCTGTGGTGCCACATCCCCGGACCCGGCTTGTGAACGAGTCGTCATGAACTCGTGTACGACATTGCCATCGGGAACGTCACGGCGCCTCCCCATTGCCTCACCGCCGTACCGAACGGATATCGTCCCTTACGGCTGTGACCCGCGTGACTGAAGCGGACAGCGCAACAGTGCAGCGGTCAACAACAGCAGCCACACAACCACGCGGCCACACCGGCCCAGTGGCACGGGGAGGACTAGTCGTGCGCCTGACTCTGACCGTCGTCGACCCGTACGGCGGTGGTACCGCCGACGTCGTGCTCGATGCCGATCCTGAGTCCACCGTGGGAGACATCGCCCAGGAGCTCGCCAAGCAGGTCGGGCACAGCGGCGCGCAGATCATCCCGCTGGGACAGCACCGCCAGGTGCCGGCGAACAACGCGCCCCTCGTGTACGTCGACGGGTACGCCGTCGACCCGAATGCCACCGTCGTCGGATCGCCTCTGCGCGACGGCGCCGTCGTCAGCCTCCAGGATCCCTCCGGGTGTCTGCCGGGTGAGCCCACCGGGCTCGTCGAGCTGCGGGTCGTGGGCGGGCCGGCGGCCGGGTTCGTGCACCGGCTCGGCGTCGGGCGGTACGACATCGGCAGCGGGGCGGCCTCGTACGTCCGGATCGACGATCCCGAGGTCGACGCCCGGGCCCTCACCCTCTCCGTCGCCACCGACGGCACCTGCCAGGTTGCCGTGCACATGGACAAGGAGCACGTCACCCTCGACGGCAAGTCCCTCGCCGAGGACGAGAAAGAGGACCAGGGCGAGAAGAAGAGCGAGAAGAGAAGCGAGAAGAAGGGCGGCAAGAAGAAGGGGCAGGACAAGAAGGACGAGAAGAAGAGCGGGCCCACCGCCTGGCCCCTCGGTGCTCAGATCGGGATCGGCAACACCCTCCTCGAACTCACCCGCTACACGCCCCCGAACGCCGCCCTGAAATGGTCCGACGACGGCATCGGGCTCGACTACAACCGGCCGCCGCGGCTGCGTCCGCCCGAGCGGCAGACCAACTTCCGGCTGCCGTCGGCGCCCCGGGAGTACGAGGCCCGGCCGCTGCCCTGGCTGATGGCGCTGACGCCGCTCGTCGGTGCCGTCGTGTCGGTCATGATCTTCCAGCGCTGGTACTACCTGATCATGGCGGCGCTGAGCCCTGTCCTGCTCTTCGCGAACTACTACAACGACAAGAAGCACGGGCGTAAGTCGCACGCCAAGCAGGTCCAGGAGTACGAGGAGCAGAAGGAGCGGATCGAGAAGGACGCCCAGGACGCGCTGATCGCCGAGCGGAACGACCGGCGGCATGCCATACCCGACCCCGCCACCGTCCTCGCCCTCGGGACCGGGCCGCGTACCCGTCTCTGGGAGCGGCGGCGGACCGACCGCGACCACCTCCTCCTGCGGGTCGGAACGGGGCAGTTGCCCTCCGAGGTCGTGCTCGACGACCCCGAGCAGGACGATCACCGTCGCCAGGTGACCTGGAAGATCGAGGACGCCCCGGTCGCGCTGCACCTGCGCACCCTGGGTGTCATCGGCATGGCCGGGCCCGGGGATTCCGCCCGGGCGCTGGGGCGGTGGGCCGTCGCGCAGGCCGCGGCGCTGCACAGCCCGATGGACGTGCAGTTCTACGTGCTGAGCGAGAACGCCGCGCAGGAGTCCTGGGACTGGGTGCGCTGGCTGCCGCACGCCCGGCCGTCCGGCGGGCAGGACGTCAACGTGCTGATCGGGACCGACGCCGAGACCGTCGGCGCCCGCATCGGCGAGCTGACGCAGATTCTCGACGCGCGCAAGAAGGCCGCCGAGCAGAACAAGTCACAGGGCGGTTCGAGCTTCAGCGATCCCGACATCGTCGTCGTGTGGGACGGATCGCGGCGGCTGAGGTCTCTGCCCGGTGTGGTGCGGCTGCTGCGCGAGGGCCCCTCCGTGTCCATGTTCGCCCTCTGCCTCGACGCCGAGGAGCGGTTCCTGCCCGGCGAGTGCCAGGCGTACGTCGTCGCCGAGCCGCAGGCCGAGGAGTACGAGCAGGCCCGGCAGGTGCAGCAGCAGTCCCAGCAGGTCGCCGGTGCCTTCCCTTCCTTCCAGGCCTGGCACACCGCCGACCCGCAGCCCGAACAGGGAGGCCGCGTCGAGAAGTTGCGGCTGCGTGTGGAGGAGGCGGGTGCGGAGCGTGTGAAGGACGTACGGCCCGACTTCGTCTCCCCCGCCTGGTGTCTGCGGCTCGCCCGGTCGCTGTCGCCGCTGCGGGACATCAGCGGCGAGACCGAGGACTCGGCCCTGCCGGGCTCCAGCCGACTGCTGGACGTGCTCCAGCTGGAGCCGCCGACGAGCGACGCGATCGTGGCGCGGTGGCGGATGGGCGGGCAGTCGACGCTGGCCGTCATCGGTGAGTCGTACGACGGGCCGTTCGGGATCGACATCCGCAAGGACGGTCCGCACGGTCTCATCGCCGGTACGACCGGTTCGGGTAAGTCGGAGCTGCTGCAGACCATCGTGGCGGCGCTGGCCGTGGCGAACACGCCCGAGAACATGACGTTCGTGCTGGTCGACTACAAGGGTGGCGCGGCCTTCAAGGACTGTGTGCATCTGCCGCACACCGTCGGCATGGTGACGGACCTCGACGCCCACCTGGTGGAGCGGGCCCTGGAGTCGCTGGGTGCCGAGCTGCACCGGCGCGAGCACATCCTGGCCGCCGCCGACGCCAAGGACATCGAGGACTACCAGGACCTGGTGCGCCGGGACCCGTCGCACCAGCCGGTGCCCCGGCTGCTCATCGTCATCGACGAGTTCGCCTCGATGGTGCGTGACCTGCCCGACTTCGTGACGGGGCTCGTGAACATCGCCCAGCGAGGGCGGTCCCTCGGTATCCATCTGCTGCTGGCCACGCAGCGTCCGAGTGGTGTCGTGTCGCCCGAGATCCGCGCCAACACCAACCTCCGGATCGCGCTGCGCGTGACGGACGGTGGCGAGTCGACCGACGTCATCGACTCGCCGGAGGCCGGGCACATCTCCAAGAACACCCCGGGCCGCGCCTACGCCCGGCTCGGGCACGCCTCCCTGGTCCCCTTCCAGTCCGGACGCGTGGGCGGTCGCCGGCCCGGCGCGGCCGACCCGGCCGTGCTCCTGCCCTGGGTGGGGCCGCTGGCCTGGGAGGACCTGGGGCGGGCGGCGCTGGCCAAGCCGAAGGCCGAGGCGCGTGAGGACGAGGAGATCACCGACCTGAAGGTCCTCGTCGACACCATCCGCGACGCCAACCGCTCGCTCGGCATCCCGCCCCAGCACAGCCCGTGGCTGCCCGCCCTCGACGAGACGCTGCTGCTGGACGAGATCGAGGTGCCCGCGTTCGCCGGTGGCGCCGGCAAGCTGCCGCCGGCCCCGTACGGCATCGAGGACCTGCCCGCGAGCCAGTCCCGGCGCCCGGTCGTCGTGGACTTCTCGTCCTTCGGCCATCTGATGATCGGTGGTGCCCCGCGCAGCGGCCGCTCCCAGGTGCTGCGTACCCTCGCGGGCTCCATCGCCCGCACCCACTCCGTGGCCGACGTGCACCTCTACGGCATCGACTGCGGCAACGGCGCGCTGAACGCGCTGACCCGGCTGCCGCACTGCGGCGCGGTGGTCGGCCGTAACCAGACCGAGCGGGTCGTGCGGCTCGTCAACCGGCTCAAGGGCGAGCTGGGCCGCCGCCAGGACCTGCTGTCGGACAAGGGCTTCGCGGACATCGGGGAGCAGCGGGCCTCGGTGTCCGAGGACGAGCGGCTGCCGCACATCGTGGTGCTGCTGGACCGCTGGGAGGGCTGGGTGCCCACGCTCGGCGAGATCGACCACGGGTCGCTCACCGACGAGTTGCAGACGATGATGCGCGAGGGCGCGAGCGTCGGCATCCACCTGGTCCTGACGGGTGACCGGACCCTGCTGGTCGGCCGTATCGCGACCCTCACCGAGGACAAGTACGGTCTGCGTCTGGCCGACCGCAGCGACTTCTCGGCGCTCGGTATCCCGGTGCGCAAGGTGCCGGAGGAGATTCCGCCGGGGCGGGCCTTCCGCAACGAGTTCGGTACGGAGACGCAGTTCGCGCTGCTCGCCGAGGACACCAGCGGTCAGGGCCAGGCCGCGGCGCTGGCGGCGATCGGTGAGGCGGCCGCCGCCCGCGAAGCCGAAGTTCCGCGTTCGCGCCGCCCGTTCCGTGTCGACAGCCTGCCCAGCCGTATCTCCTTCCCGGAGGCCTGGGAGCTGCGCGACCCGGACGGTTCCCGCTCGCGCCTGTGGGGTCTGGTCGGCATCGGCGGCGACGAGATCGTCGGCTTCGGTCCCGATCTGGCGCAGGGCGTACCGGCGTTCGTCGTCGCGGGCCCGGCCAAGTCGGGCCGCTCGACGGTCCTGCTGAACTTCGCGCACTCGTTCCTGGCCCAGGGCACGCGTCTGGTGATCGCGGCCCCGCGCCAGTCACCGCTGCGCCAGCTCGACGGCACGGACGGTGTCCTGAAGGTGTTCACCGGCGACGACATCGACGAGGACGAGTTCGAGGAGCTCGTCGACCAGGCGTCCCTGGAGGAGCCGATCGCGGTCCTCATCGACGACGGCGAGATCCTGGAGGACTGCGATGCCGAGAGCCAGCTCAAGAAACTGGTCTCCCGGGGCTCGGAGCGCGGCCTCGCCCTCGTCATCGCCGGTGACGAGGAGGACGTGTGCAGCGGCTTCTCCGGCTGGCAGGTCGACGCGAAGAAGGCCCGCCGCGGCATCCTCCTCTCCCCGCAGGAGTCCTCCAGCGGCGACCTCGTCGGCGTCCGCCTGTCGCGGAGCATGGTGGGCGGCCAGGTCGCGCCCGGCAAGGGCATGCTGCACCTCGGGGACGGGGAGCTGCGTACGGTCGTGGTTCCGGGCTGACGGCGTTGTCCAGGGGATCGGCGAAGCCGAAGCGGAGGAAGGCGGCGGGGGCCGCGCTGCGGTACGAGCACCGGCCGGGCCGGCCGGACGCCGATGGGGCGAAGAAGCGGGACTGGGGCTGTGCCTGGGGCTGCGTGGTGCTCCCCGGTTTCGTCGTCCTGCTGATGCCGCTGGTCCTCTTCGAGACGTACTGGGGCCACGAGCTCTGGGGCGACGTCGCCCCCGTGTGACCCGGCGGTGCGTACGTCTTCGCCGGCACGGTCGGTGCCCTCGTGCCGCTGGTGTTCATCGCCTGGGTGTGGCCGTTGATCCTGATGGACTGGAAGAAGAGCAAGCCGCGTTCGCTGGCCTGGGCGGTCGCCTCCCTGCCCGGCCTGGCCGCGGGGTACCTGGTCGCCGGGGCGATCATGGCGACCGTACGGCCCAAGCGGCGCCGCGACTGGGACTACGACTGCTACAGCGAGGGCGGGCCCTGCTGGGTGCATGTGCACTACCCGTGGCTGTGGGCTGTCGGCCTGGCCGCCACCCTCTCCGTGATCGCGCTCCTCATCGGCCTGTTCGCCCGGCACGTCCGCAGGTCCTCCGCTACCGCACCTTCGACATCCGAGCCTGAGGACGCCCCGAGTTCTCGCTCTCCGACCGGTACTGGAGATCGTCACCCACCGGCGTGAGGCGCACGGTCGTGGAGGCCGGGTCGCAGCCCCTGTGGTTGGTCTTCGCGCCGACCGACGTCGCGACGAGCTCCTTCTTCGTCACCTGCTTCAGGGCCAGGACGTCGACGCAGCCGCCGCCGAGCTGGTCGGTCTGGCGGAGGCGGCCCAACTCCTGGCCGACGGCGGCCTGCTGGACGGTGATCCGGAAGGTGTCGAGCGGGCAGTACGTTCGACGGCTTCACGTCCCGGTGGACCAGGCCCAGCTCGTGCACCGCCGCCAGCGCCTCGGCCGGCCCCGCTCCCAGCACCCGTACGGTGCGGGCCGGCAGCGCGCCGCCCTCGGCGACCGCGGCCGACAGCGAGGGGCCCGCCGCGTACGCCGTCGCCACCCAGGGCACCCGCGCGTCCGGGTCGGCGTCCAGGACGGGTGCCGTCCAGGCGCCGCCGACCCGGCGGGCGGCGTCGACCTCGCGGCGGTGGGGGTCCCCCCTGCTCGAGCGCAGCCGAGAGCTCGGGGGAGGGCGCGGAACTCCTCGTCCAGGGCGAAGTGCGGATGGACGATCTTCACCGCGACCGTACGGCCGCCGGCGCTGCGGCCCAGGTAGACCCGGCCCATGCCGCCGGAGCCCAGCCGGCCGAGCAGCCGGTAGGGCCCCACGACGGTGGTTCGTCGACTTCGAGCGGCCGCATGGCGTCACCCCTCCCCCGTAGGCGCCCGCAGGCCCTCGCCGGCCCCCCAACGCGCGCACTCCTCAGCAGAGTAGTGCGGGAGCACCGGCCCGCTCACGGCTGGAGCAGGTCCACCTTCACGTCCGCGGGGAAGCCGGTCGTCGGGCCGACGCGCCGGGCGAACTCGGCGACCGCCGCCAGCTGCGGGCCGCCGAAGCGGAAGTCGAGCGTCGTGAAGTACTGGGCGAGGGTCTCCTCGTCGAAGTCCTCCCAGCGGGCGGCCTGCTCGGCGACCTTGCCGACCTCCTCCAGGGAGAGGTTGCGGGAGGCGAGGAAGGCCTCGTGCACCCGGCGGGTGAGGACGGGCTCACGCTCCAGGTAGTCGCGGCGCGCCGCCCATACCGCGAAGACGAACGGCAGCCCCGTCCACTCCTTCCACAGCTGGCCCAGGTCGTGCACGTCCAGGCCGAAGCGCGGGCCGTCGAGCATGTTCGCGCGCAGCGCCGCGTCGCCGATGAGGACGGCCGCCTCGGCCTCCTGCATCATCAGGCTGAGATCGGGCGGGCACGTGTAGTAGTCGGGCCGTACGCCGTAGCGCTCGGCGAGGAGCAGCTGGGCGAGGCGGACGGAGGTGCGGGAGGTCGAGCCGAGGGCCACGCGGGCGCCGTCCAGCCGGTCCAGCGGGACCTGCGAGACGATCACGCAGGACATGACCGGGCCGTCGCAGCCGACGGCGATGTCGGGGAAGGCGACCAGTTGGTCGGCGTGCTTGAGGAACTCGACCAGGGTGATCGGGGCGATGTCGAGATCGCCCTGCACCAGCTTCTCGCTGAGCTTCTCCGGGGTGTCCTTCGTGAGCTCGAAGTCGAGGAGCGTGCCCGTCCTGGCGAGCCCCCAGTACAAGGGCAGGCAGTTCAGGAACTGGATGTGGCCGACGCGCGGCCGGGTGCGAGGATTGTCCACATCGTGAGGCTAGCCCTCGCGGCGTACGGGCCGGCGCCCGGCCCCGCCGCGGGCCCGTGACCGGCGGCCGGCGCCCGCTCCGCCAGTCGGCGGGGGGATGTTCAAACATTCGGGTGACGTGATCTTGACCCCTATTGCATTCCGGGAGCCGCGTGCTAGGCTCATCGCAAGTTGCAGTTTGGTTTCCCTTGCAGTACAGAGCCTGCGGAGCATGTGACCGCGGGCTCTCGTCATTCTCAGACGTATGCAGTTGTGCAGAATTCATCTTCACACTTGCTGGTTCTGGAGCAGGGCAACCCTTTTGGGCCCAAGGAGGGCTTATGGCTACCGGAACCGTGAAGTGGTTCAACGCCGAAAAGGGCTTTGGTTTCATCGCCCAGGAGGGCGGCGGCCCCGACGTCTTCGTCCACTACTCCGCGATCAACGCGAGCGGCTTCCGCTCGCTCGAGGAGAACCAGCAGGTGTCTTTCGACGTCACGCAGGGCCCGAAGGGTCCGCAGGCTGAGAACGTCACGCCGGTCTGATCAGTAGTACCCAAGGAGCCCCGCGCCGTCAGGCGGCGGGGCTCCTGCCTTTTCTCCCGTACGCGCCTCCTTACGCCCCCGTGAATTTCCGGCGAATTCTGCCCGTGGGGCATGCGAGGATGCCCGGATGAAGAGAGACCCGGAGAACGGCGGGGAAGGCAGCGACACCCCCGCCGACAAGCGCCTGGCATCGAACCTGCCTCTCGGACTGTCCCTCGGCCTGTCCCTCGGCACGGCCGTAGGACTCGCCCTGGGCCTGACCGTCTTCGACAACATCGGCCTGGGCCTGGCCCTGGGCCTCGGCCTGGGCACGGCGATCGGCGCGGGGGCCGGGCTCGGGGCGCGGCAGGCGGGCGAGGACCGGGGGGACGGGCCGACCCGGTAGGGCTGGGGCGACGGGCCCTCGCGGTCCGGGCCGGCGGTGTCAGTGCCCCGCCATAGGGTCGGGCCATGACAGAAGCCGACTTCCTGACCGAGACCCGTGTCTTCTACGACGCCGTGGCGGAGGACTACGCCGTCCACTTCAGCGACCCGCCCGTGGCCATGCCGTTGGACCTGGGGCTGCTGTACGGGTTCGCGGAGCTCGTGGGTGAGGGGGGCGAGGTCGCCGACCTCGGGTGCGGGCCCGGGCGGGTGACGGCGTACCTGGCGTCACGGGGGCTGTCCGTGTTCGGACTGGACCTGTCGGAGTCGATGCTCGCGATCGCCCGCCGCGAGCATCCCGGTCTGCGGTTCGAGCGGGGCTCGATGCTGGAGCTGGACCTGCCCGACGGCTCGCTCGACGGTGTCGTGTCCTGGTACTCGACCATCCACACCCCGCTCGACCGGCTGCCGGACGTCTTCGCCGAGTTCGGCCGCGTCCTGCGGCCCGGAGGGCATCTGCTTCTCGGCTTCCAGGCCGGTGACGAGCCCCGCCGCTACGAGGAGGCCTTCGGGCACCCGGTGGCGCTGACCTTCCGGCGGCGCCGGCCGGAGCGGATCGCCGCCCTGCTGGAAGCCGCCGGTTTCGTCCTGCGCTCCCGGACCCTCCGGGAGCCCGACGAGGCGCTCGGGGAGCGGGTCCCCCAGGCGTGCCTGGTGGCCCGCAAGCCGCCGCGGCCGACGCCCTAGGGGACCTCCGTACCTCTTACAGAACCCCCGCGGCATCCTTCGCCGCGATATACCCGAACGTCATCGCCGGTCCGATGGTCGAGCCCGCGCCCGCGTAGCTGTGGCCCATCACCGCCGCGCTGGCGTTGCCCGCCGCGTACAGGCCCGGGATCACCGAGCCGTCGGGGCGCAGGACGCGGGCCCGGGCGTCCGTGCGCATGCCGCCTTTCGTGCCGAGGTCGCCGGGGACGATACGGAAGGCGTGGTACGGAGGCAGGCGGAGAGGGGCCAGGCAGGGGTTCGGGAGGACCGACGGGTCCGTGTAGTAGTGGTCGTAGGCGCTGTCGCCGCGGTGGAAGTCGGGGTCCTCGCCCTGCCGTGCCTGGGAGTTGAAGCGGTCGACCGTGGTGCGCAGGGCCGCCGCCGGGACGCCGATCGACGTGGCCAGGGCGTCCAGGGTCCAGGCCTTGTGCGCGGCGCCCGAGTCGTACCAGGCGTCGGGGAGGGGCAGAGTGGGCAGGACGTCCTTGAAGAGGTACCGGTTGCGGTAGTTCTGGTCGACGATCAGCCAGGACGGGATGGCCGGGTCGGTGGCGTGGACGTCGTACATGGTGTGGACGACGTCGCTGTAGGGCGCGGCCTCGTTGACGAAGCGTCTGCCCGATCCGTTCACCAGCAGCCCGCCGGGGAGGGTGCGTTCGGCGAGGCAGAAGTAGGGCTGGCCCGGGATCGGGATCGCCGGGCCCCACCAGGCGTCGTCCATCAGGTCGAGCGCCGCGCCGAGCCGCTCCCCCGCCCGGATGCCGTCGCCGGTGTTCTCCTTGGCGCCGACGGTCCAGTCCGTGCCGATGGGCCGGCGCTGGTAGCGGTCCCGCATCTCCGCGTTGTGCTCGAAGCCGCCGGAGCCGACGATCACGCCCCGGCGGGCCCGGATCAGGCCGGGTGCGCCGTCGCGGGTGACCACGGCTCCGGTGACCCTGTCGTTCTCGACGTGCAGCTCCGTCAACGCCGTGTTCAGCCACACCGGTACACCCGCGGACCGCAGCCCCGCGCGCAGGCCCGCCGCCAGGGCCTGGCCCATGGTCAGCGGCTTCTCGCCCCGCAGGGCAGCCGCTGTCCCCCGCGCCAGACACTGTGCGGAAACGGCCGCGCCCTTGGCGTTCACGGCGGCCAGGGCCAGCCACTTGTAATCCGCGCTGAAGACCACCATGCCGGCGGGGACGTCCATGTACGGCGGGTTCAGACGGGCCAGTTCGGCGCCGAGGAGCGTGCCGTCGAGCTGGTCGGGCTCGATGGAGCGGCCGTTCGCCAGGCCGCCGGGCAGTTCGGGGTAGTAGTCGCTGTAGCCCTCCATCCAGCGGAAGCGCAGGGGGCTGTGGGCCATGACGTAGGAGATCGTCGCCGGGCCGTGGGTGAGGAAGGCGCGCTGCCGGTCGGCGGGGACGTCCGGGCCGACGACGGCGGCGAGGTAGGCGGCGGCCTTGGCCGGGGTGTCGGGGACGCCGGCCGCGAGGATCACCGGGTTGTTCGGGATCCAGATCCCGGCGCCGGAGCGGGCGGTCGAGCCGCCGAAGGTCGAGGCCTTTTCCACGACGACGCAGCTCAGCCCCTGCCCGGCGGCGGTCAGCGCGGCGGTCATCCCGGCCGCGCCGGAGCCGATGACGACGACGTCGTACGTACCGAGCGGGGGTAAGTCGGCGCCGTGGGCGCCCTGTTGCACTCCGGCGGCGACCGCGAGGCCGGCACCCGCGGCCCCGGCCAGCACTCGTCTTCGGGAAGGAGAAGCAGAAGGGGCAGCGGAAGGGGAACCAGCGGATGGTGCGGAGTTCATGTCAGGGGTCATGACGGCTCCAGCGCGACGGGATACCTCAAGGGGTGGGGAATGTCGCGCGGGCACCCCGCGAAGTCAAGAGGTTCTACTCGAGGCCGATCGCCTCGCAGTCCGCCTTGTACTTGGACGTGCAGATGTCCTTGACGGTGTAGACCCCGTCCGTGATCACCGTGTCCTCGATGTTGTCCTTGGTGAGGGCGACCACCGGCACCAGCATCGCCGGGATGCCCTTCTCCGTGGGGCTGTCGACCGTCTCCCGGGCCAGCGCGGCGAACTCGATCGAGCGGCCCTGGACCTTGGCCACCGCGATCTTCGCGGCGTTGGTCGCCTCCAGCAGGAACGACTTGTACACGGTCATGTACTGCTCCCCCGACACGATCCGCTGCACCGCGTCCAGGTTGGCGTCCTGCCCGGTCACCGGCGGGATCCTGGTGGCGCCCGCTTCCTTCATCGCCTCGATGACGGCACCCGCCATGCCGTCGTTGGCGGAGTAGACGGCGGCGATGTTGTTCAGCCCGACGGCCTGGATCGCCTTGTTCATGTTCGCCTTGGCGATCGAAGGCTTCCACTCCTTGGTGTCGTACTGCTCGACGATGTCGACCGCACCTTGGAGCTCGCTCAGCGCGCCGTCCTTGAACCGTGCCGTGTTCGGGTCGGCGGGGTCGCCGTTCATCATGACGACCTTGCTCTTCTCGGCCTTGTCGCCCAGCTCCCCGATAATGGCGCGGCCCTGCACCTGCCCGACGAGTTCGTTGTCGTGGGAGACGTACGCGTCGATCGGGCCCTCGGCGAGCCGGTCGTAGGCGATGACCGGGATGCCGGCGTCCTTGGCCTTCTGCACGTCCGAGGCGATGGCCTTGGAGTTCAGCGCGTCCACCAGGATGACGTCGACCTTGTCGTCGATCATCTGCTGGAACTGCTCGCTCTGTCTGGACACGCTCGCCTCGGCGTTGGCGTACTTGACCTTGCCCTGGTTCTCGGTGAGGGAGGCGACCTCCTCCTTGATCAGGGGGTAGTCGAACTTCTCGAAGCGTGCCGTGTCCCGGTCGGGCAGCAGCAGGCCCACCGTGATGTCGTTGCCCTTCTTCACGTCCGCGGAGTCGTCACTCCCGCCCCCGCAGGCGGTGAGGGACAGGGCCGACACGGTGACCGCCAGGGCTATGGAGAGGGAACGCACAGCGGGCCGACGGGTGGTACACGCTTTCACTGGTGGTGCCTTCCGATGGGGGGAGCATCGCGACGAGGTGGCTAGAAAGCCAACGGGCAGACGCCTTGCGGCGTCAAGAACCCCGTGTGAAGAGATCGCAAAGGTGCCTCACCGCGTGTACAGGCCCTCCACTTCCGCCGCGAAGGCGCGCAGCACCGCCTCGCGGCGGAGCTTCATCGACGGGGTCAGGTGGCCCGCCTCCTCGGAGAAGTCCTCGGGGAGGATCGCGAAGCGGCGGATGGACTCCGGGCGGGAGACCATCTTGTTGGCCTCGTCGACGGCGCGCTGGATGACGGCGTGGAGTTCCTCGTCGTCCAGGAGGAGTTTGGGCGGTACGGGGTGTTTGCCGTTCATCCGCCGCCAGTGGGTGATGCCGGCCGGGTCCAGGGTGATCAGGGCCGCGACGAAGGGACGGCCGTCGCCCACGACCATGCACTGGGAGATCAGCGGGTGGGAGCGCAGCCAGTTCTCCAGGGGGGCCGGGGCGACGCTCTTGCCGCCCGCGGTGATCAGCATTTCCTTCTTGCGGCCGGTGATCGTCAGATAGCCCTCGTCGTCCAGTTCGCCGATGTCGCCGGTGGCGAGCCAGCCGTCGGGGGCGGCGGGTACGACACCTCCGGCCTGGGGGTCCCAGTAGCCGCGCAGGACGTGGTCGCCGGCGAGGAGGATCTCCCCGTCGGCGGCGATCCGGACGCGGGTGCCGGGCAGGGGCCAGCCGACCGTGCCCAGGCGGGGCTTCAGGGGCGGGGTGACGGTCGACGCGCCCGTGGTCTCCGTCAGGCCGTAGCCCTCGAAGATCTCGATGCCGGCTCCGGCGTAGAACGCGGCCAGGCGGCGGCCCAGGGGTGAGCCGCCGCAGATGGCGTAGCGGACCCGGCCGCCCATGGCGTTGCGGATCCGGCGGTAGACGAGGGGGTCGTAGAAGGCGCGGGCGGTTCTGAGGGCGCGGGAGGGGCCGGGGCCGGTGCCCGTCTGCTGGGCCTCCATGGCCTCGCCGTAGCGCTGTGCCACCGCGACCGCGCGGTCGAAGGACGTCACCCGGCCGCCGGCCTCGGCCTTGGCGCGGGCCGCGTTGAAGACCTTCTCCAGCATGTACGGGATGGCGAGCAGACACGTCGGCCGGAAGCTCGCCAGGTCCGGGAGCAGGTGCTCCGCCTTGATGCTCGGCGCGTGGCCCAGCCGTACCCGGGCGCGGACGCAGGCGATCGCCACCATGCGCCCGAAGACGTGGGACATGGGCAGGAACAGCAGGACCGAGGCCTCCTCGCTGGTCGCGGCCTTGAAGACGGGGTAGAGGAGCTCGATCGCGTTGTCGACCTCGGCGAAGAAGTTGCCGTGGGTGAGCGCGCAGCCCTTGGGGCGGCCCGTGGTGCCGGAGGTGTAGACGAGGGTGGCGAGGGTGCCGGGGCCGAGCATGCCGCGCCGCACGTCGACCTCCTGGTCGGAGAGGTGTGCGCCGGCTTCCGCCAACCGGTCCACGTGGCCCTTCTCCACGACCCACAGGTGCCTGAGGTCGGGCAGGCGGTCGCGTTCCGGGCCGAGTGCGGCGGCCTGCCCGGCGAACTCGGTGACCAGGGCGACCGCGCCGGAGTCCTGGAGGATCCAGCGGGCCTGGAAGGCGGAGGACGTGGGATAGACGGGGACGGTGACCAGACCGGCCGCCCAGGCCGCGAAGTCCAGGACCGTCCACTCGTAGATCGTGCGGGCCATCACCGCGACCCGGTCGCCCGGCTGCAGTCCTTCGGCGATCAGTCCCTTGGCCACGGCCAGCACCTGGCCGGCGAACTGCGCCGCCGTGACGTCGCTCCAGCGCCCGTCGGCGTCCTTGCGGCTGAGCGCCACGGCGTCCGGGTTCGCGCTCGCGTTGTCGAACGGCAGGTCGGCGAGGGACCCGTAGGTCCACGGCGGCGCCAGCGGCGGTACGGACGCCTCCCGCACCGCCCCGTCCAGCCGCCGCGTCTCGGGCTCGACCAGGACCGGTCCGCCGTACATGTCGCCGTAGGCGGAGGAGGGATGGGCAGTGGACACGGGCGGCTCCTGGGGCGCGCAGCGAAGGAACTGCTTGCTGCGATACGTACGTGCCTCGCACGCCGAGGCGCTCAACCGGTTGAATCCCCAGAAAGGGGTTACTGCCGGTAGGAACGGGATCGTACGGGCCTCGCGTGGCGGGTTCGTGCGGGTTCGGGGATGGTCCGGCGCCAGGCCTGTGCATTCTCGGGGGTTACCTGAGGGTCCTTCAGGTTCGGTGCACCGTCGCCCTCAGGCCCGCTCCAGGACGGCCGTCACCCCCTGCCCGCCCGCCGCGCAGATCGAGATCAACCCGCGGGCGGGCGCGTCCCGTTCGGCGAGCAGCTTGGCCAGGGTCGCCACGATCCGGGCGCCGGTGGCGGCGAAGGGATGGCCGGTGGCGAGGGACGAGCCCGCGACGTTCAGCCGGGCGCGGTCCACCGTGCCGAGACCTCGCTTCTCCCAGGCCGCGAGCGTCGCGAGCACCTGGGAGGCGAAGGCCTCGTGGATCTCCACCAGGTCGAAGTCGGCCAGGCCGAGTCCGGCCCGCTCCAGCATGCGCGGCACCGCGTACGCGGGCGCCATGAGCAGCCCGTCCTCGCCGCCGGCGACGTCTCCGCCGACGAAGTCGACGGCCGCCGTCTCGTACGCGGTGAGGTACGCCAGCGGTTCCAGGGCGCGCTCGCGGGCCCACTCCTCGCTCGCCAGCAGGACGGTCGCGGCCCCGTCCGTCAGCGGTGTCGAGTTCCCGGCCGTCATGGTCGGGTCGGGGTGGTCGAGGCCGAACACCGGCTTGAGGGAGGCGAGTTTCTCCACGGTCGAGCCGGGGCGCAGGTTCTGGTCGCGGGCCAGGCCACGGAAGGGGATCACCAGGTCCTGGAAGAAGCCGCGTTCGTACGCCGCCGCCAGCCGCTGGTGACTGGCCGCCGCCAGTTCGTCCTGCGCCTCGCGGCCGATGTCCCAGGCGCGGGCGGTGACGGCGGCGTGTTCGCCCATGGACAGGCCGGTGCGCGGCTCGGCGTTGCGCGGGATGTCGGGGACGAGGTGGGCGGGGCGCACCTTCGCCAGGGCCTTCACGCGCCCGCCCAGCGACGTGGCCCGGCGGGCCTGAAGCAGGATGCGGCGCAGGGTGTCGTTGACGCCCAGGGGCGCGTCGCTCGCCGTGTCGGCGCCGCCCGCGACCGCCGACTCGGTCTGGCCGAGGGCGATCTTGTTGGCGGCGGCGATGACGGTCTGGAGTCCGGTGCCGCAGGCCTGCTGGATGTCGTAGGCGGGGGTGGTGGGATGCAGGCGCGAGCCGAGGACCGTCTCGCGGGCCAGGTTGAAGTCGCGGCTGTGTTTGAGGACCGCGCCGGCCACGAACTCGCCGACCGCGCCGGGCTCCTGGAGCCCGTACCGCTCGACCAGGCCGTCGAGGGCGGCGGTGAGCATCTGCTGGTTGGAGGCGGTGGCGTACGGGCCGTCGGAGCGGGCGAACGGGATGCGCGCTCCGCCGACGACCGCCACACGCCGCACCGACATCTTCTGGGGGTTCATCTCGACCCGCTCCTCGTCCGTGACATAGCCTTACCTACGGTAACCTTACTCCAGAGTAAGCAAATGTGAGCAGTCATCCGAGCTGGGAGTCGCCATGGCCGACCGCTATCTGAGCTTCACCGCCACCGGGCCCGGCCGCTTCCTCACCCGCCGGCTGGGCCTGCCCCAGCCCGCGGCGCTGGCCCGCTGGTCCCCCGAGCGGCCCGCCCTCGACGGCGGCCTGCGCCACCTCACCGCCGGCAGGTCCGGCCTCGACCTGGCGCCGGTCCTCGCCCGTACGGGGATCGGCCCGGCCGGCTCCGACCGGGCGGCCGCCGTCGTCCTGGACGCGAGCGGGGTGCGGGACGTCGAGGGCCTGGCCGAGGTGCACGCGGCCCTGCACCCCGTCGTTCGGTCCGTCACCGCGAACGGGCGCGTGGTCGTGCTCGGCGCGCCGCTCGACCCGGCCGACCATCACCAGGCCGCGGCCCAGCAGGCCCTGGAGGGCTTCACGCGCTCGCTCGGCAAGGAGATCGGCCGGGGCAGGACCGTGAACCTGGTCCGGCTCACGGACGCGCCGGCCGCCGAATCCACCCTCCGTTTCCTGCTGTCGCCCAAGTCGGCGTATGTGAGCGGCCAGGTGATCGAGGTCGGGGCGGGCGAGGAACCCGCCGCTCCCGTCGACGGGAACCGCCCCCTGGCCGGCCGCACCGCCCTGGTCACCGGTGCCGCGCGCGGCATCGGCGAGGCGGTCGCCGAGACGCTCGCGAGGGACGGGGCCCGGGTCGTCGTCCTCGACGTGCCGCAGGCCGAGCAGGACGCCCGGCGCGTCGCCGACCGGCTCGGCGGCACCGCGCTGCTCCTCGACATCACGGCCGCCGACGCGGGCGCGCGCATCGCCGAGGCCCTGCCGGACGGCCTGGACCTGCTGGTCCACAACGCGGGCATCACGCGGGACCGCCGACTGGTGAACATGCCCGCCGAACGCTGGATCCCGGTGCTGGAGGTGAACCTGGCGAGCGTGCTGCGCACGACGGACGCGCTGCTGAAGGCCGGGACGCTGAACCGGGGCGGCCGGATCGTGGCGACCGCCTCGATCGCGGGCATCGCCGGCAACGCGGGACAGACCAACTACGGGGCGAGCAAGGCGGGCGTCGTCGGCCTGGTCCGCTCCCTCGCGCCGCGCGCGCTCGCCGAGCACGGGGTGACGGTCAACGCGGTCGCGCCGGGCTTCATCGAGACGAAGATGACGGCAGCCGTCCCGCTGTTCATCCGCGAGGCGGGCCGCCGCATGAACTCCCTCGCGCAGGGCGGTCTGCCGGTCGATGTCGCCGAGACCACCGCCTGGCTCGCGCACCCGGCCTCGGGCGCGGTCAACGGGCAGGTCGTACGCGTCTGCGGCCAGAGCCTGCTGGGGGCGTGATGGCCGACACCGCTCTCGTCCTCACCGGGTCCCCCTCCCTCGCCCCGCTCCTCGCGCGCGGCGCCCTGCTGTCCCCCTTCAAACGCCCGGCCCCCGGCGCCCCGTTCCCGCGCGCCCGGCTCGTCCTGCCCGGCCTGCGCGTCGACCTCGCGCGCCTGGCGGCGTACGAGCGGGTCTGCGGGTTCCCGACCGGGGAGGACGCGCTGCCGCCGACCTATCCGCACGTGCTGGGATTCCCCCTGGCCATGCGGCTGATGAGCGGCCGGGACTTTCCGCTGCCGCTGCTGGGACTCGTCCACACGTCGATCACGATCACCCGGCACGGACCGATGCCGGCGACCGGCACGTACGAACTCTCCGTCCACATCGAGAAACTGGCCCCGCACCGGCGCGGCACGCAGGCGACGGTCGTCACCGAGGTGCGCGGCGAGGGGCGCACGGTGTGGGAGTCGAGCAGCACGTACCTGGCCCGGCACCGCACGCGGCAGCCCGCCGAGGCTCCCCGCGAGGAGGTGCGGGGGCCGCTGCCCGCCGTCGCGGAGTGGCGGCTCGCCGGGGACGTCGGGCGGCGCTACGGGGCCGCCTCCGGGGACCGCAATCCGATCCACCTCCACCCGCTCACCGCCCGCCTGTTCGGCTTCCCCCGGGCCATCGCGCACGGCATGTGGACCATCGCCCGCTGCCTCGCCGCGCATGGCACGCCGGACTCCTGCCATGTACGCGCGGAGTTCCGGGCGCCGGTGCTGCTGCCCGGGACGGTGACGTACGCGGCGGAGGACGGCCGGTTCGAACTGCGGGGCCGACAGGACTGGATCCACGTGACGGGGGACGTCTATCCCACCTGAGGGCCCGCCTGCTCCTCCGGCGGTGACCAGGGCCGCCCCACCATGAGGTCGCCCAGGCCCGCCCAGGCGAAGTTCATCATCGTAGTGGCGGCCTGGCGGGACGTGACGCCCGGGGTGGCGTTGGCCCAGGCGGCGAGGGACTCGGCGGCGCCGACCAAGGCCTCGGCGAGACCGGCGACCTCGCGTTCGGGCAGTTCGGGATCGCGATGAGCCTCGCGCGCCGCGGCGAGGATCAGCTGGGTCACGAACGCGACGATCTCCTCGCGCATCGCGGCGACTTCGGCGGCGAAGGGCTCGCCGTGCGTACGGGCCTGGAGGTGCAGGACCGCCCAGGCGTCCGGGTTGCGCGCGGTGTGCGCGAAGAACGCCCCGAGTCCTTCCCAGAGTTGCCGGTCGGCGGGCAGATCGGGCCGGACACCGGCCCGCACCGCCTCGACGAGCGCCTTGGCCTCGCGGCGGATGCAGGCCGTGAAGAGGTCTTCCTTCGAGTTCAGGTACAGGTAGACCAACGGCTTGGACACGCCCGCGAGTTCGGCTATCTCGTCCATGGAGGCGGCCCGGTAGCCGCGCTGGCCGAAGATCCGCACGGCGGCGTCCAGCATCTGCTGTTCACGGACCGCACGCGGCATCCGCTTGGTCTTCACGGCACCCATACCGCTTAGCGTACGGTCCCCCCGGACGGCCCCCGGACGGGAACCCGAAGGAAGGCCGGCCGGGGGGGGGCGTCGGCTCGTCAGGCCGCGGCGGGGACCTGCTCGGGCCGGACGTCGCGCGGCTCGTCCAGCGAGGAGCCGTCGGCCGTGGCGAAGGCCGCGCGGTCGAGGATGTTCTCGCGGGCGGAGACCAGGACGGGGATCAGGGCCTGGCCGGCGACGTTGGTCGCGGTGCGGATCATGTCGACGATCGGGTCGATGGCGAGGAGCAGGCCCACACCCTCCATCGGCAGGCCGAGGGTGGAGAGGGTGAGGGTCAGCATGACCGTCGAGCCGGTCAGGCCGGCCGTGGCGGCGGAGCCGACCACCGAGACGAACGCGATCAGCAGGTAGTCGCCGATGCCCAGCTGCAGGTCGAAGATCTGGGCGACGAAGATCGCGGCGATGGCCGGGTAGATCGCGGCGCAACCGTCCATCTTCGTGGTCGCGCCGAAGGGCACCGCGAAGGACGCGTACTCCTTCGGCACGCCGAGCCGCTCGGTGACCTTCTGCGTCAGCGGCATCGTGCCCACGGACGAGCGGGAGACGAACGCCAGCTGGATCGCGGGCCAGGCGCCCTTGAAGAACTGGACCGGGTTGACCTTGGCGACGGTCGCGAGCAGCGTCGGGTAGACGCCGAACAGCACGATGAGGCAGCCGACGTAGATGTCGGCGGTGAACGTCGCGTACTTGCCGATCAGGTCCCAGCCGTAGGTGGCGATGGCGTGGCCGATGAGGCCGGCCGTGCCGATCGGGGCGAGCCGGATGACCCACCACAGCGCCTTCTGGAGCAGTTCGAGGACCGACTCGCTCAGGGTGAGGATCGGCTGTGCCTTCTCGCCGAGCTGGAGGGCGGCGACACCGGCGACGGCGGCCATGAACACGATCTGCAGCACGTTCAGCTGGGTGAACGGCGTGATGACGTCGGTCGGCACGATGCCGGTCAGGAAGTCGATCCAGGACCCGGTGTCTTCGGGCTTCGCACCGTCCTTGGGGGTGAGACCGGTACCGGCGCCCGGGTTGGTGACCAGACCGATGACCAGGCCGATGCTCACCGCGATCAACGACGTGACCATGAACCACAGGAGGGTGCGCGAGGCCAGGCGGGCCGCGTTGTTGACCTTCCGCAGGTTGGTGATCGAGACCAGGATCGCGAAGAAGACGAGCGGGGCGACGGCGAGCTTCAGCAGGCCGATGAACGTGTCGCCGACCTTCTCCAGGGACGTGACCAGCCAGGACAGGTCCTGGCTGCGGGCGAGCCAGCCGAGCAGCACACCCAGGACGAGACCGGCGATGATCTGGGCCCAGAAGGGCACCTTGAAGGACTTCGTGTGTGAGGACACGGACTGGCTCCGTTGGGGGACGCGTAGGGACTGACGTGGGAGGCGACGGGGGTTGCGTTACGTCAGGGACGACAGGTAGCGGACGCGCACCGACAGAGATCCACGTGCAGGCGCGCCACGAGCGGAACGCTCTGGGGCATAAGCGGCGCGACTGGTGACTTCATGACATCGACCTTAACACCAGAGCTTTGAGTACCCCAAAGCATGGCTTTGACAGGCAGAAACACAGCCCCACCCACACAAGCCAAAGCGCCCCGTTTCCGAGGACGTTCGGAAACGGGGCGCTGTACGCCTGTACGGGGACCCTACGAGGTCTGGCCCTGCGCCCGGGACGGCTCGTCGGCGACGTCCTCCTGGTTGCGGCTGGCCTCCAGGTTGGCCTTCATCCGGTCCACCCGCTGCACGATCTGCACGGACGCCCGGTCCCGCTCCTTGCGCAGCACGACGAAACTGATCGGCGCGGAGAGCAGCAGGGCGAGCATGACGACCCACAGGCCGTTGCTGGCACCGAGGCCGCGCGGGGCGAGACCGGAGTAGACGAGGCCCCAGACGACCACGAGGCAGCCCACGAAGATCCCGAGGCGCATCAGCGTGTAGCGGAGCATCTCAATCCACTCTTCCGTTTCGAACGGCCGGAACACACCCAAAGGGGCACCGTCCAGTGAAGCACGCCGGACCGCCGATCTTGCAGGGGGGTACGAGGCGGGGTTCAGGCGAGCGACAGCAGCATGATGACGTCGTCCCGGTCGTCGCCGGTTGCCACGCGGATCGCGCCGGGGATGCGGCCGACCTCCTTGTAGCCGCAGGACTCGTAGAAGCGCTCCAGGCCGATACCACCCCGGCAGGAGAGGCGGATCGCCTCGATGCCGTCGAGGCCACGGGCCGCGTCCGCGGCGGCGGCCAGCAGAGCGCGCCCGTAGCCCTTGCCCTGATGACGCGGGTGCGCCATCACCGTGTTCAGCCACAGCCAGTGCGTCATCAGGTGGTGCGTGTTGACGGTGAGGAACGCGGTCGCCGCGACGCGCCCCTCCTCGTCGTGCCCGACGAGCAGCCTGACCCGCCCCTCCGCCATCAGCGCGAAGTGCTGCACCAGCGAGGGACGGATGTCCTCCCGCGTCACCGGCGGCACGAAGCCGACGGCCCCGCCGGCGTTGGAGACGTCGGCCCACAGGTCGAGGATGCCGTCGCGCAGGTCGGGCGTGACGGCAGGATCGAAAGTGAAGGTAAGGGGCATGGCGCGATTGTAGCTATTACGCCAGCACCTGCGCCGCCACCTTGAGGTCCGACAGCAGCCCCCGGTACGCCGCCTCCCGGTCGTCCGCCCGCAGCACCGACGACGGGTGCACCGTCGGCACCAGCCGTTCCGGCCGGCCGTGGATCTCCTCCTCCAGCACCGTGCCCCGCACCTGCGTGACCCGGAAGGAGGACCCGAGCAGCGCCTTCCCGGCGGTGGCCCCCAGGACGACGATCAGCTCCGGCTCCACGACCGCGAGCTCCGCGGCCAGCCAGGGCCCGCACGCGGTCATCTCACGCAGCGTGGGAGCCTTGTGGATCCGGCGTTTGCGCGGCTCGGCCTGGGTGAACTTGAAGTGCTTGACCGCGTTGGTGACGTAGGTCTCGGAGGGATCGATGCCCGCCTCCTCCAGCGCCCGGTCCAGAAGCCGCCCGGCGGGCCCGACGAACGGCTTCCCCTGCCGGTCCTCCTGGTCCCCGGGCTGCTCCCCGACGAGCATGACGCGGGCGTCCTTGTCTCCGGCCCCGAACACGGTCTGGGTGGCGTCCCGGTGCAACGGGCACCCCCGGCACTCGGCAGCGGCCCGCCGCAGAGCGGCCAACCCGCCGCGATCCGGAACGAACGGTTCAGCGGTGTAGGCGTCCTCAGGCGCCTTGATGGCAACCATGCCCGCCGGGTACCCAGCGCAGGGTCACACCCGCATCGGCTGCGGCGATTCGCGCCGCTCCGGGTCCGGCCCCTCGTACTCCCGAATGATCTCGTACCGCGTGTTCCGCTCCACCGGACGGAACCCCGCGTCACGGATCAGGTCGAGCAGATCCTCACGCGTCAACTTGTTCGGCGTGCCGAAATTGTCCGCGTCATGCGTGATCTTGTACTCGACGACGGACCCGTCCATGTCATCCGCCCCGTGCAGCAACGCCAGCTGCGCGGTCTGCACCCCGTGCATGACCCAGAAGACCTTGACGTGCGGCACGTTGTCGAACAGCAACCGCGACACGGCGAAGGTCTTCAGCGCCTCGGCCCCCGTCGCCATCTGCGTCCGGGCCTGAAGGCGATTGCGTACCTTGCCGTCCTTCAGGTCGACGAAGTCATGCTGGTAGCGCAGCGGGATGAAGACCTGGAATCCCCCGGTCTCGTCCTGGAGCTCACGCAGCCGCAGCACATGGTCCACCCGGTGCCGAGGCTCCTCGATGTGCCCGTACAGCATCGTGCAGGGGGTCTTCAGACCCTTCTCGTGCGCGAGCCGGTGGATGCGGGACCAGTCCTCCCAGTGGGTCCGGTGGTCCACGATGTGCTGCCGGACCTCCCAGTCGAAGATCTCCGCACCGCCGCCGGTCAACGACTCCAGCCCCGCGTCGATCAGCTCGTCCAGGATCTCGGACGCGCTCATCCCGGAGATGGTCTCGAAGTGGTGGATCTCGGTCGCCGTGAAGGCCTTCAGCGAGACGTGCGGCAGCGCGGCCTTCAACTCCCGCAGCGAGCGCGGGTAGTAGCGCCACGGCAGGTTCGGGTGCAGCCCGTTGACGATGTGCAGCTCGGTGAGGTTCTCGCTCTCCATCGCCTGCGCGAGCTTGACGGCCTCCTCGATGCGCATCGTGTACGCGTCCTTCTCCCCCGGCTTGCGCTGGAAGGAGCAGTACGCGCAGGAGGCCGTGCACACGTTGGTCATGTTGAGGTGACGGTTGACGTTGAAGTGCACGACGTCGCCGTTCTTGCGCGTGCGCACCTCGTGGGCGAGGCCGCCGAGCCAGGCCAGGTCGTCCGACTCGTACAGCGCGATGCCGTCCTCACGAGTCAGCCGCTCACCGGAGCGGACCTTCTCCTCCAGCTCGCGCTTGAGCCCGACGTCCATTGCCACACCTTTCTCAGACAGCCCGACCAACCGTACTCCCCCACCCTCCGGGCGGGGGGACCCCCATACGGCGCTACGCGCCTACGCCTCTTCCGGCAACTCCCCGACCCGGTTCTCCCACTTGGTGGACAGCACGATGGTCGTACGCGTCCGGGACACGCCCTTCGTGCCGCTGAGCCGCCGGATGATCTTCTCCAGGCCGTCCACGTTCTCCGCCCGCACCTTGAGCATGTACGAGTCGTCGCCCGCGATGAACCAGCAGTCCTCGATCTCCGAGAGGTCCCGCAGCCGCTGCGCCACGTCCTCGTGGTCGGTGGCGTCGGAGAGCGAGATGCCGATCAGGGCGGTGACGCCGAGGCCGAGCGAGGCGGCGTCGACGGTGGCCCGGTAGCCGGTGATGACACCGGCCGCCTCCAGCCGGTTGATCCGGTCGGTGACGCTGGGTCCCGACAGTCCGACGAGGCGTCCCAGCTCCGCGTAGGAGGCCCGGCCGTTCTCCCTCAGGGCCTGGATGAGCTGCCTGTCCACCGCGTCCATTGCGATCGAAGCCTTCCGCTGAAGTTGTCCGAAAAGTCTGTGGTTGTGATGACGTACCAGATGCCGTGCAGGGGTGTGGCTCAGCCGGCGCGGTGTGATCCGCCGCCGAGCTCACCTTGCCAACGGCGGTAGAGCCCGTGCGGCACGCCCGCCGCGTCGAGTACGCGTCCGGCGACGAAGTCCACCAGGTCCTGGATGTGCGTCGCGCCCGCGTAGAAGGCGGGCGAGGCGGGTACGACGACCGCGCCCGCGTCGTCGAGGGTGACCAGGTGCCGCAGGGTCTGGCCGTTCAGCGGGGTCTCGCGTACGGCCACGACCAGGGGGCGGCTCTCCTTCAGGGTCACGCTCGCCGCCCGCTGCAACAGGTCCTTCGACAGCCCGAGCGCGACCCCGGCCACGCTCGCGGTCGAGGCCGGCACGATCAGCATGCCCTGGGTGGGGTACGACCCCGAGGAGGGCCCGGCGGCCAGGTCGCCGGCGCTCCAGTGCCGTACGGCGTCGATGTCCACGGAGAACGTGCCGGGCTTGCCGTCGGCGCCCCGGGACAGCCATTCCCGCAGGTCGTCCTGCCAGTGGGCGTCCCGGAAGGAGATCCCGGTCTCGTCGAGCAGGGTGAGCCGGGAGGCGCGGGACACCACGAGGTCGACGCTCTCGCCGGCGGCGAGGAGGGCCCGCAGCACGGCAGCGGCATACGGGGTGCCGGAGGCGCCGGACACCCCTACGATCCAAGGCGTACGCGGTGTCTCGCCTGGCTTGACTGGGTTCACAACACCGAGCCTATCCGGCGTCGCAGGGTGGGAACCGGCCAAGGGGGGCCGGGCGTTCCCCGGAGAGGACGAGCGAGCACTGGGGGTCGCCATGTCGGGTGCGGGAGCCGGGTGGTCACGCGGCGGCCGTGCGCTGACCGCGGGCAAGCTGATGCTGGCCTGGATCGCGCTGCTGTGGCTGCTGGAAGTGGCGGACGTGGTGAGCGGCCACGCGCTGGACGGCTTCGGCGTCACCCCGCGCGCCCCGTCCGAGCTGGTCGACGTCGTCCCGTCGGCCTTCATCCACTTCGGCTTCGGCCATCTGGCCGCGAACACGGTGCCGCTGCTGGTCCTCGGCTTCCTCGCCGCGCTCGCGGGCCTGCGCCGCTTCCTGCTGGTCTGCGCGCTGATCGTGATCGTCGACGGCCTGGGCGTATGGCTCATAGCCCCGGCCCACACCAACACCGCGGGCGCCTCCGGCCTGATCTTCGGCCTCTTCGGCTTCCTCCTGATCACCGGCTTCGTCGAGCGCCGCCCCCTGGGCGTCCTGGTCGGCATCCTCATCGCCGCGATCTGGGGCGGCTCCATCCTGGCGGGCCTCGCCCCCACGCAGACGGGCGTCAGCTGGCAGGGCCACCTGCTGGGCCTGCTGGCGGGGGTGGCGGCGGCGTTCCTCTTCCGCCGGCCGGCGGCGAGCCGAGCGCTCGCGTCTTAGGAACGCGCCTTCGGGTCCACCGGGAGCCGGGCGGTGGGGATCGACAGCTTGCCGAGCGAGGAGTCGATGGCCAGTTCGGGGCCGTACGAGATGGTGTCGCGGCCTCGGTAGCCGTCGGGGCCGGGGTTCCACATGGTCACGACGTGGCCCTTGAGCGGATCGAGCACGAGGTAGTTGGCGATGCCTCGCGAGGCGTACCACCGGGGCTTCATCTCGTAGTCACGGCGGACACTTTCCGGGGACACCACCTCGGCGACGAGCTCGATCAGGTCTGCGGGGTACGCGCTGCGGTTCTCAGCTTCGGCCTCGGCCGGAATGACGGCGAGGTCGGGGCAGAATTCGTTGGCATCGTCGAAGGGGAACGCGACATCGCTCACGAGGGCCCATCCCTCCGGCAACTGGCCTTCGACGATGGACCACAGCCGCTGGATGGTCTTCCCGTGGAACGGCCTGACCGGGTTCATCACGATGCTGCCCTCGACAATCTCCGTCAGGAAGCCGGGGAACATGTCCTCCAGCTTGCTGAGCTGCGAGTGCAGGCGGTCGATGCCCGAGACGGTCACGGTGGCCTCCCTGGGGTCCTGCCCTCGATGGTAGGCCGCACCGTAGCTACACGGTCAGGCCCCGAACCAAGAGATCAAGCAGCGCACACACGAACAGGGCAATGCCGATGAAGCCGTTGACGCTGAAGAACGCCCTGTTCACTCGGGACAGGTCATGGGGGCGGACGATGCTGTGTTCGTAGAGGAACGCGGCGGCGACGATCAGGAGGCCCAGCCAGAAGAAGGCGCCGGCTTCGGTGGCCAGGGCGTACCAGACGAACAGGGCCGTCGTGAGGGTGTGGCAGGCCCGGGCGGCCCAGATGGCGGCCGGGATGCCGAAGCGGGCCGGGACGGACATGACGCCGATCTCGCGGTCGGTCTCGACGTCCTGGCAGGCGTAGATCAGGTCGAAGCCACCGATCCAGACACCGACGGCGAGACCGAGGATCACCGCGTCCCAGGACCAGGAACCCGTGACCGCCAGCCAGCCGCCGACCGGGCCCATCGCCTGCGCGAGGCCCAGTATGGCCTGCGGGAAGTTCGTGAACCGCTTGCCGTACGGGTAGACCACCATCGGGATCACCGCGATGGGCGCCAGCGCCAGACACAGCGGGTTGAGCAGGGCCGCCGCGCCGAGGAAGACGACCAGGGCGATCAGGGCCCCCGTCCACGCGTGCCGCACCGACATCGCGCCGGTCACCAGTTCCCGGTGCGCCGTGCGCGGGTTCCTCGCGTCGATCTCCCGGTCGATGATCCGGTTGACCGCCATCGCGAAGGTGCGCAGCCCCACCATGCAGATGGTGACCAGCAGCAGCCGGCCCCAGTGGACGTTCTTGTCCCACTGGTACATCGCCGTCAGGGCGGCGATGTAGGCGAAGGGCAGCGCGAAGACCGAGTGCTCGATCATCACCAGCCGGAGGAAGGCCTTCGTGCGTCCCGGCTGAGGGATCGCCGCGGAAGCGGAAGTCACAGCCCATACTCCTTCCAGCGGCGGTCCACCTTCGCCGCGGTCTGCGGATCGGACTCCACCATGTCGGGCCAGCCGCCGTCGCGCGTGTAGCCCTCCTCGGGCCACTTCTTCGTCGCGTCGATACCGGCCTTGCCGCCCCAGAACTGCTGGTAGGAGGCGTGGTCGAGGTGGTCGACCGGCCCCTCGACGACGCTGAGGTCGCGGGCGTAGTCGGTGTTGCCGAGCGCCCGCCAGGCGACCTCGTGGAGGTCGTGGACGTCGCAGTCGGCGTCGACGACGACGATCAGCTTGGTCAGCGACATCATGTGCGCGCCCCAGATGGCGTGCATGACCTTCTGCGCGTGCTTCGGGTACTTCTTCTCGATCGAGACGATCGCGCAGTTGTGAAAGCCGCCCGCCTCCGGCAGGTGGTAGTCCACGATGTCCGGCACGATGATCTTCAGCAGCGGCAGGAAGAAGCGTTCCGTCGCACGACCCAGCGGTCCGTCCTCCGTCGGAGGCCTGCCGACGACGATCGACTGCAGCAGCGGCCGCTTCCGCATCGTCACGCAGTCGATCTTCAGGGCCGGGAAGGGCTCCTGCGGCGTGTAGAAGCCGGTGTGGTCGCCGAAGGGGCCCTCGGGCAGCATCTCCCCCGGCTCCAGCCAGCCCTCGATCACGACCTCCGCCTGCGCCGGCACCTGGAGCGGCACGGTCTTGCAGTCGACCATCTCGATCCGCTTGCCCGCCAGGAACCCGGCGAACAGGTACTCGTCGATGTCTCCGGGCAGCGGCGCGGTGGAGGCGTACGTGACGGCGGGCGGACACCCGAAGGCGATCGCGACCGGCAGCCGCTCCCCGCGCCGGGCCGCCACCTGGTAGTGGTTGCGGCTGTCCTTGTGGATCTGCCAGTGCATGCCGATCGTGCGCTTGTCGTGGCGCTGGAGGCGGTACAGCCCGAGGTTGCGGACGCCCGTCTCCGGGTCCTTGGTGTGGGTGAGCCCCAGGTTGAAGAACGACCCGCCGTCCTTCGGCCACGTGAACAGGGCGGGCAGCTGCTCCAGGTCCACGTCGTCCCCGGTCAGGACGACTTCCTGCACCGGCCCTTCCTTCACCTTCCTCGGCGGTACGTGCGTCATCGCGCCGAGCTTCCCGAAGGCCTCGCGCACGCCGACGAAGCCGTGCGGCAGTTCGGGCTTCAGCAGCCCGCCGATCCGCTCCGAGATCTCGCCGTACGACTTCAGGCCCAGCGCCTTCAACAGGCGCCGGTCCGTGCCGTACACGTTCATCGCGAGCGGCATGCTCGACCCGCGTACGTTCTCGAAGAGCAGCGCGGGACCGCCGGCCTTCTGCACCCGGTCGACGATCTCCCCGACCTCCAGATACGGGTCCACCTCGGCCTTGATGCGCTTGAGGTCGCCCTCGCGGTCCAGAGCCCTGAGCAGGGAGCGAAGATCGTCGTAAGCCATGCGGTCCAGTATCCCCGAGCGGCTACCCTGGCCCTGAACCGCCCACCCGCTTTCGCTGAGAGGCCGCGCATGCTCCGGGTACTGATGTTCCTCGTGCCGCTGGCGCTGAGCGTGTACGCGTTCATCGACTGCATCAGCACGAAGGACGACGACATCCGTCACATGCCCAAGCCGCTGTGGGCGATCCTCGTGCTGCTGTTTCCGCTCGTCGGCTCGATCTCCTGGCTGATCGCCGGCAAGAAGCGGAGCGCTGCCGCGGGTGGTGGCCGTCCCCGGCAGTGGGTGGCGCCCGACGACAACCCCGAGTTCCTGAAGTCCCTCGACGACGAGAAGCGGGACGACGATCCCAGGCGGGACGAGCCCTGAGCCCGGGTTACGGCCCGCCCGGCAGGAGTACGGCCTGCCGAACCTTCTCCGTCTTGATGTAGTCGCTGCCGAAGGCCTCATGTCCCCCGCCGGCCCTTTCCGTCAGCACTGTGACGCCGGAAGGGGCCAACTGGTTCATCAATAGACTTGCTCTCGGGAAACGCATGGTCGTCAATAGTGCTCACACAGTGACGACTGTCGCTTTGGACTCGCAGGCCCTCAGAAGGACTTCATGGAGACACAGCAGCCCCCGGGGCAGTGGGACTTCCCACCCCCGCCCGCCACTCCGCCCCAGGCCATGACCAACGTCGAACTGCGCGTCGGCAAGCGGTTGTTATGGGTCGACGGGGCCGCCTATCCACTGCGGAACATCGCCCGGGTGTACACGTTCACCCTCCATCCGAAGCGCAAGGAGGCGGTCCTGCGCTTCCTGAAGCACGCCGGAATCACCCTGGCGGTGGCCATCGGCCTGTCGATCATCGGCAGTGTGACGTTCATGGCGAGCAGGTCCGCGGGCAGCGGACTCCTCACGTTCGTGTGGCTCGGATCCGGCGCGGCGCTGATCTACTTCCTCGTGGACATGCTCTCCGTCCTCACCGCGCAGTCGCATTACGTCCTGGCCATCGAGACGGCGGGCCCGTCCACCGCGATGGTGACCAGCCGCAACCCGCAGCACCTGGACCAGCTCGTGGGCTACGTCGCCGGCGCGCTGGAGAACCCCGACACCGAGTTCCAGGTGACGGTGGAGCGGCTCACCATCAGCTCGCCCGCCAACTACTACTTCGGCGACAACGTGAACATGTACGGCGGCAGCGGAAACGTGGGGATCGCGGCATGAGCGGCAACAACTACTACTACGGCGACAACATCAACATGCACGGCGGCAGCGGCAACACGGGCATCGTGAAGAACGGGGCCACCGGCGACACCGTGGATCCCGCCCTGCGGCTGGCCCTCGCCGAACTGCTCCAGGGCGTCCGTGAGTTGCGCGACCAGCTGCCGCGGCCCAGCGCGCAGCTCATCGACGAGTCCCTGCCGGTGCTGGCCGCGGACGCCGCGCCTCCCGAGGAGCGGCACCGTGCGCTGATGGCCGTCGCCGCGATCGCCGCGGCCGTCGGGGCCGTGGGGCAGCCGGTCGCGGAGGCGGCCAACCGGATCCTGCAGATGCTGAGCGGGCAGTAGTCAGCGCACGGAGCCGACGAACGCCGACCAGGCGGATCGGGTGACGAGCAGGATCGGGCCGTCAGGGGTTTTGCTGTCGCGGATGGGGACGGTGTCGGGGAAACCGGGGGCTATTTCCACGCAGTTGCCGCCGTTGTCGTCGCTGCGGCTGCTCTTGATCCAGTGCGCCGCGCAGAGCTCGTAGCGGTCCATGATGCTCGTACCCCTCCATCGCGTCGCTGATCAGAGCGGCGGATTCGCGGGCTGACAGGATGTCGGCCCTGAGCACATCATAGGTCTGGGAATGCCGCTGGTAGACGGCCGGATCGTTGTTGAAGTGGCCACGGTCCAGGGACTCCGAGTACACCCATCGCTCGTCAGCCAGTTCGATCAGCGACATGGATCCTCGGGGCCGAACGAGCCCGAAGGCGTCTGAGGGAGCCACCTGGATACGGATGTTGCGGCGCTGCCCGACCGCCAGCAGGTGCGCGCACTGCTCGCGCATGACCTCCGGGCTGCCCACTCCGTTGCGCAGGCAGCTCTCGTCGAGGATGACGACGTACAGCGGACCGCCGTCGGCCAGGAAGCGTTGCTGTCGGCTCAGACGAGCCCGGACGCGTGAGTCCACCTCCTCGGCGTCCGCACCACGGCGGCTGAACAGCGCACGCGCGTAGTCCGCCGTCTGCAACAACCCCGGGATCACTCGCTCCTGGTACTCCCGCAGGGCGACGGCCACCTCGTCCATCTCAGCCCGCCGCCGGAACCAGTCAGGATGCTCCACCTGCGGATACCAGTCGATCCGCCCCCACAACCGCAGCAACACCCCACCCGTTCCCAGAAGTTCGTCGCACTTCTTCGCGAAGCCCTCCTGCGGAACCCTCGTCCCCGCCTCCACCCGCGCCACGTGCGAGCGGTCGCACGGGATCTGCCTCGCCAAACCCTCCTGCGTGAGCAGCGCCGCCTCGCGGAAATGCCGCAGCACCTCCCCGAACACGGCGGCCGTGCTCGCCCCCGACTCCGCCCCGCCGTTCCGTCGACTCACGGCCTCCCCCTCCGTGACAGTGCACCGGTGTCACACGCCAAGCATTGAACCGGCCCATTCCCCTGCGCAACGCTCGATACACCCAGAGTTACGGAGGTGCAGGGAATGGAACCGGGAACGCTCGTCTACGACCCTGAAACGCGCAAGGTCGGCGAGTATCAGGACAAGACCGGCCCGTACGTGATGCTGCGCCCGGTCGGCGGCGGCCGGGAGTGGCAGGCCGACCCGGCGCGGATCCGGGTCGCGACGCTGGAGGAGCGGCTCAGGGCGGGCGTACGCGCGGCCAACGACCGTTCCAGGGAAGGGTTGTCGGCCGATCCCACCCGGCCTCCCGCACCGGTACCCGGGTGTGCGGCATGCGAGGAGCTCGCCGCCCGGCGCGACAAGGCGCGTGCCGCGTTCGACGCGAGCGCCGTGACCGACGCGAACGTCCTGCTCCGCCGGCACCAGCGAGAGGTGCACGGCGGAGAACCGGCGGGGCGCCGGATCTTTCGGTACGTCCCGTACACGATCGTCCAGGACGCGTCGGCCCTGCCCGAGTACGAGGCGCACTGCGTCTCCGGCGAGGACGCGGACTGCGGGGCCGGTTCCGGGCCCTGCTCGGCCCCGGCGGAGGTCGAGGAATGGCAGCGCAGGCACACGCAGGAGACGCTGCACACCCGCTACCGGCGCAGTTTCGCGGACTACGCGGTGCTGGAGCGGCAGGGCTGAGGCGCGGGCGGGGGTCAGTAGCGGTCGATCAGTTTCTTGAGTTCGGGCGGGAGTCCCTTGAGGTCGTCGGCGACGACGAGACGGTACCGGTCGGTGTCCTCCGCGACCGCGATGGCGACGCTGGGGTCCACCCCCTTCAGGGCGAACGCGGTCATCAGGGCCGGTCCCTCTCCGTCATCACCGTCGCTGGGTGTGTCGTCGCACGCCGGGCGGGTGGCGGCGCCGAGCGACTCCGCCACGGGAACGGTCTCCCCTCTGCCCACGTATCTGCGGTTGTCGTACTCGACGATGTACGCGCAGGACGCCTCGGCCTGCCCGCCGTCGTCCGGCGACGACGGGGACGTGCAGCCCACGGACAGCAAGACAACGGCCGCCGCCGGCAGCCCCCACACGAGTGCGCGTCTGCCGCGCTGGAGTGGCGTCTTCATCGGTACGCCTCCTTCTGGAGCTGGGGTTCCGGCTCATCGGATACGGAGCGAAGACGTGCGGGGGTCCGGAAAGGTTCAGGTACCGGGTGATCCTTCCACCATCAACTGTCCCCCGGCCGCTCCGCCTCCGGGCCCCAGTTCGATCAGCCAGTCGGAGGCGCGCACGACATCCAGGTTGTGCTCGATGGTCACGACCGAGTGGCCCGCGTCGACGAGGCGCTGGAGGACGTCGAGGAGGCGGGCGGTGTCGGCGGCGTGCAGGCCGGTCGTCGGCTCGTCCAGCAGGTACAGCGCGCGTCCGGTCGTTCGCCGTCCCAGCTCCCTGGCGAGTTTGAGGCGTTGGGCCTCGCCGCCGGAGAGGGTGGTGGCGGGCTGGCCCAGGGGGAGGTAGCCGAGGCCGACGTCCGCCATGCGCCGCAACCGGCCGGCCACGGCGGGCACGTCCCGGAACACCCCGAGCGCCTCGTCGACCGTCGCCTCCAGCACCTGCGCGATGTCGTACCCCTGGTACCGCACCGCCAGCACCTCGGGACGGAAGCGGCGGCCCCGGCACCCCGGGCAGCGCACCTCCACGGCCGGGAGGAAGTGCATGCGTACCGTGAGCACGCCCGCGCCCTCGCAGCGCTCACAGCGTCCGCCCGGCACGTTGAAGGAGAACCGGCCCGCTGTCAGGCGTCCTTCGCTGCTCGCGGCGAAGACCTCCCGGATCGGCGTGAAGACGTCCGAGTACGTCGCCGCGTTGGAGCGCGGGACGCGGCTGATCGGCTGTTGGTCGATGAGGACGGCCTTGGACAGGTGCTCCCAGCCGTCGATGCCGTCGTGTTCGGCCGGGAGTTCCCCCGCCCCGTGGAAGTGCCGGCGGGCGGCCCGGCCCAGGATGTCCAGCAGCAGCGTCGACTTGCCCGAGCCGGACGGGCCCGTGACCGTCACCAGGCGGTTCAGCGGGATCCGTACGGTCACGTCCTTGAGGTTGTGGGCCCGGGCCCCGCGGATCACGACCGCCCTGCCGCTGTCGCCGCGTCGACGCGACTCGGGCGCGGGCAGCCGGCCCGACAGATACGCGCCGGTCACCGAGCCCTCGGCCCGGGCCACCTCCTCCGGCGTGCCCGCCGCCACGATCCGGCCGCCGTCCCGGCCCGCCCCCGGGCCGACGTCCACCACGTGGTCCGCAGCCCGCAGCACGTCCAGGTCGTGCTCGACGACCAGCACGGTGTTGCCCAGGTCGCGCAGGCGGCGCAGGACGCCGATCAGGCGGGCGGTGTCCGAGGGGTGCAGGCCGATGGTCGGCTCGTCGAGGACGTACAGCACACCGGTCAGGCCGGAGCCGAGCAGGGCGGCCAGCCGCAGCCGCTGCGTCTCCCCGGCGGAGAGGCTCGGCGTGGACTGCTCCAGACCGAGGTAGCCGACGCCGACGTCCACCAGGCGCCGTACCCGCTCCTCCAGGTCGGCGACGACCGGCTCCACGAGCAGCCACTCGTCCCCGGCCGACCGCTCCTTCAGGGCGGCCAGCCAGCCGCCGAGTTCGGTGAGGGGCAGTCGTGCCGCCTCGACGATCGTCAGCCCGTGCACGGTCACCGCCCGGCTCTCCGGCCGCAGCCGGGTGCCCTCGCACTGGCCGCAGGGCTGCTTCACCAGGCCCTGCTTCTCGGCCCGTTCGCGGTACTCGGGGTCGTCGGCGCGCTCGGTGTAGCGCCGCAGCAGGGCCGTGGCGACCCCTTCGAAACGGCCCGCCGACACGGACGCCGGCGGGTCGACCGCCGGGAAGTGCCGCCGGAACTCGGGGCTTTCGACGCCGTGGACAAGCAAGTCCCTCTGCGGCACGTCCAGTTCGTCGACCGGGCGGTCCGCGTCGAAGGTGAGGCCGTAGTGGCGGGCGGCGGCCCGCAGCACGGTGAGGTTCCACTCGGTGAGCTTCGGGTTCCAGCCGCGTACCGCGCCCTGGGCCAGTGCGCGGGAGCCGTCGACCAAGCGCCGGACGTCGGGCCGGATCACCTCACCGAGGCCGGTGCAGGACGGGCAGGCGCCCGCGGGCTTGTTGAAGGAGAAGGAGCCCATCACCAGTTCGGGCACGGGGGTGCCGCAGTGCGGGCAGGGGGTCTGCTCGCCCTCGGCGTCCTCGTCGGCCGTGGTGCCGGCCTCCGCCTCGTTGGCGTACGACGGCGGGATGTTCTTGCCGCAGCCGGGGCAGGGGCGGGTTCCGATCCGCGACCACAGCAGCCGCAGGTACGTGAACACCTCGGTGACCGTGCCGACCGTGGAGCGCGGGCTGCGGTTGGTGAGGTGCTGGTCGACGCTGATGGACGGGGACAGGCCGCTGATCGAGTCGACGGCGGGTTTACTGGCGAAGCCGGTGACCATGCCCAGTGACTCCAGGTACTGCCGCTGGCCCTCCCGGTGGAGGGTGTCGAAGGCGAGCGTGGACTTGCCGGAGCCGGACAGGCCGGTCAGGACGACCAGCTTGTTCTTCGGGAGGGAGAGGGAGACGTTCTTGAGGTTGTGGAGGCGGGCGCCGGTGACCCGGATGCTGTTGTCCATTCCTTCAAGTCTTCCATTGAAGTGCGGTGTTGAGGCTTTTTCGCCAACAGCGCTGGTTTGCCTGCCGTAACCTTCAAATCGATGACCAACGAACGCCGTCTCCGTCCCGTCGACCTCGCCCGGCTGGCCGGTGTCTCGACGCAGCAGATCCGCAACTACGAGGACGCCGGTGTGCTGCCGCCCGCCGCCCGCACCGCGTCCGGCTACCGCGTCTTCGGGGACGTGCACCGCGGCGCGCTGCTGGCGTACCGGGCGCTGATGCGGGGGTACGGGCCGGTGAGAGCGGCGGAGATCATGCGGTCCCTGCACGACGGGGACGTCCCGGGCGCGCTCGCGCTGGTCGACGCCGCGCACGCCGCCCTGCACGAGGAGCGGGTCTCCCTGCGGGCGGCGAGCGAGGCCCTGGAGATGCTGGCGCAGGAGCCGCCCGCCCCGCTGCCGCGCTCCGGCGGGCTGCGCATCGGGGAGGTGGCCGCGCTGCTGGGCGTACGGACGTCCGCGCTACGGGTGTGGGAGGGGGCCGGGCTGCTCACGCCGGGGCGCGAGCGCGGCACGGGATACCGGGTCTACGAACCCGCCGATGTGCGCGACGCCCGGCTCGTGCACACGCTGCGCCGCAGTCACTATCTCTTCGACCAGATCCGGCCCGTGCTGGAGGGGCTGCGCCGCGAGGGCAGCAGCGACGCCCTGCGGGCGGCGATCGCGGCGCGCGGGGAGGCCCTGACGGCTCGCACGAGGGTCATGGTCGAGGGCGCGGGCGCCCTCCACGCCTACCTGGACCGGCTCACCGCGGCCGGCGTCAACTGAGCACCCCGAGACGACGAAGGCCGGTTCCCGTGACGTGGAATCACAGGAGCCGGCCCGCCGGAGTGGGGGTGTCGGGAGCTTACACGCCCGCGTAGGAGTGCTTGCCGGAGACGAAGATGTTCACGCCGTAGTAGTTGAACAGCCAGCAGCCGAAGGCGATGAGGGCCAGGTAGGCGGCCTTGCGGCCCTTCCAGCCGGCGGTGGCGCGGGCGTGCAGGTAGCAGGCGTAGGCGACCCAGGTGATGAAGGACCAGGTCTCCTTCGGGTCCCAGCCCCAGTAGCGGCCCCAGGCGTCACCGGCCCAGATGGCGCCCGCGATGATCGTGAACGTCCACAGCGGGAAGACGGCCGCGTTGACGCGGTAGGAGAACTTGTCGAGGGAGGCGGAGGAGGGCAGCCGCTCCAGGACGGACGTCGCGAAGGTGCCGGGCGTGCCGCCGCTCGCGAGCTTGTTCTCGTAGGAGTCCTTGAAGAGGTACAGGATCGTGCCGACCGCGCCGACGTAGAAGACCGCGCCGCAGAAGATCGCCGTGGAGACGTGGATGTACAGCCAGTACGAGTGCAGGGCCGGGACCAGCTGGTCGCTGGCGGTGTAGAGGACCGTGACCGCGAGGCCCAGGTCCAGCAGGACCGAGGTGATCAGGAACAGGCCGAGCCAGCGCACGTTCTTCTTCAGCGCCAGCAGCCCGAGGTACACGCCGACGGCGACCGTGGAGAACGTGATGTTGAACTCGTACATGTTGCCCCACGGCGCCCGCTCCACGGAGGCCGCGCGGGCGATGACGCCGCCCAGCTCGACCAGGAAGGCGAGCACGGTGAGGGAGATGGCGATCCGGCCGTACAGGTCGCCCTGTTCGTCACCGCCGTGCGCCCCGGGCCCGTCCGGCACGTCCCGCTGACCGGTCGCGGCCCGCACGGTGACCTTCGGCCGCTCCAGGACGGCGGTGCCGCCGGCCTGGTTCACGGTGACGGCGGGCGCCTTCTTCACCTCGGCCGGCTTGGCGGTGAGCGCGGCGGCGGTCCTGGCGACCTTGCTGCGGCTGCCGAAGAGCCATTCGGCGATGTACGCGAAGAAGGCCAGGGTGTAGACGGCCATCGCGGAGTAGATCAGCGTGTTGCTGATGTTCGCGAGGTTTTCGTTGGTGGCGGCGGCGAGAGTCACTGCTTCTCAGCCCCTTCGGCAGGTACGGGGGTTTCGGTACCCGGCTCCTGGTCGGTGTCGGGGGAATCTGCGGGGTCGTGGGGGCCGGGCGCGGCCGGTGTCTGGTCGTAGAGGATCCCGGCGAGGTCGCCGAGTTCCTCGGGGACCTTGGCGGACTCGCTGCGGCCGAGGCCGGCCATCTCCACGACGGTGACGCCGTCGGCGCCCTTGACCGCGCGCACCCAGACGCGGCGGCGCTGGATGAACAGGGAGGCGGCGAGGCCGCCGATGGCCGCGAGGGCCCCGGCGAGGGCCCAGCCGCCGCCGGGCTCCTGGACGACCTGGAAGCCGGCCCACTCCCTGATGTCCTTGCCGAAGGTGACCGTACCTGCGCCGTTCGGGAGCTCCATGGTCTCGCCGGGCCGCAGCAGCTTCTTGAACAGCTTGCCCTGGGAGTCCTTGAACTCCTTCATGTTGGTCTTGTCCATCTGGTACACGCTCTGCGGGATGCCGGAGTCGGCTCCCAGGTCGCCGTGGTAGGCGGACAGCGCGAGCACCGGGGAGTCCAGCGCGGGGAACTGCGACAGCATCGTGCCGCTGGCGGCGCCGCCGAAGGTCGGCACGAAGAACGCGTTGAAGCCGAGCTGTTCCTTCTTGCCCTCGGGGTTGCGGTAGCCGTCGAGGACCTTGACGACGCCGGAGGAGGTGACGTTGGCGTCGAGCGGCAGCAGCGGTACGGCGTCGTCGTAGACGACGTTGCCCTTGCCGTCGCGGACGGTGATGACCGGGGCGTAGCCGTGGCTGACCAGGTAGACCTTGGCGTCGCCGATCTCCAGCGGGTGGTTGACCCGGACGGTGGTCTTCTCGTCCTTGCCGTAGGGGCCGGCGCTGTAGGTGAGGTCGGCCTGGTAGACGCGCGGGGTGCCCTTGTTGGGGCCGCTGCGCTCGTAGGTGCCGGTGAACTTCTTCAGGTTGAAGCTGAACGGCACCAGGTCGTCGGAGGTGAAGAGGCTGCCGGACTTGAAGTCGTCGTACTGGGTGAGGGTGTTGGAGAAGCCGTCGCCCTCGACGACCAGCTTGTTGCCCTCGGACTTGTACAGCTGGCCCCAGGCGAAGGCGACCAGGAGCACGATGAGGGCGATGTGGAAGGCGAGGTTGCCCAGTTCGCGCAGGTAGCCCTTCTCGGCGGCGACGGCGTCACCGGCGAGGTGGGCGCGGAAGCGGCGCTTCTTCAGCAGGGCCAGGGCGGCGCTGTGGATCTGCTCGGGTTCGGCCGTGGTGCGCCAGGTGGTGTGGGCGGGCAGCCGGTTCAGCCGGCTGGGCGCGCGCGGCGGGCGGCCGCGCAGCTGGCCCACGAACTGCCAGGTGCGGGGGACGATGCAGCCGATGAGGGAGACGAACAGCAGGATGTAGATCGCGGAGAACCACACCGAGCTGTAGACGTGGAACAGGCCGAGCTTGTCGTAGACGTCCCCGAGGGTGGGGTTGCCCTTGCGGAAGTCGGCGACCTTCGTCTCGTCCTGGCCGGACTGCGGGATGAGCGAGCCGGGGATCGCGCCGAGGGAGAGCAGCAGGAGCAGCAGCAGCGCGACCCGCATGGAGGTCAGCTGCCGCCAGAACCAGCGGGCCCAGCCGAGGACGCCCAGGGAGGGCAGGTTGGGCGACTCCTCCGTGGGGGCGGTGGACAGCTGGGATCCGGCGTCGCCCAGCTCCTGGTTCTCGGCGGCGGTCGGGGCCGGGTCGGAGGCGGTGGTCTTGCTCATGGATCAGATCCCCACAGTGAAGCCGTCGGACCAGACCTGCATCTCCTGCACGATGCGGTCCCAGGCGCCGGTCAGCAGCAGCAGACCGGTCACGATCATCATGGTGCCGCCGACCCGCATCACCCAGACGTAGTGGCGCTTGATCCATCCGAAGGCGCCGAGGGCCTTGCGGAAGGCGACCGCGGCGAGCACGAACGGCACGCCCAGGCCCAGACAGTACGCGACGGTGAGGGCGGCACCACGTCCGGCGCTTCCCTGGTCGGAGGAGAGGGCCAGCACGGAGGCCAGGGTGGGGCCGATGCAGGGAGTCCAGCCGATCCCGAACAGCGCTCCGAGCAGGGGCGCGCCGACCAGCCCGGCCACCGGCTTGCGGTGGAGCCGGAACTCGCGCTGGGTGAACCAGGGCATCAGGCCCATGAAGAAGACGCCCATGAGGATCATGAGCACGCCGAGCACCTTGGACAGGACGTCCTTGTGCTCCTGGAGCGTGTTGCCGAAGTAACCGAACAGCGCCCCGGAGGAGACGAACACGGCGGTGAAGCCGAGCACGAACAGGGAGGCGCCCGCGACCATCCGGCCGCGCCGCGCCTCGGCGAGGTCGGTGCCGGCGACCCCGGTGACGTAGGACAGATAGCCGGGCACGAGCGGCAGCACGCAGGGCGAGAAGAAGGAGACGAGTCCGCCGAGCAGGGCGATGGGCAGGGCCACCAGCAGGGCGCCGTTGAGCACCGTGCCGTTGGGGTCCGCGACCGCGGCGAGGGTGAGCGCGCTCACGTCACTTCTCCGCGACGACCGGCTTGAGCATCTTCAGCAGCCGTTCCTCGCTGAGCGCGGACAGCGAACGGGCCGCGATCTTCCCGTCCCGGTCCAGGACGAGCGTGGAGGGGACCGTCTGCGGGTTGAGCGTGCCCCTCTCGAAGCGGAGCATCAGCTTGCCGGTCGGGTCGTACAGGCTCGGGTAGGAGATCCCGAAGTCCTTCTCGAAGGCGGCGGCGGACTTCAGGTTGGTGTCCCGGGTGTTGATGCCGACGAACTGCACGCCCTTGCCGGCGTACTCCTTGGAGACCTTCGCGAAGTACTTGGCCTCGGCCCGGCAGGGGTTGCACCAGGATCCCCACACGTTGAGGACGACGACCTTGCCCTGGTAGTCGGCGACGTCGAGGGTCTTGCCGTCGATGGTCTTGCCGGACAGGTCGGGTGCCGGGGCGCGCTCACCCTTGGCGGCCGTCGCGATGCCGTCGGTGCCGGTGACGAAGTTGGTGTTGCCGCCCCCGCCGGAGGTGCCGCCGGAGCCGCACGCGGTGACGAGCAGCGCGGCCACGGCGACACCGGCGGTCAGGGCGGCGCGGCGACGGACCCGGGTCGGGAGGGTCGTACGAGTCGAGCGGTTCGAGCGCAGGGGGGCGCGGCTGGCGGCACTCATGTGAAAAGTTTCGCATGTCCGTTCCGGGGCTCTCGCCCACCCCCCTTGCGGGCGGAAAACCGCATTTCAGGCGGCATTCCCGGAGGGCGTACCGGCGCCTGCCGGGGCCTTTCCGATGAACCCCTTCCAGCCACCGGCCGGTTGCTGCCCGACCTCCAGCGTGCGCAGCTTGTCGAGCACCTCGGGCTTCTGCACGTCCAGCCAGTCGACGAACTGCCGGAAGGAGACGAGGCGCACATCCGCGCCCTTCTCCTTCTCCCGCGCGATGTGCTTGAAGGCCTCCTCCACGGCGTCCATGTAGATGCCGCCGTTCCACTGCTCGAAGTGGTTGCCGATGAAGAGAGGTGCCCTATTTGTCTCGTATGCCCGCTTAAATCCCTGGATGTACGCCTGGGCCGACTGCTCCCGCCAGCCCGGGTAGTTGTGCGCCGGGGCCTTCGTGGTGCTGATGGACTGGTTCGCCAGCATGTTGTAGTCCATGGACAGGACCTCGAAGCCACGGCCGGGGAAAGGTATCTGCTGCAACGGCAGGTCCCAGAGCCCCTGCCGCTTCACCGGCCACACCTGACGGCCGCCGGGCGAGGAGGCGTCGTAGCGCCAGCCCAGCTCGCGGGCGGTGGGCAGCAGGTTGTCCTGGCCGAGCAGACAGGGCGTACGGCCGCCGACGAGCTCCTTGTCGTAGTCGAACGGCAGCGAGGGCAGGTCGGTCCAGCCGGTGTTGGTGCGCCACTCCTTGACGAAGGACTTCGCCTGGTCGATCTCGCTGCGCCACTGCCGCGGCGTCCAGTTCTTGACCGAGCCGTAGGCCTCGCCGCAGAAGTGCCCGTTGAAGTGCGTGCCGATCTCGTGGCCCTCCAGCCAGGCCCGGCGGACGTTCTTCAGCGTGTCCTTGATGTGCGCGTCGGTGAGGTACCCGATGTCGGAGGCGCCGCGCGGATTGTTCGGCGGGTCGTAGAGGCGCTTCTTCGACTCGGGCAGCAGATACAGCCCGGACAGGAAGAAGGTCATGCTCGCGCCGTGCTCCTTGGCCAGGTCCAGGAAGCGCGGGAAGAGTCCGTTGCCGACCTCGCCGGCGCCGTCCCAGGAGAACACGACGAACTGCGGCGGGGTCTGACCCGGCTCCAGCGGCTCGGGCCTGGCGGGCTGGTGGGGCTGCTTGCCGGTGGAGGCGGTGGAGCCGTCGCCGATCGGCCGGGCGGTCGGCTTCGGGCTGCCGGTCCCCTTGCCCGGGGAACCTCCCGCATGGTTCGTGTCGTCCGACGAGGTGAGGCTGCCGCAGCCGGCCAGTCCGACGGCGGCGGCGGCTCCGGCGCCGACTCCGAGTGCTCCCCTGCGGGTGAGAGTGCGCATCGCATCCCCGTTCATCACGTTCTCTGGTGGTCACCCAGTCAGAGGACGTGATGAACGGGGAGGTTCCGCCGATATTTGCAGATTCCGTAACGAGGGCGTCAGAAGCGAACAGAAAGGGCCTATGCGCCGAACGCCTTGTCCTTCCCCTTCACCGGCCTGGCACCGGCGAGGAGATGCGCCGGGACGAGATCGCGGGCCGGCTCGGTGTAGCCGACAGAAACGATCCGGTCGCCCCGGTACGTGAAGGTCGTCAGCGACGCCAGCGTGCACTGCCGCTTGCGCGGGTCGTGCCAGAGCCGCCGCCGCTCGACGTACGACCGCACGATCCAGATCGGCAGCTGATGGCCGACCACGACGGCCTCGTGCCCCCGGGCCCGGTCCTTCGCGGCGCTCAGCGCGCTCATCATCCGCACGACCTGGTCGACGTAGGGCTCGCCCCAGGACGGCCGGAACGGGTTGAGCAGGTGCCTCCAGTTGCCGGGCCTGCGCAGCGCCCCGTCCCCGACGCCGAACGTCTTCCCCTGGAAGATGTTCCCGGCCTCGATCAGCCGCTCGTCGGTGGCGACGTCCAGCCCGTGCGCCTTGGCGATCGGCTCCGCCGTCTCCTGCGCCCGCTCCAGCGGGGAGGCGACGACGTACGTCACATCCCGGGGCGCGAGGTGCTCGGCGACCCGGTCGGCCATGCGCCGGCCCAGGTCGGAGAGGTGGTAGCCGGGCAGCCGCCCGTAGAGGATGCCGTCCGGGTTGGCGACCTCGCCGTGCCGCATGACGTGGACGACGGTGATGTCGCTGTTCTTCTGGTCGCTCATGCCGTGGCCTCCGCGGCCGCCCGGGCCGCCGCCGGGAGGGCGTCGGCGATCCGCTGCACGGCCCGCTCGTCGTGCGCGGTGGAGACGAACCAGGACTCGAAGGACGACGGCGGCAGGTAGACGCCGTTCGCGAGCAGCGAGTGGAAGAAGGCGGCGAAGCGGAACGACTCCTGCGCCTTGGCGTCCTCGTAGTTCCGCACGGGCCGGTCGGTGAAGAACACGGAGAACATGTTGGAGGCGGTCTGCAGCCGGTGCGCGACGCCCTCCTTGGTCAGGGCCCCGGTGACGAGCTCCTGGATCTGTGCGGAGACGGCGTCGACCTTGTCGTAGGCGGCGTCGTCGAGGAGGCGCAGCTGGGCGAGCCCGGCCGCGGTGGCGACGGGGTTCCCGGAGAGGGTGCCGGCCTGGTAGACGGGTCCGGCCGGGGCGAGGTGCGCCATGACGTCCGCGCGCCCGCCGAAGGCCGCCGCCGGAAACCCGCCGCCCATCACCTTGCCGAAGGTCATGAGGTCGGGCCGGACCCCGTCGACCCCGTACCACCCGGCCCGGCTGGTCCGGAACCCGGTCATGACCTCGTCGGAGACGTAGAGGGCGCCGTTCTCGGCGCAGAGGTCCTTGAGGCCCTGGTTGAAGCCGTCCGCGGGCGGTACGACACCCATGTTGCCCGGCGAGGCCTCGGTGATCACGCAGGCGATCTCGCCGGAGTGGGCGGCGAAGGCGGCGCGCACGGCGTCGAGGTCGTTGTAGGGCAGGACGATGGTGTCGCCGGCCTGGGCGCCGGTGACGCCCGGGGTGTCGGGCAGCGCGAACGTCGCGACGCCGCTGCCGGCGGCGGCGAGCAGCGAGTCGACGTGCCCGTGGTAGCACCCGGCGAACTTGATCACCTTGCTGCGCTGCGTGAACCCGCGCGCGAGCCGGATCGCGGACATGGTCGCCTCGGTCCCGCTGGACACGAGCCGCACCTGCTCGACCGGCTCCACCCGGGCGACGATCTCCTCGGCGAGCGCGACCTCGCCCTCACCGGGCGTGCCGAAGGACGTACCGCGGGCGACGGCGTCCTGCACGGCGGCGATGACCTCGGGGTGCGAGTGCCCGAGGATCATGGGCCCCCAGGAACACACGAGGTCGACGTACTCCCGCCCGTCGGCATCGGTCAGGTACGGCCCTTTGCCGGACACCATGAACCGCGGTGTGCCGCCGACGGCGCGGAAGGCCCGCACCGGCGAGTTCACGCCACCGGGTGTGACGGCCGCCGCACGGTCGAAAAGAGCCTGCGAGGCCGGTGCTTCATACGGATATGCCAGTTCGCTCATGACCTGCGACTTCTCCGACCTTCTCCGACGACGTCGGACTCCGGGTGTGAGTGACCTGTTCAGGGTAGGACAGTGCCCTGCAACCGGTCCCCGAACCTCCGTCGTCTGCGAGACTGGGACGTGATACACACAGCTCAAGCGGCCCAGGGTGGTCGGACGCTGCGTAGATCCCGCGGACAGTTGTTTCAGCGCACGTTTCGGCGAGCGACCGCGGGGGAGGTCACTGACACGATGATCGGGTTGCGCGGCGGGGGCGACGCGTCCTAGAAAAGCAGTCGGGTGGAGATATGCATCGCGGTGGCGGACTGGGCGAGGGGACTGATGACCTGGGTCCTCGACGTGCCCGGCGGGGAAGGCACCGGCGCGAAGCGGAGGACACGCAGGAACTACGTCGTACTCAGGGTCTGCCGAGTGAACCGGAGCGGTTCGACGGACGTACTGAACGCCGGGTGGAAGATCTTCGGGCCGGGAGCAGGAATGGTGGTCGGGTGGGGGTGACGTACAAGTACTTCGGCGCGCCGGACGGCGCGACCGCGGCCCGCGTCCCGATCTCGATGCGTCCCGAGGAACTCGGCGGCGACGAGCTCGGCATGAACGGCATGTTCACGAAGATCAAGCCGGAGACCATGGCGGCCATGGTCCTGACGGGCATCGAGGGCGTCCCCCTGCACAAGGTGCCGCCCCTGGAACTGGTCGTCCTGCACCCCGACTACGCGGTGGTCAAACTCCCGATGACCGTCGTCGACCCCCTGCGCGGCATCGGCGAGGAGACGGTGGGCGCGGCGGCCTTCATCTGGTCGACGGTCCCGGACCGGGGCGGGCCTCGGGACGCGTTCAACGTGTACCAACTGCTGCACGAGTGGCAGGACTTCTCGCACCGGCTGCATGAGGCGGGGCATCAGCCTTATTGCCTTGTGTGGCCCTGAGCTGGGGTTTCACTGGCTGCGGGCGAGGTCTTCGGGCCTCGCCCTTTTTTGGTGTCGGAGAGGGGCCGTCAGGCGGCCGGGGCACATTGGATTCGCTGGGTGCACGGTATGTGCCCTGGGTGCCGGGTGGGTCGCCTTCCACGTCGGCTCCCGTGAAGGCGTCGTCGATCGCCTTGCGGGTGCGCGTCTCGCTGGACGGTGAAGCCAGGGTCCGAGTGGCTGAGGTGCTCAGAGAGCACGTCGACCCGCCCCTGGTGGCCTTCTGGAACGACTTCGCCCCCGACCCCGGCCGCGGCCCTCACCACGACCCGACGGAAGTGGAAGCGCAGCTCGTCGCACAGCTCGACCAGCCCGTGAAGATGCTGGGCGGCAAGGCACCCAAATACACCGTGTGGCACTGCCCCGTCCGTGCCGCACCCCAGGACCCGATCCTCACCGACGCCGAGTGGGCGGACATCGCCCGCCGGATCGTGGCCGCCACCGGCATCGCCCCCGAAGGCGACGAGGAAGCATGCCGCTGGTTGCCGTCCACCACGCCGACGACCACATCCACATCGCCGCCACCCTCGTACGCCAGGACGGCCGCCGCCCCAAGCGCGACTACGACCAGCGGGCCGTCCAGCGTGAGGCCCGCCAGCTCGAAGTCGGCTACGGACTGAGGCGGTTGAAGCCGGGCGACGGCACCGCCGCCAAGCGCCCCACCAGCAAGAAGCACTTCAAGGTCAAGCGCACTACGTCGAGGGGCACCCCGCCGCGCCATGCCCGCAGCAGCCTCAGACGCGGCGGCGTTGATCACCTCTGTGCCCGGCCGCCACCGTCCGGCCTGGGTGCCTGGGGTTTGCGGTGCTTGCCGGTGCCGGAGCCGAGCGGCTTCGGCACCGGCCCTGGGGGTGAGGGCTCGTTGGCCTCCGGGTACAGGATGGCTTGGGCCTCGGCCAGGCTGGCGGCGAACCCGTACAGCTCCCATGCGTGCCCGTTCCAGCGCTCGATGGCGCGGGGTGCATCCGGGTTCAGATGCGATGCCCTGGGCCCGTCGCCGGGCACGGCAGGCACGGCGCGAAGTCGGCCGATCCTCGCGTCACGGCGTTCCGCCCAATCCTTCAGCGGTTCGTCGTCCATCCTGGCGTTCCTCGCGTCGGTGGCGGTTGTCTCAGGAGGGTAGCGCCCACTGTGGGCCGTTCGGGTTCCCGAGCCAGACGGCCTGCTGGTCGCGGGAGACAGTCACGCCGAACGCCGCGGTGTTCGGTGAGCCGTACTCCTCCCAGGTGGCCACCGCCGACTCGATCGCGTCCCACAGGCGGCGGGGGCCGCCCTGCCTGACCTGCCAGCCGCCGTCCGTGGGAGCGAGGACGGCGAAGGAATCGGTAACGCTGTCCAGTAGAAACGTGCTGACCGGGCCGCCGTCGACCGCCATCGAGAAGAAACGGGCGTCCGGCGCCGCAAGCTGCGCCATGAACGCCGACCCGGAGCTGGTGAGAAGCTCTGGCCCGCGTACGGCTTTCCGTACCGTCCCGTCGTCGGGGCCCGGCACCATGCCGAGGCTCTCCGGTGCGTCCTGCTGGCGGGCGATCATGAAGCTTGGGTCGTCCTCGCTGAACCAGCCGCTCGCGCTGTCACCCGTGACGATGAGTTTGGCCAGGCCGAGGGAGCGCATCCAGCCGCGAAGGGTGGTGAGGATGACGCCGCCCGGCCGGACCTGTTCCAGCCAGGCGGGCGGGATGCTGCGGAAGCCGCACGTGGCGATCAGGCGGTCGTACGGGGCTCCGTCGGGGTGGCCGGCGCGGCCGTCCCCTACCAGCAGGTGGGGGGTATGACCGGATCCGGTGAGGGCGTGGCAGGCTCGTCGGGCCACGCCCTCGTCCGTCTCGATTGAGGTCACGCCCTCGCTACCGAGCCGGTGGCACATCAGTGCTGTCGAGTAACCGGTTCCGGTGCCGATCTCCAGCACATTCATGCCGTCCTGCACATCCAGGTCCTCGAGCATCCGGACCACGAGGCTCGGCAACGTCGAAGACGAGGTCGGGGTCGCGTTGCTGATCGGCTTCGGGTCGGCCCAGTCGATGTCCCGGCCGCCGAACTGAGTCATCCATGTCTCGTCGGTGTAGACGAGCCGGAGCCACTCCTCCTTGCCGACCGTCTCCGGTGTGACCGGCTCCCAGGTGGTGGCGCCCGGGGCGTGGCTCTCCCGGTAGAAGCGCGGGATGAATCTGTGGCGGGGCACGGCCTCCACGGCGGCCCGCCACTGCGGCGAGCGCAGCCAGCCGTCCTTCTCCAGTTGTCGGGCGAGCCGGCGCCGGAGATCGGCCGCGGCCGTCTCGATGTCGGTTTCACTGGCCACGGAGTCCTCCTTCCAGGAGATCGGCGAGTGCGGCGGTCATCGGCAGACCGGTCGGCGGCTCCATCCATGCCCACTGCCCGGAAGGATTGCACTCGATGAAGATCCACTCGCCGCAGTCGGTCAGAGCGAAGTCGAACGCCCCGAAGACGAGCCCGAAGTGCTTCAGATAGGCACGCATCGACCGTTCCACCGCGGGTGGCGTGGCAAGCGGCGTGTATGTGTGAGTGCCGTAGTCCGTACGCCAGTCGAGGAGACCGGAGTCGATCCGCACGGCGAAGATCTGCTCGCCGATCACAGTCACCCGGATATCGGCAACCTTGTCCACCCGCTTCTGGAAGAGGTGCATGGTGCCGGATACGGAGTCGTCGATCTCGTCGGCGGTCACCTCGGTCACGGGGACGGTCTGGGCCTTGCCGTCGACCAGGTAGAGCGGAACCGAGATCGGCTTGAAGATGACAGGGCCGTGCGCCCTGATGAAGGCCCGTGCGTCGTCGGGAACGTTGGTGATCAACGTCGGCGTAAGCGTGAAGCCGGCCGCTGCCGCTGCCGCGAGCCCGGCTGGCTTGTACTCGGCGTCGCCGATGCGATTGGGGTGGTTGACGTAAAGGCAGCCAGGCAGAGAGGTCAGGATGCCGCCGAGCCCGTAGCGCGCTTGGGCCACGGCGAATCGCTCATCCTGCTTGTCGAGGTGAGGGAAGGCAAACCCGGAGGGGCGCCGGTAGTACAAGGAACGCACCGCGCCCAGGTCGGCGCGTCGGCTCGGGGTCTGCACGCTTCCCCGCCACCTGTCAGTGCCGCCGATGGCGGCCGAACACGACAGAGTGGCGGGGAAGTCACCGGAGTCGAACCGCACGACCGGGACCCCCCGGTCGTGCAGCTCGGCGATCACGAAGTCCGCAGTCGGGTCGTCGAGGTTGGTGACCACCAGGACCGGACGATCGTCGCTCGTCACTGGAGTCACTGGTCGGTGTCGTTCCCCGTGTCGCTGTCCGGGGAGTCGCTGTTGCGGTCGCCCTGGCCCGTGGTGCCGGTCGCGGGATTCGTACCGGAGGATGTGCCGTGGCCCGGGGACATGGTGGGCACCCCGGAAGTGTGGAAGTACCGGGCGGTCTGCGTCTCCGGATCCAGCGTCACCGTCGCGTAGACGGGGCCGTCGACGGGCGGGTACGGGGCGATGCGACGGAGACCCCACGGGGCCGCCGTCAGATGCCCCTGCGGCAGCGGGCTGCCCGTGGGGAATCGATCCATGTGGTTGAACACGGTCTTCCTTCCTGTCAGAAGTTCTGTCCTTCGCCTGACTTGCTCACCCGCACGGCATCGAGGAACACGATCCTGCTTGTGCGGGAGTCTCAGGGGCACCGGGAAGAAGAGGCATCGGGCCCTACGTCGAAACCGGACCGGGATTCCGCAGCCCGTCCAGGACCCGTTGAAGGAGGCTGATGTCCGGTGCGCGGGCCTCGACTGCCAGTCGGCCGTCGTCGTACCAGCGGCTGAGCTGCTGCCGCCACGCGATCTCGGCACGCTGCATCTCCGCGCGGATCTCGCCGAGAGCCAGTCCCGACTCGACTCGCAGCCGCACAAGGTCGGCGGGAGTAATTCGGACCGACTCTGGGACAGCAACCGCGCCGACCTCGTCAGACGGACGCGTCGGGCCGAAGACAAGCTGCACGCACGCGTCCGGGAACGGGTCACCGACCAGTTCCTCCGAGGGCAGGAGTCGTAAGGAGATACGCGAGATCAGCATGCGGCCGGCACCCGCAGCTCTGCCCAGACGAGCTTGCCCCAACGATGCAGGTCGTAGCCCCACCGCCAGCTCAGCGACTCGACCAGGATCAGACCACGGCCGCCCTCGGAGTCACCTTCAGGACAGCCCAGTTCCGGGGTGTCTCGGCATTTGTCGGCAACGCCGACCCGAATCACTTCGGCCGTCTCGCGCCGAATCACCACACGGACCACGCGACAGGGCGTGTGGCTGACGGCATTGCTGATCAGCTCCGAAACAATCAGAGTGCCCGCCTCGGCCAACTCGCCTATGCCCCAAGTGTCCAGAGCCGCGGAGACAAGCAGACGTGCGCGGCGCGCGGACTCCGGCTCGCACGGCATCGTCTCGGTGTAGCCCGGGACACCGGTCGCTGTTGGTTTGGCGGCGGTCGTGGTCAAGGGGTCATCCCTCCGAGGCTGGGACGCCCGCCCCGCGAAGGGTCCGCAGGAGCGGGCTTTCCTGCACGCCATCGAGAGGCAGGAAGGGGAATCTCGCCCGCTCAACGGCTGGTACCGAGTCAACGGCCCTTGGCCGACGGCGAACAGGAAAAGTCGCGCCCCGCAGCACCTACGCGAACCGGAAGACTTTACGCTCTGGTGACCTCGGGGCTGGTTCGGCCGGTAACCACAGGGCTACGGTCGGTCCATGGGAGCGAACGCCATCCTCAAGAGCCGGATGGAGGAACTCGGGCTCACCCAGGAAGAATTGGCTGGTCGGATGAACGCTGCGCTGGCAGAGATCACCGGCAGGCCCGGTGACGTCTCCGACCGCACAGTCCGCAACCTCCTCAATGGGACCTCCCGCCGCCCCATCGGACGCACGTGTGCAGCCCTGGAGCGGGTGTTCGGTTGTCCCGTCGAGGACTTAGGGTTCAGCGCACCACGCACCATGCAACACCCGCAGGAGGACCCCGTGCGGCGTCGCACTTTCCTCACCTCAGCGACCGGAAGCGCAGCTGCCGCCGTTCCCTTGGTGGCCCAACGCCGGACCGTCGGCATGTCGGACGTGGCCCGGGTCGCTGCCGGGATGAACGCCCTTGTCGAAGCGGACGACCGCCAGGGCGGACACACGGCACTGGAGAAGGCCGCCGCCCAGGGCCGCACCAGGGTGCTGGAACTACAGCAGCGCAACGCCGGCGAACGCGTCCGCCGAGCCCTGTACGCACTGGCCGCCGAGTACACCACCATCGCCGCCTGGTCCTGCATCGACGCCCGCAACCTCGACCAGGCCCAGAGCTACCTGAACGAATCAGCGGCGTACGCCGGCCTCTCCCAGGACGGCCCTACTGAAATCCGGGTGTGGGTCAACCTCTCGATGCTCGCCTATCAGCGGCAGAACTGGCCCGAAGCACTCGCGGCAGCTCAGGCCGCGCAAGCCTCCTCAGCGGCTCGCCGAGACCCGTTCTTCGACTCGCTGGGCCGAGTCCGCGTCGCTCTCGCATACGCAGCCCTCGGTGACGGCCATGCGGGCCTGCGCTCTCTGGGATCGGCCCAGGACACCTTCACCAGGGTGGCCGACCGCGAGCGCCCACGCTGGACGGCTTTCTACGGGCAGGCCGAACTCGACCACCTCGCCGCGATCGTCCAGTTCAACAGCGGACGCCACCCTCACGCCGAAGCCATGGCACACCGCGCTCTGGCCAGGATCCCGTCCGCCTTCCGGCGCAACAGGGCCCTCGCGACCGCCCAACTCGCCCTCGCACAGCTCCACCAGGGAGAAGCCGAACAGGCCACGGCCTCAGCCACCGACGTCTTCACGATCATGGATGGCGATCCACTACCCGGCCGTATGCGCACCCTCATGGGCGACTTCCACCGGGGCCTGTTCGTCATGGCCCCCTCCGCCTCCTGCGCACGAGACTGGGCAGACCGCATGCGAACCGAATGGAGCCGAGCGTGACCGACCTGCGTCACTTCCAGCACGGAAACCTTCCCGAAGGCTTCCGGCAGATGCTCATCGACGTACACGCCGACGCCTACGCCGACCAGATGGACGACCCCTTCCACCAGCGCTTCGCCTGGTTCGTCGACCACTGGACCGGCATGGACGGCTTCTCCTGCGTGGTGGCGTACGACGAAGACGAACCGGTCGGCTTCGCCTACGGCGCCCCCCTCGCACCGGGCCGGGAATGGTGGCGCTCCACCACATACGTGCCGAACAACGGCTACTCCTCCACCTACGCCGTGTCCGAGGTGATGGTGCGTCCGAGTTGGCGCAAGCAGGGCATTTCCGATCGCCTCCACGAAGCCTTGCTGAAGGAGCGCACCGAAGACCTCGCAGTACTCCTGGTCGACGTGACCCACCCCAAGGTGCAGGCGCTCTACGAGTCGTGGGGATACACCAAGGCGGGCGAACAACAACCCTTCGCCGACTCACCGGTGTACGCAGTCATGATCAAGGGCCTCCGAAGCTGAGCGCTCACCGTTGACCAACGGTGTACGGGTGGGACCGAAATCAGCAGCCTCGGTGACGAGCCTGCCGGTGGTGTTCCCTTGGCCGAGGATGCGGAGGACGGCGGAAGCGGATCACTGAGAGACCGGGTGACCCATGGCATGCAAGCATCTCCGATCGCCCAAGCGTCATTCACGACCCATCAGTTGGGCGAGTAGTGCTACCACCGCGGTGGCTACCGCCAAGGCCGCCCCAACTTCGGGTGCATGCAGGGTCAAGGCGACGACGAGGACTCCGACCAGCAGGAGGACTACGAGGCGCAAACTGATCTGTTCCATGAGGACCTACCTTCTGTGTGGCACTGACTGTGGTGCATCCAGCGTGGGTGCCTCACGGACGGTCCTGACGCCCCATGACGATCGCTGACAACATCGGCCAAGAACAGCCGCTGAATGACGGGCATGACTGATCCTGACGCCTGTGAGTGCGGGCGCCGACGCGACTGATCTACAAGACCTGACACAGAAGCACCAAGGGGGCAGTGACGGTGGTTGCTCAGCCATGGAAGAGGCCCGAGTTGGCTGACCAGCCTGACCTGAAGAGGCTGAACGATGAACTCCATGATCTGCGGCTGGACGCGGGGCTCCCGTCAGCGCGGACTATTCGCGATCACGTCGGGAAGGATGCGCAGGACTACTGGATCGTGAATCACCAGGCAGTGCTGGACGCCTTCCAGAAGCCAGATCTCCCGCCGTGGGGCCGCCTTGAGGCCATCGTCCGCGTCCTGGCCGAAGTCGATCGGCACAACGACGTAGACGGCGAGGTCGACCGATTCAAGGGCCTGTGGAAGCAAGTCGTCAGCGAGAGGGTCGCCCAAGCAGCGGTAGATCCTCCAGCAGATAGCCCCACGCCTGCTGCCGATGACGACGCAGACGACACGACTGAGTTTTCCGAGGACTCACCCAAGCAGGACGCCAAGGACCCAAGCGGGCGGGCAGCGGAAGAGCCATCGGCCGGCACGGGGACGCGATCCAACCCCGGCCGAGGCGCTGCGCAGTCCAACTACGCGGAGGAATCCTTGAAGGGACTGATCCTCAACGCAGCACAGGCCCTTTGGCACGACAAGGATGCTCTGAGAGTGTTTCTTGGTGTGGTGCGCCGCAGTAAGGGCTTCGCCAGGATGGCTGATGCCGCAGAGGAGCGACGTCCAGCAAACGCGACTTTCTACGGTGTGAAGAGCAGAGAATTCGAGGTGCCCGACTCTCCGGCGCGATTGGAGCTGGTCACGCTGCGTCGCCTCCTTGACGAACACAGGCTGAAGCGCAAGTGGTCCTTCACTTACATGGAGGAGCAGACGGGCGTCTCGTCGGATGCGTGGATCCGCTGGTACACCCACGATGACCTGCCCGAGCGTGAGGCGATCGTCGCGTTTTCTCACATGGCGCGGCTGACGCTAGAGGATCATGTTCTGTTGCTCGGCTTGTGGGAGGCTGCCCGCGACGCCTTGGAGATACAGAAACGCTCTGACGTGTTGCCGTCGAGTATCAGTTTCGACGAGGCGTGGGCCATGCGGGACCCGGCTGCACCGAGGTTGTGGGCACTTACGGGTGTCGGAGGCGACAACCTGGCTGCGTACGGCCCTAATCTGGCCTCCGGTACAGCTCCCGCGTTCGTTGTGGCCGGCCCGGCAAGGTCGGGTCGCTCCACGGCGCTGGTGAGCATGGCACGCTCTCTGCTCGCAGTTGGCGTTCCACTCGTGTTAGCCACGCCCAGGCCGTCGCCTCTACGAGAGCTGATTGGCCAGGAGGGCGTGCTGGCCTACTTCGTTCAGGACGACATCGGGCAGGACGAACCTGAAAGCCGAGTGTCTGTGGCGTCTGCTGAACAGCCGATCGTCGTCGTGATGGACGACGCGGAACTCTTGGGCGAGTGCAGTGCCTGGCGAGTTCTGCGGAACCTTTTGGAGCACGGCTTTGACGCGGGTACGGCGCTGGTCCTGGCAGGCGATGAAGAAAAGCTCCAGACGAGCTACCGCTGGCTAAACGGGGCGAAGAGAGCCCACCGCGGCCTCCTCCTGTCTCCTCAAGAGCGGCACGCCGGTGACTGGATCGGCATCAGGACGGGAGACTCCGTTGTCGGCAACCCAGTCACGCCCGGCCGAGGCTGGCTACACCTTGGGGACGGCAAACTTATGGCAGTGACCGTGCCGCGGTAAGGGCTGCCCCTGATCGAGCGGCACCCCTTCCACGCGGACGTGGCCCAGGCCCGCCCCCCTGAGCCTCGCGTCGGGGTCGGGCGTCATCGTGGTGGTCTTCTTCCCCCGTCTTCAGCGGATGACAGCACTTCCGTGTTCGTGTGCCGGACTGCCGGCAGGAGAAGCCGCACGACGAAAAAACGGATTGCAGTAGAAGATCGTGACGCGAATGCTGCCACCATGAAGATGCACGCCAACCAGCTCACCGTGTCACCTGAGACCGTGCGCACGTTGGTAGATCAGCAGTTTCCTGAGTGGCGGAGCCTGCCGGTCAGGAGCATTGCCGGCCACGGCACGGTCAACGCCATCTTCCGCATCGGCGATCGATTCTCGGCTCGATTCCCTCTTGAGTCCGCGGACGTCGAGTCGACGCGGCGCCAACTGGAACGCGAAGGCGAAGCGGCGCGCGAGTTGGCGGGGCGCACGCGTTTCCCCACGCCCGAGCCGGTCGCACTGGGCGAACCCGGGGCGGGCTACCCACTTCCGTGGTCGGTGCAGACGTGGCTGCCGGGCATCGTGGCCACCGACGAGGACCCAGGTGAATCGGTCGCGTTCGCCCGCGACTTGGCCGATCTCATCGGCGACCTGCGCGCGATCGACACACGTGGTCGCGCCTTTGCCGGCACAGGCCGGGGAGGCGACCTGCGATCCCATGACGCGTGGATGGAGACCTGCTTCGAACACAGCGAGCAACTCCTGGATGTTCCCCGGCTTCGCCACCTCTGGGCAACGCTGCGCGAGCTGCCGCGCGGTACAGCGCAGGACATGATGACCCACGGTGACCTGATTCCCGGCAACGTGCTCGTGTCCGCCGGACGGCTGGCGGGGATTCTTGACGTCGGCGGCTTCGGGCCGGCCGACCCTTCTCTGGATCTCGTGAGCGCGTGGCATGTGCTCGATGCCGGGCCGCGGCGGGTTCTCCGCGACCACCTGGTGTGCGACGACCTCGAATGGGAGCGGGGCAAGGCGTGGGCCTTCGTTCAAGCCATGGGGTTGGTCTGGTACTACGTCGAAAGCAACCCACCCATGAGTCGGATGGGCCGACGCTCCTTGGAACGCATCATGGCGAGCACCGGAGGCCGGCTCGGTGACAACAGGGGTGACCGCGGGCGCCCCTGAGCGCTTCTACCGCTCCCGTAGGGCAAGCGGGGCCACTTACCGTCTTGCGTCCAATCAGCGTTCCCTGTGCGGGGGAGGGCCGTGCCCGGCCGGGGGCGCGGGCCAAGGGGACCTGCCGGAGCCGACACCGTCAGCGACGGCCGCCATGGGTGTACACGTCGACGTCGAACGCGGCCGAACTGTGGGACACGCTTGTCGTGCCGTCCGCGGAGACGGTGACGTCCAGGGAAGCGCCGGCGACTTGGAGCCCTCTGATCGGCGCCAACGCGGGCGCCGTCAAGGAATAGCCCCACCGCGACGACGCCTCCCTCCGGACAGGGACACGGCCACGCGCAGACCGCCTCCGCACTCTCCCGCCCCACAACTGGATCAACGGCCCCAACGAGCTGGCCTTCCACGACGGCCAGTGGAGGTGAGTCTCTCGCCGGCCGGACGTGGCCGTGGGTGTTCGGCGAGCCGATCTGCCAGTGTGGCCGCGAAATCCTCGGCCCTGGCCGGCTTGGTGCGCAGATCCTCCAGCCGCCGCTGCCCGGCCTGCTCGAAGCCGCGCAGCCGTTCCAGGAGTCCTCCCGCTCGGAGGCGGGCGGGCCGAGGGGACGACGAGTCCGGTCTCCTTGTGCTTGTACAGTTGCTCGTGAATCTGGAGCTTGCAGGAGAGACGCGTGCGTGAGTCCGTGGTGCCCGGCACCGCTGCCTGTCCGCCGTGATCCTGCGCCGCCGACCCGACTCCCGCCCCGAATCCTGACCCGAGTCCTGACGCGCATCCGATCGCGTCTGTCGGCTCCGTTCTGAGTCTTCCGCCCGTGAGCGGGCCGATCGCGGGAAGCCGGACCGGCCTTCCGCCCCGTATTCCGCACGTCCCATTCCCCACGTCCCATTCCGCACGCCTCGTCCCGCCCGGGGATGTGCCCGAGCACGACAGGTAGCTGTTTCCTTGTCTTCCTCCGTACTGTCCCCCACCGCCCGACTGCGCGGCCTCAAGCCCGACTGGCTGCGTGATCCGAAGGTCTGGCGCACCGAGGTGCTGGCCGGCCTGGTGGTCGCGCTCGCCCTGATCCCGGAGGCGATCTCCTTCTCCATCATCGCCGGGGTCGACCCGGCGATCGGCCTGTTCGCCTCCTTCACCATGGCCGTCACCATCGCGGTCGTCGGCGGCCGCCGGGCGATGATCTCCGCCGCCACCGGAGCCGTCGCCCTCGTGATCGCTCCGCTGAACCGTGAGCACGGCTTCGGCTACCTCGTCGCCGCCGTGATCCTGGCCGGTGTGTTCCAGATCGTCCTCGGCGCGCTCGGCGTCGCGAAGCTGATGCGATTCGTGCCGCGCTCGGTGATGGTCGGCTTCGTCAACTCCCTCGCCATCCTCATCTTCATGGCGCAGGTGCCGGAGATGACCGGCGTGCCGTGGCCGGTCTATCCGCTGATCGCCGCCGGGCTGGCGCTGATGGTGTTCTTCCCCAAGCTCACCACCATGGTCCCGGCGCCGCTGGTGTCCATCGTCATCCTGACCGTGATCACCCTGGCGGCCGGGATCGCCGTGCCGACCGTGGGCGACAAGGGCGAGCTGCCGTCCTCCCTCCCCGTGCCGGGGCTGCCGGACGTGCCGTTCACCCTCGACACGCTGACGACCATCGCGCCGTACGCGCTCGCCATGGCGCTGGTCGGGCTGATGGAGTCGCTGATGACGGCCAAATTGGTCGACGACATCACCGACACCCGCTCCTCCAAGACCCGCGAGTCCGTCGGGCAGGGCATCGCCAACATCGTCACCGGGTTCTTCGGCGGCATGGGCGGCTGCGCCATGATCGGCCAGACGATGATCAACGTTCGGGTGTCCGGCGCCCGTACCCGCCTGTCGACGTTCCTGGCCGGAGTCTTCCTGATGGTGCTGTGTGTCGTCTTCGGGCCGGTCGTCTCCGACATTCCCATGGCGGCGCTGGTCGCGGTGATGATCATGGTGTCGGTCGCCACCTTCGACTGGCACTCCATCGCGCCGAAGACGCTGCGGCGGATGCCGGCCGGGGAGATCACCGTCATGGTGGTCACCGTCGCGTGCGTGGTCGCCACGCACAACCTCGCCATCGGTGTGGTCGTCGGCTCGATCACCGCGATGGTCGTCTTCGCCAAGCGCGTCGCCCACCTCGCCGAGGTCACCGCCGTCACCGACCCCGACGGCACGAGGGTCGTCTACCGGGTGACGGGCGAGTTGTTCTTCGCCTCCTCCAATGACCTCGTCGGCCGGTTCGACTACGCCACCGGCCCCGACAAGGTCGTCATCGACCTGTCCGCCGCGCACATCTGGGACGCCTCGTCCGTCGCCGCCCTGGACGCCATCGAGACCAAGTACGCCCAGCGCGGCAAGACGGTCGAGATCATCGGCCTGAACGAGCCCAGCGCCCGGATCCACGAGACGCTCAGCGGCGAACTCACCGGCGGCCACTGACCGGGCGCGAGCAACCGCGCGTGTCGGGCCGGTTGACGCCGGTTGACAAGGCTGCCGCGATGCTCAGGCCAGGAACTCTGCCAGCAGGCGGTTGAGTTCGGCCGGTCGCTCGGTGGGGAGGGAGTGGTGGGAGGCGTCCGGCAGGGTGACGACGCTCGCTCTGGGCAGGAGCCGGCGTGCGGCGGCCGCTGTGCGCGGCACGTCGTGAACCCGGCTGTGTTCGGCCAGGACCACCAGGGCCGGGACGGTGCAGGCCCTCAACTGCTGTGCCCTGGGGCGTCGCATGGCGACGACCTTCGACCGCCGGGCGGTGGCGGTACTGTCCAGGAACGCCCGCCACACCGGATCCTCAGGGGCGCGGCCGGTCTCCCACCGGTGGAAGGCCCGCACGCGCTCCGCGGTGGGCTTCAGCAACACCGGCAGCCCGTGCATGAGGTAGCGCGGGCTCATGCCGGCGAAGCAGTTCGTCGGGTCGAGCAGCGCGAGTCTGCCGAGCCGGTGGGGCGCGTGCAGCGCGTAGTTCAGGGCGATCCAGGCGCCGTAGGAGTGGCCGCACAGGTGTGCCCCGTCCAGGTCCAGTTCGTCGAAGAGCGCGTCGAGCCAGGCCACCAGGTCGCCGGCGCCGCGCAGTGACGCCCCGTCGTGCACACTGCGACCGATGTCGCCCATCAGGTCGACGGCGTAGACCCGATGGGCGGAGGCCAGGGCTTTGACATTGGCGAACCAGACCACCGAGGTTGATCCACCGCCGGGCAGGAGCACGACCGGAGCGCCGTCCTCCGGGCCGCAGACGTGGACCCGCGTGCTGCCGTAGGGGGACGGAACGTCGACGCTGTGGACCTCGACGGGCCACTGTCGCAGGACGGCGTCGTACGCCGCGAAGAAGACTGCCTCGTCATCCATTGTCTCCGCCTTATAATTACTCGGTCATCAATAATCTCGTCTATCGAGATACTATGGGAGTGAGAGCGTGGACGACCAGGACCCCGGACTTCGACTGGTCCACCTGCTGCGAGCCGTCACGGTGGAACTGGACCTTCTCGCTGCCGAGTTCGCCGGCCGCGAGGGGCTTCATCCCACGGATGTGCGCGCACTGATCCACCTGCTGGACGCCGGCCGGGAGGGCGTGAGGGCCACTCCTGGATGGCTCGGAGCGCAGTTGGGTGTGAACTCGGCCTCGACCACTGCCCTGGTCGACCGGCTGGAGCGGCTGGGGCTCGTGCGCCGGGAACGGGACACGCGCGACCGTCGGCGGGTGCTGCTGGTCGTCCAGGACGAGGCCGTCACCCTGGGCTGGTCGTTCTTCGGGCCGCTGATCCACGAGATGGTCGCCGAGATGCGGTCCTTCGAGGAGACGGAGCTGGCCACGGTGCGGCGTTTCCTGCTGGCCATGCGCGATGTCGCCGCCGCACGTCGACGGGCCCAGCAGGACGGCTCTGCCCGACGGTGAACACATGGGCGGGATGAGGCAGCCCCGCGAAGGGCAGTACGTGTACGGGGCACGGCCAACGCCCGCGCTCCGTCGCCGACCGGGGGGATTCCATGCACGATCTCGCGGACTCGATCGAATCGATGGAGCAGCTCGCCGCGGTGTGGCGGGTCATGGTGCTCGACCGGGATCCGCGGGCGGACGTCCGCGATCTGCCGGGGATCGCCGTCCGCTGGGCCGACTGCCGGTTCGCCTTCTGGAACTGCGTCACGCTGACCGAGCAGGGCACCACCGCCGGGCTGCTGCATCAGCGGCTGAACGAGGCCGCGGAGATCATGCGGTCGAAGAAGTGCCCAGGTTTTCTGTGGGTCTTCGAGGATCTGCTCGACCACGAGGCGCGCGCGGGGCTCGGGGACGCCGCCGAGCGAGCCGGGCTCGTGCACGCCTTTCCCGGTACGGGTATGGCGGGAGACTTACTGCCCGTTCCCGAGCCCGCCCACCCCGAGCTGACGTTCGTGCGCGTCACCACCGATGAGCAGCTGCAAGCCTTCGCCGACATCAACTCGCGTGCCTACGGCTTCCCGCTGGAGGACGGCCGTGACGGTCTGGGCCGCTCCTCGCTGTGGAAAAGCCAGGTGTACGCCTACCTGGGCGTGCGGGACGACGGCACTCCCGTGAGCTGCGCCGCCACCGTCGAGGCCGAGGGCCGCCTCTTCGTGCTGCTCGTCGCCACGGATCCGGCGTGGGAGCGCCGGGGATACGGAGAAGCGGTGACGCGCAAGGCCCTGCACGAGGGCGGCAGGGCCACCGGGCTGACCCGGGCGGCCCTGCACGCCACCGTCGCCGGAGCGCCCGTGTACCCGCGCATCGGGTTCGAGGCGAACTCCCCGATGCGGTTCTTCGCCCTCGCGGACCAATGACGCGGGCCCGGGCCTCAAGAAGGCGCCCTGCCCAGCGTCCCCTCACCCCCCGTGTGTCGCTCACCCTCGTCCCGGGGCCGGGCCACCGGCGCGGTCGTGGCCCGCGGGATCACATACGTCGGCAGCACGACATGCCGCTCGTGGTCCGCACCGGAGTCGTCGATGAGCTTCAGGGCCAGTTCCCCGGCCTCCCGGCCCATGTCGGACGGTGACTGGGCGACCGTGGACAGGTCGAACCAGTCGGCCAGCGGCTGGTCGTCGTAGCCGAGGACGGAGACGCGCTCGGGTACCGCGATCTGCGTCCTGCGCATGTTCCAGATGAGGGCGACGGCGAGCTCGTCCTGCTCGGCGAAGACGGCGGTGGGCGGCTCGCGCAGGCTCAGCAGCGTGCCGAGCACCTCGGCGGCGGCGCGTTTGTCGCCGGCCCGCGTGGACACCACCAGGGCGTCGTCGAGCGGGACTCCCGCCTCGGTGAGGGCCTGCTGGTACCCCAGCAGCCGTTCGTCGGAGCTGAAGGAGAAGCCGCTCGCGCCCGCGGTCTGGACGAAGGCGATCCTGCGGTGGCCCAGGTTGAGCAGATGCCGGGTGCCGTGCAGGGCGCCGGCCACGTCGTCGACGTAGACGCTGGGCCGTCCGGCGACCTGCCGGCTGACGTAGATCACCGGCATGCCGAGGTCGTCCAGCCGGGCGGTCTCCTCGTCGGTGAGGTCGAAGGAGAACACCAGGAGCGCGTCGGCGTTGCGGCGTGCCGGGAGGTGCTCGAAGAACGCGGTGCGCTCGGCCAGGTCGGGGACCTCGTAGACGTTCAGCTGCAGGCCCGCCGCCCGCAGCAACGGGGCCAGGCTGGACAGGGCGGATCCCATGAACCAGGAGTCGAGCGTCGGGACCAGCACCGCCACCGTCCCGGTCCGGCCCGTGACCAGGCTCGCGGCCTGCCGGGACACCGCGAAGTTCAGCTCGCGCGCGGCCTTCTCGACGCGGGCCCGCACCTCCGGCGAGACCGTGGACAGGCCGCGCAGCGTGCGCGAGACGGTGGAGGTGGAGACCCCGGCCCGTTCGGCGACGTCGGCCATCGTGGGGTGCCGTTGAGCTGGAGGCATGAGCGGACGGTAGCAGCCGTCGGACCGGGCCGGACCGAGCGTCGAGCCCCGGACGGGCGGCGGTGTAAAGCAGTTGACGACTCCCTGCCGCCCTCGGGCACGATCTCGGTTCCGCTCCCGTTCACGAAGGAGTTCCGTCCGTGCCCTCAACCCCCTTCCCGGACCTGACCGTCCCCGGCACGCTGGTGATCGGCACGCGGTACGCCGACGGTCTTGAGCAGCAACAGGCGCTCGTGGAAGCCGAGTTCGCCTCACTGACGTCCCCGCCCGCCGGGCCTGCCGCCGTCAGCTGGTTCCTCAGTACGGACGGAGAGACGGTGCTGACGCTCGCCCGGTGGACCGACGACACCGCCGTTCCACCGGCCGGTCCGCCCCGCTACCGGATCTACCGCAGCCTCGCCGAGGAGCGGGAGACGCGCGTCCCGGGGTGTCTGATCACCGCCGCGTTCGACGTCGACGGGCCCGAGCGGCAGCGCGCCTTCACCGACGCGGTGATCGCGGCCCAGCCGCGCGAAGGCGGCCACCCCGGGGCGATCTCCGCCCACTTCCTGCACAGCGTCGACGGCAGCCGGGTGCTGCTCTACGCCGAGTGGACCAGCGCCGAGGCACACCAGGAGGCCGCCGAGGCCGGGGACCACGACAAGGGGCACGAGTTGTTCTCGGGGACGCCCGGAGTGCGTCTCACGCGCGGCGGGCGGTTTCACCTGCATCGCACCCTGCGGCGGGATCCCGCGAGGTGAGCCCACGCGAAGGCGGGTGATGTCAGTCGAGCCCCCCGCCCACCGTGAACCCGATCACCGTCCCGCCCCCCTCCCGCCGGAACGCGAACGACGCTCCCCCGTGCGCGAGTGCCACCTCCCGGACGATGGACAGGCCCAGGCCGGAGCCCGGCAGGGAGCGGGCGTCGGCGGCGCGGTAGAAACGGTCGAAGACGCGGTCGAGGTCCTTGTCGGCTATGCCGGGGCCGCGGTCGAGGACCTCGACGCGGATCGTGCCCAGCCGGGCGGGCCCGGAGACGACGATCTCGATGGGGCGCGTACCGCCCTGGTCGAACTTCACGGCGTTCTCGACGAGGTTGGACAGCGCCCGGGTCAGCATCCCGGGCCGCCCGTCGGTGGTGGTGTCGCCGCTCGCGCGGAGCAGCATCCGCCGGCCGCTGCGGCGCCGGGCGACGGCCGCCACCTCCTCCGCGATGTCGGCCAGGTCCACCCGCTGCGGCGGCTCGGTGTCGGACTGCCCGGCCGCGAGGTCGACGAGCTCGTTGACCAGGTCGGTCAACTCACGGGCCTCCTGGCCCAGGTCGGCGACCAGTTCCTCGCGGGTCCCGGGCGGGAGTTCGTCGATCCGGCGGAGCAGGGAGATGTTCGTACGCAGGGAGGTCAGCGGCGTACGGAGCTCGTGGCCCGCGTCCTGGACCAGGCGGCGCTGGTCCTCCTCGGACTGGGCGAGCCGCCCCAGCATGCGGTCGAAGGCCCGGCCGAGCCGGCCCACCTCGTCGTGCCCGGCGACGGGCACCTGGATGCCGAGACGGCGCGTGCGGGCGACGTCCTCGGCGGCGTCGGTGAGGACGACCAGGCGGCGCGTGATCCGCCGGGCCAGCCACCAGCCGAACAGGCCGGCGGCGATCACGACGGCGGCCATCAGCAGCAGCGTCCGCCGCTGGAGCGCCCGCAGCAGGTCCTCGACGTCGCTGAACTCCTGCGCGACCTGCACCGCGCCCCGGCCGCCGCCGAGGGAGACGGTCGCGACGCGGTAGACGTCGTCGCCCACGTCGACGTCCTTGTGCTCGGCCACCCGCCCGGACGTCACCGCCGCGGCGATCCGCACATCGGCGCCCGTGACCGGCAGTCCGGGGCTGCCCGGGTCGACGACATGGCCGTCCGGGCCGAGCACCTGCACATCGGTACGGGCGGGCCGGACCAGGTCGTGGCCCGGCGCGGCGGACGAGAAGTCGCCGGGCGTCATGCGGTTCTCCCGCACCTCGTCGCGCAGATCCTGCACGACCTCGGCGAACACGGTCTGCTGGTCCACCCGCACCAGCCGGGCCGCCGCGCTGTACGACAGGATGCCGACCAGCATCGTCACGGCCGCCGTCACCGCCGCGAACGACACCGCGAAGGTGGTGCGCAGCGAGACCAGCTTCGGCCGCCGCCCGCTGAAGCGCCGGCCGAGGCGGCCCACTCAGTCCTCCCGCAGCACGTAACCCACGCCGCGCACCGTGTGGATCAGCTGCGGCGCGTCCGGCTCGTCGAGCTTGCGGCGCAGGTAGCCGACGTAGACGGCGAGGTTCTTCGAGCCGGGGCCGAAGTCGTAGCCCCAGATGCGGTCGTAGATCGTCGAGTGGTCGAGGACGATGCCCGCGTTGCGGACCAGCAGCTCCAGCAGTTCGAACTCGGTGCGGGTCAGCTCCAGCTCGCGGGCGCCGCGCCAGGCCCGGCGCGCCTGCGGGTCCATGCGGATGCCGGCCGCCTCGATGAACCGCTCGGGGACCGGCCGGGGCGCCTCGGCCACGGGCGCGCCGCCGACGCCCACCGGGCTGGTGCGGCGCAGCAGGGCGCGCAGCCGGGCGAAGACCTCCTCCACGTCGAAGGGCTTCACCACGTAGTCGTCGGCGCCCGCGTCCAGGCCGGCGATCCGGTCGGCGGTCTCCACGAGGGCCGTGAGCATCAGGATCGGCGTCCGGTCGCCCTCGGCGCGCAGCACGCGGCACACCTGGAGCCCGTCGATGCCGGGCATCATCACGTCCAGGACGAGGACGTCCGGACGGTTGCGGTGGGCCTGCGCCAGTGCCTCGACACCGTCGGCGACCGCCATGACCTGGTAACCCTCCAGGGTCAGGGCGCGCTCCAGGGCGTTGCGGATGGCGCGGTCGTCTTCGGCGAGCAGCACTGTTTGGGACACGCGTCCAGTGTGCCCCGCCGCCGGGGTTCCGGGACCGGATGAGCTGCGCCGGAGCGTCCTTCTTACTGCCCTCTCACCAGGGGGCACGCAACCGCGGGCCGGGTGCCTACCGTCCTCTCACCCACGGGCCTGCGCGAGCCGGGCCGCGTGCGTCGGGGCGTCCGGCACGTCCGCCGGGCGGCCCACGGCGAACTCCTTGCGCAGCACCGGTACGACCTCCTCGCCCAGCAGGTCGATCTGCTCCAGCACGGTCTTCAGCGGCAGCCCGGCGTGGTCGACCAGGAACAGCTGGCGCTGGTAGTCACCGGCGTACTCGCGGAAGGCCAGCGTCTTCTCGATGACCTGCTGCGGGGAGCCGACGGTCAGCGGCGTCTGCGCCATGAAGTCCTCCAGCGACGGCCCGTGCCCGTAGACGGGTGCGACGTCGAAGTAGGGCCGGAACTCGCGCACCGCGTCCTGTGCGTTCTTCCGCATGAACACATGCCCGCCGAGCCCGACGATCGCCTGCTCGGGCGTGCCATGCCCGTAGTACGCGTACCGCTCCCGGTACAGCTCGACCATGCGCTTGGTGTGGTCGGCCGGCCAGAAGATGTTGTTGTGGAAGAAGCCGTCGCCGTAGTACGCGGCCTGCTCGGCGATCTCCGGCGAGCGGATCGACCCGTGCCAGACGAACGGCGGTACGCCGTCCAGCGGGCGGGGAGTGGCGGTGAAGCCCTGCAACGGCGTGCGGAAGTTCCCCTCCCAGTCGACGGACTCCTCGCGCCACAGCCGGTGGAGGAGGGCGTAGTTCTCGATCGCGAGCGGGATGCCCTGGCGGATGTCCTGCCCGAACCAGGGGTAGACGGGGGCGGTGTTGCCGCGCCCCAGCATGAGATCCACCCGGCCGTCGGCCAGGTGCTGGAGCATCGCGAAGTCCTCGGCGATCTTCACCGGGTCGTTGGTGGTGATGAGGGTGGTGGCCGTCGAGAGGATCAGCCGCTCGGTACGGGCGGCGACGTAGCCGAGCATCGTGGTCGGGGACGACGGCACGAACGGCGGGTTGTGATGCTCGCCGGTGGCGAAGACGTCGAGGCCGGCCTCCTCGGCCTTCAGCGCGATGGCGACCATGGCCTTGATGCGCTCGCGTTCGGTCGGCGTCCGGCCGGTGGTCGGGTCGGGCGTGACATCGCCGACGCTGAAGATCCCGAACTGCATGGTCGCTCACCCTCCAGATTATTTATCGTTCAACCATACCCTCGGAGGTCAGAAGTGGCAGCGGTCCCCCACGCGCGGCGCCCCCGGACACCGCCCATCAGGTGACACCACACCCCGGGCGCCAGGTCCGCGCATGCCAAGCTGCTCGCATGCAGATCCTGCGTTCCGCCACCCTCTTCGTCCTCGCCGCCCTGCTGGAGATCGGCGGCGCGTGGCTGGTCTGGCAGGGCGTGCGTGAGAACAAGGGCTGGCTGTGGGCGGCCGGCGGCGTCCTCGCGCTCGGCGCCTACGGCTTCGTCGCGACGTTCCAGCCCGACGCCCACTTCGGCCGCGTCCTCGCCGCGTACGGCGGGATCTTCGTCGCCGGTTCGATCCTGTGGGGCGTCATCGCGGACGGCTACCGCCCGGACCGCTGGGACATCACGGGCGCACTGATCTGCCTCGCGGGCATGGCGGTGATCATGTACGCCCCGCGAGGAAACTGACCGGCCCTCTGGGCCGGGGACTCAGGGCCGGGGACTCAGAACGGCTCGTCGGGCAGCAGCCCCAGTTGCCCCAGGAAGTCCATCTCGTCGAAATACAGGCGGTAGTCGACGATCCGGCCGTCCTTCACGGTGGCGATGTCCACCCCGCGGATCCTGATCTCCTTCTGCGTCGGGGGGAGCGTCTCACCGTTGGGCAGGTGCAGCGGCCCGGTGTTCCGTCCGCTGAAGATCCCTTCGTCGATGGCGGTGTCGCCGACTTCGTAGGAGTGCAACGTCTGGAACGTCGCCTCGGGGACCGCCTCCGTCATCGTCCGCCAGTACTCGACGATGTTGTCGCGCCCGTGCAGCTCCCCCTCGTCGGGGGTGAAGGCGACCGCGTCCTCGGCGTACAGCTCGCTGATGACATTCAGATCGGAGTGCTCGGTGAGCGCGTCCGTGAGCCGGTCCATGACCTCACGTGCCTCTCCCATGACCAACCTCCACAGGAACAGGAGGATCACCCGCCCCCATTCTCCCACCGTGAGGGCCACCTATCCTGGCCGCAGACCGCACCACCGCCCGTCCACCACGCCCGAGGAGCTCCCATGGCCACCGCCGCCCCGTCCGCCGCCTCCCGCATCGCCGTCGTCACCGGTGCGAGCAGCGGAATCGGTGCCGCCACGGCCCGGCAGCTCGCCGCCGCGGGCTACCGCGTCGTCCTCACCGCCCGCCGCAAGGACCGCATCGAGGCGCTGGCGGAGGAAATCACCGAGGCGGGCCACCAGGCCACGGCGTACCCCCTCGACGTCACCGACCGCGCGGCGGTCGACGAGTTCGCCACGGCCTTCAAGACGATCGGCGTGCTGGTCAACAACGCGGGCGGCGCGCTCGGCGCCGACCCGGTCGCGACCGGTGACCCGGCCGACTGGCGCCAGATGTACGAGACGAACGTCATCGGCACGCTCAACCTCACCCAGGCCCTGCTGCCCAAGCTGGTCGCGAGCGGCGACGGCACGGTCGTGGTCGTCTCCTCCACCGCCGGCCACGGCACCTACGAGGGCGGCGGAGGCTACGTCGCCGCCAAGCACGGCGCCCACGTCCTCGCCGAGACACTGCGCCTGGAGATCGTCGGCCAGCCGGTCCGCGTCATAGAGATCGCCCCCGGCATGGTCAGGACGGACGAGTTCGCCCTGACCCGCTTCTCCGGCGACAAGGAGAAGGCGGAGAAGGTCTACGAGGGTGTCGCCGAACCCCTCACCGCCGACGACGTCGCCGACACCATCACCTGGGCGATCACCCGCCCCAGCCACGTCAACGTCGACCTCCTGGTCCTGCGCCCCCGCGCCCAGGCCTCCAACTCGAAGGTCCACCGGGACCTGTGAGGCCGGACGCCGAACGCCGAACGCGACCAGGAACGGGAACGAGAACACATCCTCGATCACCCGAACGGGCCAAAGGGGCCATTTGACCGTCGAGATCAAGCTGAACGAACTCGGCCTGCTCTACGGCCGCAAGTCAACGGACATCACCCCGCCTCGTGGGTCCGCCCACCCCACGAGAAACCGGGGGCGGAGCGGATCCACTGGACAACGGACAGAGCCAACAAGCTCCTCGACGGAGTGGTACCGCTGCCCGACTGACCACTCCTAGCCCTTCACGCAGACAACCTGCTTCAGCTTCGCCACGACCTCCACCAGGTCCCGCTGCTGATCGATGACCTGCTCGATCGGCTTGTAGGCGCCCGGGATCTCGTCCACGACGCCGGAGTCCTTACGGCACTCCACGCCCCGCGTCTGCTCCTCCAGGTCCTTCGTCGAGAACCGGCGCTTGGCCGCGTTGCGGCTCATGCGCCGGCCCGCGCCGTGCGAGGCGGAGTTGAAGGACTTGGCGTTCCCGAGGCCCTTCACGATGTACGAACCCGTGCCCATGGAGCCGGGAATGATCCCGTAGTCGCCGGAACCGGCCCGGATCGCGCCCTTGCGGGTCACGAGCAGGTCCATGCCGTCGTAGCGCTCCTCGGCCACGTAGTTGTGGTGCGCGCTGATCTCCGGCTCGAAGGCCGGCTTCGCCTTCTTGAACTCCTTGCGGATCACGTCCTTCAGGAGCGCCATCATGATCGAGCGGTTGTACTGCGCGTACTCCTGCGCCCAGAACAGGTCGTTGCGGTAGGCCGCCATCTGCGGGGTGTCCGCGACGAAGACGGCGAGGTCGCGGTCGACCAGGCCCTGGTTGTGCGGGAGCTTCTGAGCCACGCCGATGTGGTGCTCGGCCAGCTCCTTGCCGATGTTGCGGGAACCGGAGTGGAGCATCAGCCAGACAGAACCGGTCGTATCCGTGCAAACCTCGACAAAGTGGTTACCGCCACCGAGCGTTCCCATCTGCTTCGTGGCACGTTCCTGACGGAACTTGACCGCCTCCGCAACCCCGTCGAACCGCCCCCAGAAGTCGTCCCACCCGGCAGTGGCCAGCCCATGGAACCGCCCGGGGTCGACAGGATCGTCATGCATCCCCCGCCCCACCGGAATCACCTGCTCGATCCGCGACCGCAGCCGGGACAGATCCCCGGGCAGGTCGTTCGCCGTCAGGGACGTCTTCACCGCCGACATCCCGCAGCCGATGTCGACGCCCACCGCCGCCGGGCACACCGCACCCCGCATGGCGATGACCGAGCCGACCGTCGCGCCCTTGCCGTAGTGGACGTCGGGCATGACGGCCAGGCCCTTGATCCAGGGCAGCGTGGCGACGTTCTGGAGCTGCTGGAGTGCGGAGCCCTCGACCGTGGACGGGTCGGCCCACATCCGGATCGGTACTTTCGCACCAGGCATCTCTACATACGACATAGCGTCCTCAATCCCCCGTAAACGAACAGAAGTCCTCAACAGCAAATACCGGAGCCAAGGTCTACGAAAGGGAATCCGGACCGGCGTCCACGGCAGTGCGTGCGATAGACATTGTGTTCACCGGCCGCCCCGCGGCGGCAAGCCATTATCCGCGTCGAGAGGAGCCACCACGTGCAACGGAAGGCGTACGCACCCGGCATCGCCGCGCTCCTCGTGGCCCTGCTGGCCGGCTGCACCGGCAGTTCGGGCGACGGCGGCGCGACGGAGGACTCCAACCCGGGCGGCACGGGCACGGCTTCGGCCGCCGCCGAGCCGGGCCGGTACCGCACGCTGCCCGAGCCCTGTGGTGCCGTCGGCCAGAGCTCCCTCGACGAACTCCTGCCCGGAATCCGGCAGATCACCGACGAGGAACAGCGCGAGAAGGCGTACGAGGGCGAGGCGACGGTCACGTACGACACCGACCGCAAGGTCGGCTGCCAGTGGAAGGTCGACTCCCAGCAGGCCACGAACCATCTGCTCGTCGACTTCGAACGGGTCGTCTCCTACGACAACGCGGTCAGCGACGACAACCAGGCCGAGCAGCTCTTCGCGGAGAGGGAGGCGGCGGCCCACCTGCCCGAGCCGACCGCCACCGAGTCGGCGGCCGTCGGCAGCACGCCGGCCGGCGGCTCCTCCGCCGCTCCGAGCGGCTCCCCGTCCCCGTCCGGCACCTCGCTCCCGTCCGGCACCTCCTCGCCGTCGGCGTCCGCCTCCCCCTCGACCGATCTCCAGCCCCGCGTCCTGGAGGAGGTCGGCGACGAGGCCTTCCTCGACGACGAGCTGAGCAGCTCCGGTTCGACGGCCAAGCAGCGCACGGTGACTGTGGCATTCCGCACGTCCAACGTCATCGTGACCATCGAGTACGCCGAGCAGCCGGCCACCGTCGGCGTCGTCCCGGACAGCAAGGAAATGCAGGACAGGGCCCGGAAACTGGCCTCGCAGCTGGCTGATTCACTGAGCGGCTGAGGCCCCTTCACGCCCCCTTCACGCGCACCCGCAAAGCACCCGAAGGAGGAACACACAGCGGCCTCACCGCGTACCGTGACCACTCGGACCCGTTCCGATCGCAGGAACCACGAGCGTCATGAGTGAAGGAACCATGCAGCGACGAGCACAGCGAGACCGAGACCAGCGAGCGAAGCGACTCCACCGCGTCCTTGTCTGCGCGGCCGCCGTCCCCGTGATGCTGGTCGCCGCCGGCTGCTCCTCGGACTCCGGCTCCGGCGACAGCACGGACGAGGCCGCGAAGGCCGCCGCCTCGGCGTCCGCGAGCCCGTCGCCGACCGTTCAGGCGGCGGCGTACGGCAAGCTTCCGGAGCCCTGCAAGGTGCTGTCCAAGAAGACGTTGGAGAACCTCGTTCCGGAGGGCAAGTCCGGCAAGGAGGGCAAGTCGGACGACATCTCCACCCGGGGCAACTGCTCCTGGAACAGCCTCGACAACAACGGCGTCAAGGGCTCGCAGTTCCGCTGGCTGAACGTGTCGATGCTGCGCTTCGAGTCGGACGTCACCCGCGGCCCGGCCGACAAGCTGGCCCAGGAGTACTACGAGAAGCAGATCCAGGACGCCCAGGCCGTGGAGGGCGCCAAAAGCACCAAGACGGAGCCGGTTTCCGGGACGGGCGACGAGGCGACGGCCGTGCGCTACGAGCTGAAGAAGAAGGAAGGCACCTTCAAGCAGCAGACGGTCGTGGCGCGCGTCGAGAACGTCGTCGTCACCCTCGACTACAACGGCGCGGGCCTGGCGGGCGACAAGAGCCCGAGCGCCGACGACCTGATGAAGGACGTGAAGAAGGCCGCCAAGGAGGCGGTGGCGGCGGTGTCCGAGGCGAACGGTGCGGGCGGCGGCAAGGCGAGCGGCGCCCCGTCCAAGTCCCCGTCCAAGGCCCCGTCGAAGTCGGCGTCCGAGGGCGCGTCGGACGAGCCCTCGAAGGACGCGTCGAGGTCGCCGTCCAAGCAGCCCGCTTCGAAGGCCTGACCGAGCCCGACGGGAACCGGCCACCCGTTCCCCGCACACATGTGCCACCCTGTTGCGCGCACCAACACGCAAGGGGAGGGGATTACGGGTGGCCGCGCCACTTCAGCTGACTCGGATGCACCGCGTTCTCATCGGTGTGGTCGTGGCCGGCGCCGTGATCATCGCCGGCATCGGCTTCGCCGGTTCGTACGCGGCGGTCCGCGAACTGGCCCTCCAGAAGGGCTTCGGGAACTTCTCCTACGTCTTCCCGATCGGCATCGACGCGGGTATCTGCGTCCTGCTGGCCCTGGACCTGCTCCTCACCTGGATCAGGATCCCCTTCCCGCTCCTGCGCCAGACGGCGTGGCTCCTGACAGCGGCGACGATCGCCTTCAACGGCGCCGCCGCCTGGCCGGATCCGCTCGGTGTCGGCATGCACGCGGTGATCCCGATCCTGTTCGTGGTCTCGGTCGAGGCGGCCCGCCACGCGATCGGCCGGATCGCCGACATCACGGCCGACAAGCACATGGAGGGCGTCCGCCTCACCCGCTGGCTGCTCTCCCCCCTGCCGACGTTCCTCCTCTGGCGCCGTATGAAGCTCTGGGAGCTCCGCTCCTACGACCAGGTCATCAAGCTGGAGCAGGAACGTCTCGTCTACCAGGCCCGCCTGCGCTCCCGCTACGGCAGGAACTGGCGCAGGAAGGCCCCGGTGGAGTCCCTGATGCCACTGAGGCTGGCCAGGTACGGAGTGCCGTTGGCGGAGACGGCCCCGGCGGGCCTGGCAGCGGCGGGCATAGAGCCCGCGCTGATTCCCCCGCCGCCGCAGCCGCAGCCTCAGCTCGACCCAGGCGTGGCCGCGGGCGGTCGCGCCGCCGGGGCGGCGCCCGTCCCGCAGAGGGCTGCGCCTGCCGTCGAGCGGCGCCTGGAGCTCGACGGCACCCCTCACGCAGAGCACCCCGAATTCGAACCCGAACCGGAACCCGAACCGGAGCAGAGCCCCTGGTTCAACGCCCCCCGCGAGGTCGAGTACCAGGGCGGCTACGACCCTGCCTACAACCCCGAGCAGTACGCCCAGTGGATCGCCGAACAGCAAGAGGCCGAGCAGTACCAAGTCCAGTACGAGCAGGAACCCACCCCGGAGGACACCGGCAGCTTCCCCATCCCGGTGGGCCCCAACCGCACCCGGGAACTGGGCGACGGCGGCGGCACCCCGCCCGCCCCCGAGCCGGACGAGGAGTCGTACTACCAGGTGTTCCGTCAGTCGATCGACGGCAGCTATCCCACACCCCGGGCCCTCGGCGACAACATCCAGGCGACCTACGGGACGACGCTGAGCCCCGGCGCCCTGAAGACCCTGGTGGAACGCTTCCAGAAGCGCCACACGGCGGAACTGGAAGAAGACCACATCGCATAAGGGCAAGAGAGAAGGGGCCCCGCGTACAGGGCCCCTTCCCACACACCGGCGGTGACTACTCCCCGAGCAGGGCCCGCACCCGCTCCTGCCCCACCGCCAGCAGCAGCGTCGGCAGCCGCGGCCCCGTGTCCCGCCCGACCAGCAGGTGGTACAGCAGGGCGAAGAAGGACCGCTGGGCGGTCTTGATCTCCGGCGGCAGTTCCTTGGGCGTGGCGTCGGCGGGGAACCCGGCCTGCACCTTGGGCACGCCGTAGACGAGGTGCGTCAGCCCGTCGAGCGACCAGTGGTCGGCCAGGCCGTCGAGCAGCAGCCGCAGCGACTCCCGTCCCTGCTCGTCGAGGGACTTCAGCAGCTCGGCGTCGGGCTCGTCGCGCACGATGGTCCGCTGTTCGGCGGGCACGTGCGTGTTGATCCAGGCCTCGGCCTTGTCGTACCGCGGCCGCACCTCGTCGAGCGAGGTCAGCGGCTGCTCCGGGTCGAGCTCGCTCAGGATCCGCAGCGCCTGGTCCTCGTGCCCGGCGGTGATGTCCGCGACGGACGCCAGCGTCCGGTACGGCAGCGGCCGGGCCGTCCGCGGCAGCTCACCGGCGGCCGTGCGCACCGCACGCGAGTGCGCGGCGACGTCGGCCGGCAGGGCGCTGCCGTCGGCGACCTTGGCGTCCAGCCGGTCCCACTCGTCGTACAGCCGCTGGATCTCCTGGTCGAAGGCGACCTTGAAGGACTGGTTGGGCCGGCGCCGGGCGTAGAGCCAGCGCAGGAGCTGCGGCTCCATGATCTTCAGGGCGTCGGCGGGCGTGGGCACGCCGCCCTTCGAGGACGACATCTTCGCCATGCCGGAGATCCCGACGAAGGCGTACATCGGGCCGATCGGCTGCTTCCCGCCGAAGATCCCGACGATCTGCCCGCCGACCTGGAACGACGACCCGGGAGAGGTGTGGTCGACGCCGCTCGGCTCGAACACGACCCCTTCGTAGGCCCACCGCATCGGCCAGTCGACCTTCCAGACCAGCTTGCCGCGGTTGAACTCGCTCAGCCGGACCGTCTCGGAGAAGCCGCACGCGGTGCAGGCGTACGTCAGCTCGGTGGAGTCGTCGTCGTAGGACGTGACGGTCGTGAGGTCCTTCTCGCAGTTGCCGCAGTACGGCTTGTACGGGAAGTACCCGGCGGAGGCGGAGCTGCCGTCGTCCTCGGCGGCCGCGCCGGAACCCTCGGCGGCCTCCAGCTCGGCCTCGTCGAGGGGCTTCTGCGGCTGCTGCTGCTTGGCGGGGGCCTTCTTCGTCCGGTACTGGTCGAGGATCGCGTCGATGTCGCCGCGGTGCTTGATGGCGTGCAGGATCTGCTCGCGGTAGACGCCGGAGGTGTACTGCGCGGTCTGGCTGATCCCGTCGAACTCCACGCCCAGCTCGGCCAGCGACTCGATCATCGCGGCCTTGAAGTGCTCGGCCCAGTTGGCGTGCGAGGAGCCCTTCGGCGCCGGGACGGACGTCAGCGGCTTGCCGATGTGCTCGGCCCACGACTCGTCGACGCCGGCGATGCCCTGGGGCACCTTCCGGTACCGGTCGTAGTCGTCCCAGGAGATCAGGTGCCGCACCTGGTGTCCCCGGCGGCGGATCTCGTCGGCGACGAGATGCGGGGTCATGACCTCGCGCAGGTTCCCGAGGTGGATGGGGCCGGACGGCGAGAGTCCGGACGCGACGACGACGGGTTTGCCCGGGGCTCGGCGCTCCGACTCCTCGATGACCTCATCCGCGAAACGGGAGACCCAGTCGGTGGTCTCGGTGCTCTGAGCCACGATCGGCACGTCCTTCTTTCTGCATCGGGCAGCCGGTACGGTCGCACGGCTGACCGCACCATTGTCCCAGACCCCCTCGCGCCCGGAAAAACGGCTTTACCCCCATGGGATACTGGCCGTGTCTATCCATTCCCTCGAGGAGAACGGCACCCTTACCTATGGCCTCGGTCACGTCCCTCAGCGACTCCGTCCACCAGCGCCTCGCGGCGGCCCTGTCGGCGGCTGTGCCGCAGGCCGGTTCCGCGGACCCGCTGCTGCGACGAAGCGACCGGGCCGACTTCCAGGCCAACGGGATCCTGGCCCTCGCGAAGAAGGAGAAGGCGAACCCGCGGGAGCTGGCGACGCAGGTCGTCTCCCGGGTCGAGTCGGGTGAGGTGATCAAGGACGTCGAGGTCTCCGGCCCCGGCTTTCTGAACATCACGATCACGGACCGGGCGATCACGGAGAACCTCGCCGCGCGCTACGCGGACGACACCGGCCGCCTCGGCGTGCCGCACGCCGAGCACCCGGGCACCACGGTCATCGACTACGCCCAGCCGAACGTGGCGAAGGAGATGCACGTCGGTCACCTGCGCTCCGCGGTGATCGGCGACTCGGTGGTGCAGTTGCTGGAGTTCACCGGCGAGACGGTGGTGCGGCGTCATCACATCGGCGACTGGGGCACCCAGTTCGGCATGCTCATCCAGTATCTGGAGGAGCACCCGCACGAGCTGGACCACAGGGACGGCGGGGATCTGCAGGCCTCCGGCGAGCAGGCGATGTCGAACCTGGACCGCCTCTACAAGGCCGCGCGCAAGGTCTTCGACTCCGACGAGGAGTTCAAGACGCGGGCCCGGCGCCGGGTGGTGGACCTGCAGGCGGGCGACCCGCAGACCCTCGCGACGTGGCAGAAGTTCGTGGACGAGTCGAAGATCTACTTCTTCTCCGTCTTCGAGAAGCTGGACATGGAGATCCGCGACGAGGACATCGTCGGCGAGTCCGGTTACAACGACATGCTCGCGGAGACCTGCCGCCTGCTGGAGGAGTCGGGCGTCGCGGTCCGTTCGGAGGGCGCGCTCTGTGTCTTCTTCGACGACATCAAGGGCCCGGACGGCAAGCCGGTCCCGCTGATCGTGCAGAAGTCGGACGGCGGCTACGGCTACGCGGCGACCGACCTCTCGGCGATCCGCGACCGCGTCTTCAACATCAAGGCGAACACGCTGCTGTACGTGGTGGACGCCCGCCAGTCGCTGCACTTCAAGATGGTCTTCGAGACGGCCCGCCGGGCGGGCTGGCTGGACGAGGACGTCAAGGCGGTGCAGCTCGCCTTCGGTACGGTCCTCGGCAAGGACGGCAAGCCGTTCAAGACCCGTGAGGGCGAGACGGTCCGCCTGGTCGACCTGCTCGACGAGGCGATCGACCGGGCCTCGGCGGTGGTCCGGGAGAAGGCGCAGGACCTCTCCGAGGAGGAGATCGCCGAGCGGGGCACCCAGGTCGGCATCGGCGCGGTGAAGTACGCGGACCTGTCGACGTCGGCGAACCGGGACTACAAGTTCGACCTGGACCAGATGGTCTCGCTGAACGGCGACACGTCCGTCTACCTCCAGTACGCCTACGCCCGGATCCGCTCGATCCTGCGCAAGGCCGGCGAGTCCCGCCCGTCCGCGCACCCCGAGCTGGAACTGCACGCGGCGGAGCGGGCCCTGGGCCTGCACGTCGACGCGTTCGCGGAGACGGTGGCCGAGGCGGCGGCGGAGTACGCCCCGCACAAGATGACGGCGTACCTGTACCAGCTGGCGTCGCTCTACACGACGTTCTACGACAAGTGCCCGGTGCTGAAGGCCGAGTCGGCGGAGCAGATCGAGAACCGCCTGTTCCTCTGCGACGTCACGGCCCGCACCCTCCACCAGGGCATGGCCCTGCTGGGCATCCGGACGCCCGAGCGGCTCTGAGACGGCCCCTGGTGACAGGGCCGAGGGCGGCACTCCCCCCGTGGAGTGCCGCCCTCGGGCGTTGTGGCGGGCCGCCGCTCAGCGGCGGCCGGCCCACGCGCGGGACGTCCCGCGCGCTGCTTCGACGCCCGCGTCCGGCGGGGCGCCGGGTCAGCGCTGGGCCGTGGTGTTCGCGCCGTCGAGTGCCTCCCGGACGATGTCCGCGTGCCCGGCGTGCTGGGCCGTCTCCCTGATCAGGTGCAGCAGGATCCGGCGCGCCGACCAGTACTCGGGCTCCGGCGGCGACCACGGAGTCGTCGGCAGCGGCACACTCCGCCCCAGGTCCGGCGGCCCGGCCGCGGCTTCGTCGGTCGCCCGGGCGGCCGCCGCGTACCGCTCCAGCAGCGCGGGGAGCGTCTCGCCCTCGGCCATGCGGTACTGCTCCATGTCGGCCATGCCGTCGGGGAGTTCACCGTCGCCCTTGGTCATGATCTGCGTCCACGCCTCTTCCGCTTGGGCGAGATGCTTCACGATCCCGCCCAGGGTCAGCTCACTGACGGTCGTACGCTGCGCGGCCTGCGCGTCGGTGAGTCCGCGCACGGTGATCAGCAGCAACTCCCGCTGCTCCGCGAGCGCCTGCGACAGGTCCGTCTTCTCCGGGGAAGTGGTCATGGGAGGACCGTACGGAGCGGGTAGGTCAGTCCGTGTCCTAAGGGCCGGCCCGATTGTCAGTGGTCGCCTCTAGAGTCACGATCATGGCGACTCTTCCCAACATCCTGCCGAAGCTGACGGCTGACCCGAGCGGCGGCGCTCTCGGACTCCGGCTCCCCACCGGGGCACTCGTCGACACCACGGACGAGGGTCCCTGGCACGAGCCGCTGCTGTGGTACGCGGACGAGCGGGCTCTCCCGGGCGGCTGGGCGGCACTGGAGCCGGCCCGTCGCACGGGACTGCTGCCGGTCGTGCTCGACGTGGGGGACGGGCACGGCGGGCCGGACCGCTGGGAGTTGATGCCCGGCGAGGTGTCGTACCCCGGGGACCACGACGCCGAGGAGGTACTCGCGGAGTACTGGGAGGAGTACGCCGCGGAGGGTGGCGCTTGGCCCGGGCCGGCCGCCCCGCTCCCCCACGCGCAGGACCCTGACGCGGTCGCCGCCGGCGTCGCGGACTCGCTGCTCGACGGCGGAAGCCCGCTGAAGGACCCCCGCCTCGCTCTCGTCCCGGCCCGCCGCAGCGCGGACATACCGACGGCGATCGGCTGGACGGGCCCGGCGAACCACGAGGGTGACACGGCCCGGCTCAGCGCGGTGCTGCGCTCCTGGGAGGACCGCTTCGGCATACGGGTCGTGGCCCTCGGCTTCGATCACCTGCTGGTGTCGGTCGCCGCCCCGCCCGTCACGACGGCCGACGCGGAGGCCGTGGCCGCCGAGCACTTCGCGTTCTGCCCGGACAACGTCTGGCAGGGCGCCGACCCGACACTGCGGGCGTACGCCGGACACCAGGTCCTCGACCGGCCGGTCTGGCACTTCTGGTGGGACTGACGCGGCCCGTCAGCCGGTCAGCAGCGTCACCTCCTCCGGCGCGGTGATGCCGAACTCCTCTTCAAGGAGCCGCCGCGCCTCCGCCTCATCGGTCACCTCCCGCTCGGTGACCGTCCCGTCGGGGCGGGTCCGCGTGAGGAGCCGGCCGTCGAGCAGGAGATGCCGCGCGGCGCTGACGTGCTGGACGTAGAGGCGCTGGGCGAACGGCGAGCGCGGGTTGGTGGCGATGTGCCAGTTGATGACGTCGAAGTCGGGCTTTTCGAAGGGCTCCAGGGTGAAGGCGTACTGCCCGGTCCAGTCGTCCTTCGCCGGGTCGTGGGCCTGCAGCAGCCACATCTCCAGCGGACCGTCGTGCGGCACGTGCACCAGGCGGTGCCGCCGCCCGGCCCCGGCGAACTCGACGTCCGCGACCAGCGGCACCGGTTCCAGCAGCGAGCCGATCGCCCCGAAGCCGACGTCCGCGAGGTACGGCCGCTGTTCGCCGGGGACGTCGGCCAGCAACGCCATGTGTGTGCGCGGCCGGCTGGCGATGGTGTCGGCGCCGACGACGACCCTCGCGTTCAGCAGGGTCACCCGGAAGCCCAGCGCCTCCAGCGCGCGGGCGAACAGCGTGTTGTGCTCGTAGCAGTAGCCGCCGCGCCGGCTGTGGACCAGCTTGGCCGTGAGGTCGGCCGGATCGAGGGAGGGGGCCCTGCCGCCCACTGCGTCGAGGTTCTCGAACGGGATGGCCCGCAGGTGCGCCAGATGCACACCGCGCAGGGTGGCCGCGTCGGCCCGCCGCTCCCCCTCCCATCCGATCCGCCGGAGATACGCGTCGAGGTCGAACTGTATGGAGTCCAGCATGCCGTCACCGTAAACAGACCCCTCCCGCCCGTCCGCGTCCCACAGGCGGAGCCGCCGCTCGGCCGTTGGTCCTAGGCCCCCGTCATGAGCCTGCCGTCATGCCGGCCCGCAGCCCCTTCCCCAGCCTCCGCAGCCCTTCCTCGATCTCCTCCGGCGTCTGCGTCACGAAGCACAGCCGCAGGGTCCTGCGGTCGGGCGTGCCGGCGTGGAAGGGGGCGCCCGGGACGTACGCCACGTCGTACCGCACCACCTGCGGCAGCAGGGCCGTCGTGTCGTACGGCTCCGGCAGGCGCGCCCAGAGGAACATGCCGCCCTCGGGCCGGGTCCAGTCCGATCCCTCGGGCAGCGCGCCGGGCAGCCCCGCGAGCATGGCGTCCCGGCGTTCGCGGTACACGCCGGCGACGCGCGTGACGTGGGCGTCCAGGTCGTGGTCGGCGAGGTACCGGGCCGCGGCGAGCTGGTTGACGGTCGGTGTGTGCAGGTCGGCGGCCTGCTTGGCGACGGCACAGGCGCGCCGCAGCTCACCGGGCGCGCGCAGCCAGCCCAGCCGCAGACCGGGCGCCATCACCTTGGAGAAGCTGCCGAGCAGGACCGTACGGTCCTCGGCGCCCGGGTGGGAGGCGATCCACGGCACGCGTGCGCCCTCGTAGCGGAGCTCTCCGTAGGGGTCGTCCTCGACGATCCACAGCCCGCGCCGGGCGGCGACGGCGGCCACGGCGGCGCGCCGCTCGGCGGGCAGTGTGCGGCCGGTGGGGTTCTGGAAGGTGGGCACGGTGTAGAGCAGCTTGGGCCGCTCGCGCACCACGAGGTCCTCCAGCGCCTCGGGATCGACACCGTGCTCGTCTCCGGGCACGGCCACGACCCGGGCTCCGGCGAAGCCGAACGCCTGGAGGGCCGCCAGATAGCAGGGGTTCTCGACGAGGACGGTGTCCCCGGGTTCGAGCAGTGCGGTGGTGAGGAGCGAGAGGGCCTGCTGGGAGCCGGTGGTGACGAGCAGGTCGTCGGGGCCGGTCGGCAGTCCGCGTGCCGTGGTGCGGTCGGCGAGCGCGGCCCGCAGCACGGGCTCGCCCTCGGTCGTGGAGTACTGCAACGCCCTCGCGGGCTCCTCGGCGAGGACGGCCCGGTACGTGGCCGCGATGCCCTCCGCGTCGAACAGCTCCGGCGCCGGCAGCCCGCCCGCGAAGTTGATCACCTCGGGGCGGGCGGTGACGGCCAGGATGTCCCGCACGGGAGAACCGCCGACCGATCGCACCCGCGCGGCGAGCGGCGGCACGGGAGAGTGGGCGGGCGGCGCGGGCGCGGGCTCGGTGACGGTCATGACACGGCTCCTTCGACTGCGGTGACGACTGTGCGCCGCAGCCTAGAGAAGTACCTGCCGCCTACAGACACATTTCCGCGATCCGGACACCCCGCTCAGCCCTTGGCGGCCATCCCCGCGTACACGTTGATGTCCGCGTCCGTGACGTCGTTGATGTCGTGGTAGCGGACCTTGTCGATGTCGTCGAGGCCGGCGAGGTACGACTCCTCCGGCCGCTCGGGGGCGGGAGCCGCGTGGTCGGGCCGCCAGCGGTGCGCGGGCACGACCCCCGGGTCGGCGATCTCCAGGGAGTTCTCCGTGAAGAACCGCTCCACCTCCGCCCGGGACCGCAGCACGAAGGTGAACCCCCGCTCGGTGTATGTCCGCTGCACCGCGCGGATGTTCTCGGGGTTGAGGTCCTCGGTGAGGTGGCTGAGCACCAGCCGGCTGCCGGCGGGCAGCGCGTCGAGCAGCTCGCGCACCAGCGGATACGCCTCCTCGTCCGCGACGAAGTGCAGGATGGCGACCAAGCAGAGCGCGACCGGCTGGTCGAAGTCCAGGGTCTTGGCGGCCTGTTCCAGGATGCGGGCCGGGTCCCGCAGATCGGCGTCGATGTAGTCCGTACGCCCCTCGGGCCCGCTCGTCAGCAGGGCCCGCGCGTGCGCGAGCACGACCGGGTCGTTGTCGACGTACACGACCCGCGAGTCGGGCGCGATGCGCTGCGCGATCTGGTGCACGTTCTCGGCGGTCGGCAGTCCCGTGCCGATGTCGAGGAACTGCCGGATGCCGTCCCGCTCGACCAGCGTGGTCACCGCGCGGCGCAGGAAGTCGCGGTTGTGCCGTACGTCGAGGTAACCGCGCGGGTTGGCGGCGAGCGCGGCGGCGGCCGCGTCCCGGTCGGCCGGGTAGTGGTCCTTGCCGCCGAGGAAGACGTCGTAGACCCGGGCCGGGTGCGCCTTGCTGCTGTCGATTCTCCTCTGCAGCTCGGCGGGATCCTGGCTGAGCGCGTCACCGTTCATGGACGTCTCCCTGAAGAATAGGTGGTTCAATCAACAACCACTACGGCGGTCAACAACCTAACGGTTCAAGTGATTTGATGGTGCCCATGCACCCCGGCCAGCCGCCGACGACGACCCCGTGGCGCCCCACCGGCCCCAAGGAGCTGGATCTGGTACGGGAGCTCGACTGGCACGCCTGGCCGCCCCGGCTCCTCGAGCAGCCGATCTTCGCCGAGGAACTCGACGAGTTCAACGCCCGCATCGTCGGCAGGATCGAGCTGGTACACGAGTTTCACTGACTAGTCGGTGGTCCCGGCCTCGACCCACTTGTCGCCGCCCAGCGGGAACTCGTACGCCGGACGCCCGTTGTTGCCGCTCGTACGGAAGGGCCGGCCCTCGTCGTTCACCGGCAGGGTGCCGCTCCGGCCGCCGCTGGACCAGCTCCGCTCCAGGTACCAGCTGATGTCGCACGCGGAGGCGTCGGCCCGCCCGGATGCAGCAGACCTCCGGGGCGGACTCGCTCACCGAGAACGGGGAGTCGTCGTGCTTCGCCTCCGGGACGAGGTCGGGACGCGCGGCGTCGAGGGCGACCGTGAAGGAACGGGGCGGGACGTTGCCGCCGCAGCCGACGCCCGGATGGTCCATGGCGTAGTCGTTCCAGGCGAGCGGCGCACGCTTGCCGGCCATACGGGCCGTCAGCCCGTCGACGACCACCGTCGCCTTCCCGGTGCCCTGCACGGTGACCTTCAGATACTGCCGCCCCGACGGAACGGTCCCCATCGCCCCCACCCAGGCGGACACGTCCTGCTCCAGCGCCGCGGCCGGAGTGGCAGCAGTCCCCTTACGCCCACGGTCCGCATCCGCCGGCACCCACCGCCGATGCAGCCTGGAGCCGCTTGGCGAGCACCCCGTAGCGCGGCACCACCGGCCGCAAGCTCACGGTCGGCTTCCAGGGCCGCACGCCGCACAGCAGCGGCGGCCCCTCGGCGATCCCGCAGCTGCCCTCCGAGGGCGTGTACTACGACAGCTCACTGACCGTCACGTACTGGCTGCGGGACCTGGAGCAGGCCCTGTCCTACTGATCCTTGAGCCGCTGGGCCACCTCGGTGGCCCAATAGGTGAGGATGCTCCGGGCGCCCGCCCGCCGGATACCGGTCAGGGACTCCATGATCGCGCGGTCCCGGTCGATCCAGCCCTTCTCGGCGGCGGCCTCGATCATCGAGTACTCGCCGGAGATCTGATAGGCGGCGACGGGCACGTCCACGGTGTCCGCAACCCGGGCGAGGATGTCCAGGTAGGGCCCCGCGGGCTTCACCATGACCATGTCCGCGCCCTCCTCCAGATCGAGGGCCAGCTCCCGCAGGGACTCACGCACGTTCGCGGGATCCTGCTGGTAGGTCTTCCGGTCCCCCCGCAGGGACGAGCCGACGGCCTCCCGGAACGGCCCGTAGAAGGCGGAGGCGTACTTGGCGGTATAGGCCAGGATGGCGACGTCCTCCCGCCCGATCTGGTCGAGGGCGTCACGGACGACACCGATCTGCCCGTCCATCATTCCGCTGGGGCCGACCACATGGGCCCCGGCATCGGCCTGCACCTGGGCCATCTCGGCGTACCGCTCCAGGGTCGCGTCGTTGTCGACCCGCCCCTGGTCGTCCAGCACCCCGCAGTGCCCGTGATCGGTGGTCTCGTCGAGACACAGATCGGACATGACGAGCAGATCGTCACCGACCTCGGCCCGCACGTCCCGGATGGCGACCTGGAGAATCCCGTCCGGGTCGGTCCCCGGCGTCCCGAGGGCGTCCTTCCTCGACTCCTCCGGCACGCCGAACAGCATGATCCCGGAGATCCCCGCCGCGACGGCCTCCGCGGCGGCCTTCTTCAAACTGTCCCGGGTGTGCTGCACGACCCCCGGCATGGCCCCGATCGGCACCGGCTCGCTGACGCCCTCCCGCACGAAGGCCGGAAGAATGAAATCGGCGGGGTGCAACCGCGTCTCGGCGACCATCCGACGCATGACGGGAGTGCTCCGCAAACGCCGCGGCCGCGTACCGGGAAAAGATCCGTACGTCGTCATGCCACCTACGCTACGCCCGCCCCATACGCCCCGATGCCGACGCACTGTCGGGACTCAGCTGCGGGCATGTACCCCCTGCGCACCCACCCGGCCGCAGCCCCCACGCCGAGTACCCAGCACCCCACAGCCCCACAATGCGCCCACCACCCCCCAGGTCCATCCTGAAAACAACAACCAAGGACAAGGACCCCGACGGCCAACACCACCCTCGCCGCCGCCGTCCCTCCGTACGCCCCCACGGAGGACGCGATGACCACCCGCCACGACACGCCCGACCTCTTCGCCCTCTCGGACATACACGGCCCGGTCCTACGCCCCGGCGACCCGGCCTACGCCGACGAGGTCACCGGCTTCAACCTGGCCGCCCTCCACACCCCCGACGTGGTCATCGGAGCAACCGGCCCCGATGACATCGTCACCGCCATGCGCTGGGCGAAAGCCACCCGCACGCCGGTCGCCGTCCAGGCCACCGGCCACGGCGCCAACTTCCCCATCGAACAGGGCCTCCTCATCAACACGTCCCGCATGACCGACGTGCAGGTGGACCCCACCACCCGCACGGCCACCATCGCCGCGGGCGCGAAGTGGAGCCACGTCATGGCCGCAGCCGCCCCGCACGGCCTCGCCGGCCTCAGCGGGACCTCCACGGACGCGGGCGTCGTCGGCTACACCCTCGGCGGCGGACTCCCCGTCCTCGGCCGCGCCTACGGCTACTCCGCCGACCTGGTCCGCTCCTTCCAGGTCGTCACCCCGGACGGCCGGCTGCGCGAAACGGACCCCCAGCACGAACCGGAACTGTTCTGGGCCCTGCGCGGCGGCAAGGGCAACGCAGGCGTCGTCACCTCGCTCGTCACCGAACTGCTCCCCCTCCCCCGCCTCTACGGCGGCGGCATCTACTGCCCGGGCGAACACGCCGAGACCCTGCTCCGGGCCTGGGTGGACTGGACCCGCACGATCCCGGACCAGATGTGCAGCGCGTTCACGATCCTGCGCCTGCCGCCCATCCCGCAGATCCCGGAGCCACTGCGCGGCGGCTTCTGGGCCCGCGTGGCGATCGCCTGGCCGGGCCTCCCGGCCGAGGGCGAGGCACTGATCGCACCGCTCCGCGCGGCCGCCCCCGTGGCCGTCGACACGGTCGAGGTGATGGACCACGCGGCCCTGAACCGCATCCACATGGAACCGCAGGACCCGCTCCCCGCAAGGGAGTCCTGCCTGCTCCTGCGCGACCTGCCCCCCGACGCCGTCCGCACGTTCCTGGACCAGGCCGGCCCCGCGGCAGGCGTCGACCACCCGCTGCTGATGGTGGAGATACGCCACATGGGCGGCGCGATGTCCCGCCCGTCCCCCGTCGAGGACGCGATCTGCGCCCGCGACGCCCAGTACTTCATCGACTCGGTCGGCATCCTGGCCGCGCCACCCGCCGCCGAGGCCATCGAACGGGCCACGGAACAGCTCTACACGGCCATGGCCCCCTACGGCACGGGCCGCACCATGGTCAACATCCACGGCACCCCGGGCGACGAACAGGACCGCGCCCGCGCCTGGACCCCGGAGGTCTACGAACGCCTACGCCACGACAAGGCCACCTACGACCCGGACAACCTGCTGCGCTACGGCCACGCGGTGACCCCCGCGTAGCCGCAGCCGACAACCTCGGTCGACCCTCAGGTCGTAGACCGCCGCCGCCGAGCCCCCGGCCGCCTCTCACTCGGCCGCGTCACCGGATCCCCGGCTTCGAGAGCGGCAGCTCTCCGCTTCGCGCCGAAGTCGGCCAGCGCCTCCGCCAGCTTGTGCACGGACGGCTCCGGAGCCATCACGTCCACCCGGAGCCCGTGCTCCTCGGCGGTCTTCGCCGTGGCCGGCCCGATACACGCGATGACGGTGACGTTGTGCGGCTTGCCGGCGATACCGACCAGGTTCCGCACGGTCGACGACGACGTGAACAGCACGGCGTCGAACCCGCCGCCCTTGATCGCCTCCCGGGTCTCCGCCGGCGGCGGCGAGGCCCGCACGGTCCGGTAGGCCGTGACGTCGTCGACCTCCCAGCCCAGCTCGATCAGCCCGGCGACCAGCGTCTCCGTGGCGATGTCGGCCCGCGGCAGGAACACCCGGTCGATGGGGTCGAAGACCGGGTCGTAGGGGGGCCAGTCCTCCAGCAGACCGGCGGCCGACTGCTCACCGCTCGGCACCAGGTCCGGCTTCACGCCGAAGGCGATCAGCGCCTTGGCGGTCTGCTCGCCGACGGCCGCGACCTTGATGCCCGCGAAGGCACGCGCGTCGAGCCCGTACTCCTCGAACTTCTCCCGCACGGCCTTGACGGCGTTCACGGAGGTGAAGGCGATCCACTCGTAGCGGCCGGTCACGAGCCCCTTGACCGCCCGCTCCATCTGCTGGGGCGTGCGCGGCGGCTCGACGGCGATGGTCGGCACCTCGTGCGGCACGGCCCCGTACGACCGCAGTTGGTCGGAGAGCGACGCCGCCTGCTCCTTGGTACGCGGCACGAGCACCTTCCAGCCGAACAGCGGCTTGGACTCGAACCACGCGAGCTGGTCGCGCTGGGCGGCGGCGGAACGCTCACCGACCACGGCTATCACCGGCCGGCCGCCGTCGGGCGAGGGCAGCACCTTGGCCTGCTTCAGCGTCTGCGCGATCGTGCCGAGCGTGGCGGTCCAGGTGCGCTGCCGGGTGGTCGTACCGGCGACGGTGACCGTCATCGGGGTGTCCGGCTTGCGGCCCGCGGAGACGAGCTCGCCGGCCGCCGCGGCGACGGAGTCCAGGGTGGTGGACACGACGACCGTGCCGTCCGACGCCCCGACCTCCGTCCAGCACCGGTCCGACGCCGTGCGCGCGTCGACGAATCGCACGTCCGCGCCCTGCGCGTCGCGCAGCGGCACACCGGCGTACGCGGGCACACCGACGGCGCTCGCGATACCGGGGACGACCTCGAAGGGCACCCCGGCGGCGGCGCACGCCAGCATCTCCTCGGCGGCGTACGTGTCGAGCCCGGGGTCCCCGGACACCGCACGCACGACCCGCCTGCCGCCCCGCGCGGCCTCCATGACAAGATGTGCGGCATCCCGCACCGCGGGGGCGGCGACGGCGGTTGACGAGCCGTCAACTACCGTCAGCTGGGGCGCTCCTGTGCCCGGACCCGGCTCCTGGGAAGGATCCGAGTCCGTGTGCACTTCGGAGACGCCCTGCCTGGCGTGCTGACGTACGACGTCGAGCACTTCGTGCTCGGCGACGAGGACGTCCGCGTGCGCCAGCGCCTCGACGGCGCGCAGAGTAAGCAGTCCCGGATCTCCGGGTCCGGCACCCAGGAAGGTGACGTGCCCGTGTTCAGGACCGGCGGAAAGGGCGGTGGGGCTCAATGTGCTCGCTCCCCCATCAGACCGGCCGCGCCCTGGGCGAGCATCTCGGCCGCGAGTTCGCGACCGAGCGCCGTTGCCCGGTCGTGCGTCTCGGGCACGGGACCGGTGGTGGACAGCTGCACCATGCGCGTGCCGTCGGTGGTGCCGACGACGCCGCGCAGGCGCATTTCCTTGACAATCTGCCCGTCGGCCAAAAGGTCGGCCAGCGCGCCCACAGGGGCGCTGCAACCGGCCTCCAGGGCGGCGAGCAGTGACCGCTCGGCCGTCACGGCGACCCGCGTGAGCGGGTCGTCGAGTTCGGCGAGCGCGGCGACGAGGTCCGCGTTGCCCGCGGCACACTCGATCGCCAGGGCCCCCTGGCCGGGGGCGGGCAAAACCGTGTCGACCGACAGGAAGTCGGTCACTTCGTCGCCCCGGCCGATCCGGTTCAGTCCGGCGGCGGCCAGCACGACGGCGTCGAGTTCGCCGGACCGTACGTATCCGATGCGGGTGTCGACGTTGCCGCGGATCGGGACCGTCGCTATGTCCAGGCCGTGGCTGCGCGCGTACGCGTTGAGCTGGGCCATGCGGCGCGGCGAACCGGTACCGATGCGGGCCCCGCTCGGCAGGTCGGTGAACTTCAGCGCGTCCCGGGCGACGATCACGTCCCGCGGGTCCTCCCGCGCGGGTACGGCCGCCACCACCAGTTCATCGGGCTGCGTGGTCGGCAGGTCCTTCAGCGAGTGCACCGCGAAGTCGACCTCGCCCTTGAGCAGCGCGTCGCGCAGAGCGGTCACGAACACACCCGTGCCGCCGATCTGGGCGAGTGCCTCACGCGAGACGTCGCCGTACGTGGTGATCTCGACGAGCTCGACGGGCCGCCCGGTCACCCGGCTCACGGCCTCGGCCACCTGCCCGGACTGGGCCATGGCGAGCCTGCTCCGCCGGGTGCCGAGCCGTAGTGCCTTGTCGTTCATGCCGGCCCTCGGTCTTTCTCTGTGCTGTCCTCGGCCCGGGAGACGGCGGCTACCGCCTCCGGGTCGAGGTCGAACAGGGTCCGCAGCGCGTCCGCGTACCCGGCGCCGCCGGGCTCGGCCGCGAGTTGCTTGACCCGTACGGTCGGCGCGTGCAGCAGCTTGTCCACCACGCGCCGAACGGTCTGGGTGATCTCCGCGCGGTGCTTGTCGTCGAGGCCGGGAAGCCGTCCGTCCAGGCGGGCGATCTCGCTGGCCACGACATCGGCGGCCATGGTGCGCAGGGCGACCACGGTCGGCGTGATGTGCGCGGCCCGCAGTGCTGCCCCGAAGGCCGCGACCTCGTCGGAGACGATACGCCTGACCTGGTCCACATCGGCAGCCATCGGAGCGCCCGCGGAGGCCTCCGCCAGCGACTCGATGTCCACCAGCCGCACCCCGCCCAGCCGGTGCGCGGCCGCGTCTATGTCGCGCGGCATCGCCAGGTCGAGCAGGAAGAGCACGGGCTCGGGCCGCGGCGGCTCGTCGGCCGGCTCGGGCCGGCGCCGCTCGGGGATCCGGCCGACGGCGGCCACGGTCGCGGCGAGCGCGGCGATGGCGTCGGCGTCCGAGGCGGGGTCGAGCGGGCCTGCCGTCCCCGGCCTGGCCGCGCGCTGGGCGCCGCCCACCGTGCCGTTGTCCACCCACGCCGCGTGCTGCTCCAGGTCGGCGGCGGCCATACCGGCCACGGCCGCCTCGCCCAGCACGGAGAATCCGGCGGTGCCCTGCACCGCGGACAGGTCCAGCGGACAGCCGTCCTCGCCGCCGAGGCCGGTCGCCGGCAGGTTGCCCCGCTCCGCGCCCGCCGTCCGGCCCGGCTCGCCGTCCGGAGCGGGCGGCCCGTCGCCGTCGGCCACGGCGGACGGCGTGGCCGTACGGCCCTCCACCGCGGCGGCGACCGACTCGGCCGTCAGGACCAGGCCCGTCGCGCCGGTGCAGGAGACGGCGACATCGGCACGTGTCAGCTCGACCGGCACCGACTCCATCGGGACCGCGCGGGCCAGCACGTCCGTGTCGTCGCCCTCGGCCAGTATCTGCGCCAGTCGCTCCGCGCGGTCCTGGGTGCGGTTGGCGATGACGACCTCGGCGACCCCGGCCCGCGCGAGCGTCGCCGCGGCCAGGGAGGACATCGACCCGGCGCCGATGACCAGGGCCTTCTTGCCCCGGGCCCAGGTCTGCACCTCGCCGCCCGCGGCCAGTTGCTCCAGGCCGAAGGTGACCAGGGACTGGCCTGCGCGGTCGATGCCGGTCTCGGAGTGGGCGCGCTTGCCGACCCTCAGGGCCTGCTGGAACAGGTCGTTCAGCAGCCGGCCCGCGGAGTTGAGCTCCTGGGCGCGGTTCAGGGAGTCCTTGATCTGGCCGAGGATCTGCCCCTCGCCGACGACCATCGAGTCCAGGCCGCAGGCCACCGAGAACAGGTGGTGGACGGCCCGGTCCTCGTAGTGCACGTAGAGATAGGGAGTGAGTTCCTCCAGGCCGACCCCGCTGTGCTGGGCGAGCAGCGTGGACAGCTCGGCGACACCGGCGTGGAACTTGTCCACGTCGGCGTAGAGCTCGATGCGATTGCAGGTGGCGAGCAGCGCGGCCTCGGCGGCCGGTTCGGCGGCGACCGTGTCCTGGAGCAGCTTGACCTGCGCGTCCGCGTTGAGCGAGGCCCGCTCCAGCACGCTGACGGGAGCGCTGCGGTGGCTGAGTCCGACGACGAGGAGGCTCATGCCGGCATCACGGCGGGCATGTCCCCGTCGGGTCCCTGGTCGGCGGAGTCGCTGCGCGCGGCGGCGGCCGGGACGCCGCCGTCGGAGGCGGCGGCCTCCTCGCCGGCCTTGCGCTGCTCGTGGAAGGCGAGGATCTGCAGCTCGATGGAGAGGTCGACCTTGCGCACGTCGACGCCTTCGGGGACGGACAGCACGGTCGGCGCGAAGTTCAGGATGGAGGTGACGCCGGCGGCCACGAGCCGGTCGCAGACCTGCTGGGCGGCACCGGCGGGGGTGGCGATGACACCGATCGACACGCCGTTGTCCTGGATGATCTTCTCCAGGTCGTCGGAGTGCTGCACGGGAATGCCGGCGACGGGCTTGCCCGCCATGGCCGGGTCGGCGTCGATCAGCGCGGCGACCCGGAAGCCGCGGGAGGCGAACCCGCCGTAGTTGGCGAGGGCGGCGCCGAGGTTGCCGATACCGACGATCACGACGGGCCAGTCCTGGGTGAGGCCCAGTTCGCGGGAGATCTGGTAGACGAGATACTCGACGTCGTAGCCGACGCCCCGGGTCCCGTAGGAGCCGAGGTAGGAGAAGTCCTTGCGCAGCTTCGCGGAGTTGACCCCCGCCGCGGCCGCGAGCTCCTCGGAGGAGACCGTGGGCACCGAGCGCTCCGACAGCGCGGTCAGAGCGCGGAGGTACAGCGGAAGCCGGGCGACGGTGGCCTCGGGAATCCCTCGGCTGCGGGTCGCCGGTCGGTGAGTTCGGCCAGTTGCCACGGTGCTCCTGCGGGTAGAGCGGGGCTGTAGGCGGTCATACGTCCCTACATGACCGCCCCGTCGAAAGCAGGCTATGTCTTTGTGAACGCGTGCACAAAGATGGTGTCCGTTTTGCCCGCCCAACGTGACCGGGCTCACGCGCCCCCGGCGCGCTCCTGGGGAACCGGCGCATCCGCACCACTGTTCCTTTACTTCTGGGGGCAAAACCGCACACTCTCCTCCGCGTATCCCGCCCCCGAGACCAGCCACCGTCGATCGGTCCTAAGCGACCCAGCCGACCGCTTTGGACTGCTCGGTCAGTTGCGGCACCCGGCCGGCATCAGTCGGTCAGCGCCTTGCGCAGGCGGCCCTCGTTCACCCGCCAGAACGTGTGCTGCCTGCCGTCCACCAGCACGACCGGGATCTGTTCCCAGTACTGGTCGTGCAGTTCCCGATCCTCGGTGATGTCCTTCTGCTCCCAGGGGACTCCCAGATCACCGCACACCTTCTCCACGACGACCTGTGCGTCATCACACAGATGACAGCCGGGCTTCCGGATCAGGGTGACGAGCCGGTCCCGAGGGGGCCTGCGACGAAAGAGGGGACTCATGTCCGCCATTGTCGCGCGCCCGTGAACGAGGGGAACCCCCGTGAAAGCACCAGGGGACACGCCGGTCGTGCCTGTCCCGGCCGACACCTTTGACGACACGCTCGCCGAGAGTTCACACGCTCCGAACCTCTCGACTCCGGAACCCCCGAACAATCTGGCTATGCTCACGCCATGGCCGCTCTCGGATGGCTCACTCCCCGTAGGCGCTCCGCCACGGCGCGGAGCGTTTTGGCAGGCGAGGCCTCGGCGGAGGCTGCCCGCAAGTCCTCGCAGGAGGCCGTCGGCACGCCCGAGGAACCGCAGTTCCCGGTGCACGGCGACGACCAGGCCGCCGCCTTCTTCGACCTGGACAACACCGTCATGCAGGGTGCCGCCCTGTTCCACTTCGGTCGGGGCCTGTACAAGCGGAAGTTCTTCGAGACGCGCGACCTCGCCCGGTTCGCCTGGCAGCAGGCATGGTTCCGGCTGGCCGGGGTCGAGGACCCCGAACACATGCAGGAGGCCCGCGACTCGGCCCTGTCCATCGTCAAGGGCCACCGCGTCGCCGAGCTCCAGTCGATCGGCGAGGAGATCTACGACGAGTACATGGCCGAGCGCATCTGGCCCGGCACCCGCGCCCTGGCCCAGGCCCACCTGGACGCGGGCCAGAGGGTCTGGCTCGTGACGGCGGCCCCCGTCGAGATCGCCCAGGTCATCGCCCGCCGCCTGGGCCTGACCGGCGCCCTGGGCACGGTCGCCGAGTCGGTCGACGGCGTCTACACGGGCAAGCTCGTCGGCGAACCGCTGCACGGCCCCGCGAAGGCCGAGGCGGTCCGCGCGCTGGCCGCGGCCGAGGGCCTGGACCTGAGCCGCTGCGCCGCCTACAGCGACTCGCACAACGACATCCCGATGCTGTCCCTGGTCGGCCACCCCTACGCCATCAACCCGGACTCCAAGCTGCGCAAGCACGCCCGCGAGCTGGACTGGCGCCTGCGCGACTACCGCACCGGCCGCAAGGCGGCCAAGGTCGGTATCCCCGCCGCGGCCGGCGTGGGCGCGGTGGCCGGCGGCACCGCGGCGGCGATCGCCCTGCACCGCCGCCGCCGCTGACGGCCGGTCAAGCCGACGACCGATCAATCCGGGACACCTTCGTTTACGGATGACAGGCCCCGTAAATCCAACTGGCGTACCCCCACAACCTCGTATCCAGTCCTCTTGGCTGGACACGGCCAGAACACGCCCTGGACTCATCCTCAATCCGAAGTTTTCCGATCAAGAATTGTTCACACTCTGACACTTGATGCGGTGTCAATCGGTTACGGAAGCGACGTAATCGATGATTTGAGCAACTCGGTGTAGCAGGGCCTGCACGAAGCGTTATTCTCCTCAGACGCAAACCGGTACCCCTCCGTCGCTACGACGGGTGAAAGGTCCCGCACTGCACGTGATGGAAGCTCTGCCTCTGGGAGTCCCGTGTACCCACACGTCGGGGTTGACGCCTCGGGCCTGGCTACGCTGCGCGCAACGGTCCTCGACCTGTTGCGCGGCTACGTCCCCACCGCGTACGCCGGCCCCGCATTCGCCACCGCCGCGCCCGTAGGCCCTTGCTATGCACTGGCCGACGGCAGCGCCGCGGTCGGCAGACGAGGGCGCCCGTCCGGCGCGGCCACCGTCCGACGGCCGGCGGCGGACAGCGACAGCGCCCGCATGATGGACCTCGTGGAGCGCGCCCAGGCCGGCGAGTCCGACGCCTTCGGCCGTCTCTACGACCAATACAGCGACACCGTCTACCGGTACATCTACTACCGGGTCGGAGGAAAGGCGACCGCCGAAGACCTCACCAGCGAGACCTTCCTGCGTGCCCTGCGCCGCATCGGCACCTTCACCTGGCAGGGCCGGGACTTCGGCGCCTGGCTGGTCACCATCGCCCGCAACCTCGTCGCGGACCACTTCAAGTCCAGCCGTTTCCGGCTGGAGGTCACCACCGGCGAGATGCTCGACGCCAACGAGGTCGAGCGCTCCCCCGAGGACTCCGTCCTGGAGTCCCTCTCCAACGCCGCTCTGCTCGACGCCGTGCGGCGACTCAACCCCCAGCAGCAGGAGTGCGTGACACTCCGCTTCCTCCAGGGCCTCTCCGTCGCCGAGACCGCCCGTGTGATGGGCAAGAACGAGGGTGCCATCAAGACCCTCCAGTACCGGGCCGTCCGCACCCTCGCCCGGCTTCTCCCGGAAGACGCCCGCTGACGGTCCTACGCATGGCGACGGCCAACTCACGTTCCGTGAAAGTCGGTTGACTTCCGCATCCGATCATCCGGCGTCCGTAACCCAAGTGCCGCGCCACTCGTTGTGCGGGATGCAGGCTCCCTGTGGTCACCCCCTGACCGACTCCGATCACTCGATCGTGTGGTCGTGCTCAGGGTGTGCAACCCTCAGGACCCCCTGGGGAGTCGACCGTCATGACGAGAGGAGGTGCCGCCAGTGATCGCGAACGTATCGGCGCACCGGCGGGCGAACGCCTTCGCCCAGGCCCTTCAGGAGCAGTCCGAGCAGGGCACGGCGGCAGAGCAGTCCGAAGGATCGACGCCGGCCCCGGCCGCTGCGGAGCCGACCGAACAGGCGCGCCTGCTGGCGCTCGCGTCCGGTCTCGGCGCGCTGCCCAAGCCGGAGCTCGATCCGGAGGTCAAGGTCGTCCAGCGGGCCCAGCTGGTGGCCGCCTTCGAGGCCATGCTCCAGGAGGGCACCGCGGGCGGCGGGGCGACGGACCGCGCAGTCCCCGAGCAGCGCACCCCCCGGGCCCGTGGCGCCCACCGCGCGAGCCCACTGAAGAAGTTCCGGCCCCGGTCCCGTCTCGCCAAGGGCCTCACCGCGGGCGGGCTCAGCGTGGGCGTGGCCGCGAGCGCCTTCGGCGGAGTCGCGGCCGCCAGCTCCGACGCTCTGCCCGGCGACTCGCTCTACGGCCTCAAGCGCGGCATCGAGGACGTCAAACTCGGCCTCGCCGACGGGGTCGACGAGCGCGGGCGGGTCTATCTCGACCACGCCTCCACCCGGCTCAGCGAAGCCCGCCGCCTGATGGAGCGAGGCCGCAGCGGCCCGCTGGACCACGAGTCCCTGGGCGAGATCCGCCGCGCCCTGTCCGGCATGCGGCACGACGCGTCGGAAGGCCACCGACTGCTGAACGAGGCCTACGAGCGCGATCCGGACTCCCTGGAGCCCATCCAGGCCCTGTCCGCGTTCTCCCGCTCCCACCGCGAGGCCTGGGGCGAACTGCGCGACAGGCTCCCCGTCCAGCTGGGGGACGTCAGCGATCAGGTGTCCTCGGTGTTCGACGCCATAGAGGAGGACGTCGCCCCGCTGCGGTCCCTGCTGCCCGAGCCCCCGGCCCAAAACGGCGGCAACGGCAACCGCCAGGGCGCCTCCGAGTCGGCCCCCACGGGCTCCTCCGCCACCGACCGGTCGGCCCGCCCCAGCGACAGCGGCCGCGGCCACTCCGGCGAGGGCAACACCGGCAGCGGCAGCCCCAGCCGCTCGGCCGGCTCCGGCAGCGACAGCGACGGCCTGCTCGGCGGCAACACCGGCGGCCTGCTCGACCCGCCGCAGGACAGCGACACGAGCACCTCGCCGCCGACGGAAGGCAGCACGCCCGTCCCCGAGCCGGACGTGACGCTCCCGCCGCTCCTGCCCGATCTGCTGCCCAGGCTGGGCATCGACAGCGAGGACGCCGACTAGCCGGCGGTACGACAGTGGGGGCGCCCCTCGGAAGGGGCGCCCTCATCGTCGTGGGCACGGCCTCAGAAGAAGACCGACCGGCGCTGCACCAGCAGCTTGTACAGCGTGTGCTGGATCTGCTCCCTGACCTGGTCGGTCAGGTTGAACATCAGCATCGGGTCCTCGGCGGCCTCCGGCGGATAGCCGTCCGTCGGGATCGGCTCACCGAACTGGATCGTCCACTTGGTCGGCAGCGGAACCGCCCCGAGCGGCCCGAGCCACGGGAACGTGGGCGTGATCGGGAAGTACGGGAAGCCCAGCAGCCGGGCGACCGTCCTGGCGTTGCCGATCATCGGGTAGATCTCCTCGGCCCCGACGATCGAGCAGGGCACGATCGGCGTCCCGGCACGCAGGGCCGTCGAGACGAAACCGCCGCGGCCGAAGCGCTGGAGCTTGTAGCGGTCCGCGAAGGGCTTGCCGAGACCCTTGAAGCCCTCCGGCATCACCCCGACCAGCTCGCCCTGCTCCAGCAGCCGTGCCGCGTCCTCGGAGCAGGCCAGGGTGTGACCGAGCTTGCGGGCCAGCTCGTTGACCACCGGCAGCATGAACACCAGGTCCGCGGCGAGCAGCCGCAGATGCCGGCCCGCCGGGTGGTTGTCGTGCATGGCGACCTGCATCATCAGGCCGTCCATCGGCAGCGTTCCGGAGTGGTTGGCGACGATCAGGGCGCCGCCCTCGGACGGGATGTTCTCGATGCCCTTCACCTCGACCCGGAAGTACTTCTCGTACAGCGGGCGCAGCAGGGACATCAGGACCTGGTCGGTGAGTTCCTCGTCGTAGCCGAAGTCGTCGACCTCGTAGTCCCCGGTGAGGCGGCGGCGCAGGAAGGCCAGGCCGCCCGCGATACGCCTCTCCAGGCCGCCCTCGCCACCCTCGGGCCCCTCCGGGAGCTGTTCCTCAGGCGTCACAGGAACATCATCCTGCGGAACGGCCGTGGTGGGCAGGGGCTGCACCTCACGGACCGGCGCCGAGTCCGTGCCCGGGCGCCTGCTCCCCGCAGTCCGGCGCCGCTGCGGACGCTGCGCGGCGCCCCCGCGGGACCGGTCGTCGTCGAACGGAATGACCTTGGCATCCGCCATCGTTGATGCGCTCCTCAGTTGGCGCTCTGCGTCGGGGGGTGGCCGCCGCCCGCGAGGGGCAGCGCGGCGATCCGGTCGACGGCCCCCGCAAGGGCCTCCGGCGGAAGAAGTCCGGGACCTTGGCTGCGTGCGAAGTCCGCGAACGTCTCCGCGGTCGTGTACTTGGGCTGGAATCCCAGCGTCTCGCGCATCTGGCCCGTGGCCACGACCCGGCCGTGGGTGAGCAGCCGGATCTGCTCGGGCGAGAAGTCCGACATGCCCAGCGTACGCACCAGCGAGCCCGCCCAGGTGACGGCCGGGAGCAGCAGGGGCACGGTGGGGCGTCCGAGGCGCCGGGAGCACTGCGAGAGCAGCAGGACTCCGTCGCCGGCGATGTTGAAGGTGCCGCTGTTGAGCGTGCCCCGCCGCGGCTCGTGCGAGGCGATCCGCAGCACCTCGATCACGTCGTCCTCGTGCACGAACTGCAGCCGCGGGTCGTAGCCGAACACGGTCGGCAGGACCGGCAGCGAGAAGTACGAGGCGAGCGGCGTGTCCGCGGTCGGGCCGAGGATGTTGGCGAACCGCAGCACGCAGACGGCCACGTCGGGCCGGCGGCGCGCGAAGCCGCGGACGTAGCCCTCGACCTCGACCGTGTCCTTGGCGAAGCCGCCGCTGGGCAGGGACTTGGGCGGGGTCGTCTCGGTGAAGACGGCCGGGTCGCGGGGCGCGGACCCGTAGACGTTCGTGCTGGACTTCACGACCAGCCGCCGCACGTTCGGGGACTTCTGGCAGGCACCGAGCAGCTGCATGGTGCCGATGACGTTGGTCTCCTTCAGGGAGGCCCGGTTGCCGCTGCCCAGCGGCGTGCCCGTCACGTCCAGGTGGACGATCGTGTCGGCGCCCGTCTCGGCGAGCACCCGCGCGATGGTGGGCTGCCGGATGTCGGCCTGGACGAAGTCCGCGCCGCCCAGATGGTGCTCGGGCGGCACCGCGTCCACGGCGACGACCCGGTCCACCTCGGGGTCCCGCTGGATCCGCCGTACGAACCGGCCCCCCAGCTGGCGGGCCACACCGGTCACGAGCACGACCTTGCCCAAGATCAGCGCCTTCCTTCCAGAAAACCTCTTGCCCCGCCGCGTTCCCCTGCGGGGCCAACTTAGCGGGTCGGCGTTGCGCTGTGATGACCGCCCGATGCGTGAGGTGACGACAAGCAGCCGGACGTACGAGCCGGAACACGTGTGGCCCCCCACCGGTGGGTGGGGGGCCACAGCAACGCTCTCGCGGCGTCCGCGTCGCGAACCTACTTCTTGTTGCGACGCTGAACGCGCGTGCGCTTGAGCAGCTTGCGGTGCTTCTTCTTGGCCATCCGCTTGCGCCGCTTCTTGATAACAGAGCCCACGACTACCCTCGCTCACTTCTCATCACTCGGTGCTGGGCGCCGGGGCCCACACGACCTACGAGGGGCCAGCCTACCCGTCCGAGCGCTGAGGTCGTAATCGAGGGGGCCAGGGTGATCCCGAGTGCCCTGTAGGGATCACCCCGCCCCAGCCGTCAGGCGGTTTCCACCCCCACATAACTCTCGCGGAGGTACTCGTGAACCGCTTGCTCCGGGACGCGGAAGGACCGCCCCACACGGATCGCGGGCAGATGACCGCTGTGCACCAACCGGTACACGGTCATCTTCGACACTCGCATCACCGAGGCGACTTCCGCCACGGTAAGGAACTGAACCTCGTTCAGAGGCCTTTCGCCAGCTGCAGCCATGACACACCTGAACCTTCCGCACTCGACGGCCACCGGCTTCCCCTTCCGGTGACTCTTCGTCGCTGCGTGCTCACTCCCCAATGTAGGGGCGGGTGATGCGAGTGGGGAAGAGGTGCACCCATCGGCGGCCTACTGTGACAGACACGCCCGATTGAGTACGTAGCGGGTAAGCGGCAGGTAGTAATCAGACCGCACGCCGTCATCAAATGGAACGACGACGGAGACGGACCCCTCCGCCTCACCGACGAACGGGGCGGGGTCGTCCGTATCGGCCGGCCCGAGGGCCTCGAACCCCAGCTGACCTGCTCCGCAGACCCACCCGTGGTCCCCGATCACCAGCTCGGGAAGGGGCCCGCCGGCCTCCGCGGCAGCGGCCAACACGGTACGAACCGGGAGAGGTGAGTGCGTATGTGCGCCGGGCTCACAACCGGGGCGTTCCCCACCGGATCCCCGCACCAGCGCGACTCCTCGTACGTAGTCGAGGTTGTACGTACGTAGACCGAACCGGGTCGTTATGTCGACACAGCGACCCTGCGCCGGGGTGAGAACGGCACACCCCGCCGCCGACAGCGCGTCTGCGAGAGCGGCGTAGAAACCGAGCAGCCGGTGGGGGTGCCCGGTGCCCAGGAGCACGGGTGCGCTCCGCCGGGCGGCCTCGGCGAGGCGTTCCGCGAAGGCGTCCAGCGCGGCCAGGGTGCGCCCCGGATCGATCACATCCTGGCCGGAAACCCGACGACAATCGGCCGAAACCCCGCACCGGTCCGCCATCAGCTCGATCACGTCCCGCTGGCTCCAGGCACCCTCGGGGTCCAGCCCGAGGAGCACCCGGGGATCCCGGGCGGCGAACAGCCGGTAACTCCGCAGGCTCTCCTCACGAGGCGTGGCCACGGTCCCGGCGAGGCGTGCGCCCACCAGGTGCGCACGAAGGGCTTCTGGGGTCAGCACGAGGAGATCGTGCGCGACCGGCACCCCACATGTCCCGGGAACCGGGGAACACCGCACGGTCGGCCTACGCGAGGGCCCACCCGGTCAGGCCAGCAGCCCCCGCAGCGGGAACACCGCCCGCCGAGCCGCCAGCACCGCCTGGTCCAGCCGGTCCGCGGGGTCGTAGCCCTCCTCCCAGCCGGGGAAGGCCACGGGCCAGCGCCCGTCCGTCATCCGCGCCGGGGCCAACTGCCGCGTCCGGGCGAACACTTCCTGCCGCCAGCCCTCGGGAATCATCGCCTCGGGCGCCACAGGCCGGCCCGCCGCGATCCCGACCAGATGCGTCCACGACCGCGGCACGACGTCCACCACGGCGTAACCGCCCCCGCCCAGCGCCACCCACCGCCCGTCGGCGTACTCGTGCGCCAGGTCGTGACAGGCCCCCTGCACCGCCCGCTGCGCGTCCAGCGACACCGCCAGATGCGCCAACGGATCCTCGAAGTGCGTGTCGGCCCCGTGCTGCGTCACCAGCACCTGCGGCCGGAAGTCCGCGATCAGCTCCGGCACGACCGCGTGGAACGCCCGCAGCCAGCCGGCGTCCCCGGTCCCGGCCGGCAGCGCCACGTTCACCGCCGAGCCCTCCGCGGAGTCCGCCCCGGTCTCCTCCGGCCACCCGGTCTGCGGGAACAGCGTCCGGGGATGCTCGTGCAACGAGATCGTCAGCACCCGCGGGTCCTCCCAGAACGCCGCCTGCACCCCGTCCCCGTGATGCACGTCGACGTCGATGTACGCCACCCGCTCGGCCCCGAGCTCCAGCAGCCGGGCGATCGCCAGCGACGCGTCGTTGTAGATGCAGAACCCGGAGGCGCCGCCCGGCATCGCGTGGTGCAGCCCGCCCGCGAAGTTCACCGCGTGCAGCACCTCCCCGCGCCACACGGCCTCCGCGGCCCCCACCGACTGTCCGGCGATCAGCGCCGACACCTCGTGCATCCCGGCGAAGGCCGGATCGTCCATCGTCCCCAGCCCGTACGACTGGTCCGCCGCCCCCGGATCCGCCGACGCGGCCTTCACCGCCTCGATGTAGTCCTGCCGGTGGACGAGCCGCAGCGTCGACTCCCCGGCCGCCTTCGCGGCGACCACCTCCACCTCACGGTCCAGCCCGAAGGCACCGACCAGTCGCCGGGTCAGGGCGAGCCGGACCGGGTCCATCGGATGCCCGGGACCGAAGTCATAGCCCGTTACTGCCTCGTCCCACATCAGCTGTGCGCGGCCGCTCATGCCCGCCACCGTATCGGTCCGGTTGAGCCGCGAACGACCGGGCGTACACCAGCGTCACCAGCACCAACACCATCGGCACGACCATCGCCCCGCGGTAGCTCCACACGTCCCCGAGCACACCGACCAACGGCGAACCGATCAAAAACCCCACATAGTTGAATACATTCAATCGCGCGACGGCCGCATCCGAAGCCCCCGGGAACAACCTGCCGGCCGCTGCGAACGTCTGCGGCACCAGCACACACAGCCCCAACCCCAGCAGCGTGAACCCCAGCATCCCCACCCACGCCCCGGGCGCCCCCGCCACCACGGCGAACCCACCCGCCGCCACCAGCGCCCCAGCCCGCACGACGGCCACGGCCCCGAACCGCCGCACTCCCAGGTCCCCGATCGCCCGGCCCAGCAGCGTGGTCACCATGTACACGTTGTACGGCACCGTCGCCAGTTGCTCCGAGCTCCCCAGCACGTCCTGGAGGTACTTCGCGCTCCAGTTGGAGACCGTGGAGTCCCCGATATAGGCGACCGTCATCACCAGACACAGCGGCAGCAGCCACTTGAACGCGACGGCCCGCTCCTCCCCGGCCTTCTCCTCCGGCACTGCCGCCGCGTCCTGGTCGTCGACGTACCACCGGCTCCCCACCAGCACCGCCGGCAGCAGCACCGCCACGACCGGCAGGTACGACACCCACAACGCCAGATCCCAGTGCGCCCCCGCCCACGCCAGCGAGGCCCCCACGATCCCGCCCAGGCTGTAGACCGCGTGGAAACTGAGCATGATGCTGCGCCCGTACGACCGCTGCAGGCTCACCCCGAGCATGTTCATCGACGCGTCCAGCACCCCGACGGCCAGCCCGAACACCGCGAGCGCGATGCCCAGTTCCACCATCCGCTCCCCGGCCCCGACCCCGAGCAGCGCCAACAGCACCACGGGCTGGGACCACCGCAACAGCCGGCTCGGCCGCACCCGCCTCACCAGCCGCTCGGTGCTCACGCTCCCCACCCCAGCGAGGATGGGCACCGCGGCCAGGAAGGCGGGCAGCAGCGCGTCGGAGACCCCGTACCGGTTCTGGATGGCCGGAATCCGCGTCACGAGCAGAGCGAAGGCGACCCCCTGCACCAAGAAGCTGAACGCCAACGAGCCCCTGCCGCGCCGCAGCACATCAGTCATGGCGGCGAGCGTAGGGCCCCGGCTTACCCGTGGGTAGATCCCGCCAAAGGTGAATTCGGTTCAGCTTCTACGGCCTCACACGAGCAGGCCAGTCAGCTCCCCCATGTCGGAGAACAGCCCCCGGGCCCCGGCCAGCCTCTCCGCCGGCGTCATGGCGGTGAACCCGTACACGTCCATCCCCGCCGCAACCGCCGCCCGCACCCCCAGCGGACTGTCCTCGACGACGACACACCGCTCCGGCGCGACCCCCATGCGCCCGGCCGCGTGCAGGAACAGATCGGGAGCCGGCTTCCCCTTCCCCACATCCTGTGAGCTGAAGATCCGCCCTTCGTCGAACCATCGATCGAGCCCGGTCGTCCGGTGCCCCACCCGAATCCGCTCATGACTCCCGGACGACGCCACGCAGTACGGCACGGAGTCGGCGGCAAGCTTCTGCAGGACCTCCTCGACGCCGGCCACCGGCTTCAGGTCCCGCTCGAAGGCCGCGAAGACCCGCGCGTGGAACACGTCGTCGAAGTCCACCGGCAGCCGCCGCCCGGTGCGCTCCGCCACCAGATCGTGCACACGATGCATGGCGGAGCCCATGTAGTCCCGGATGGATTCCTCGTACGACGTCGGGTGCCCCAGCTCGGTGAGGTAGGCGGCCAGCAGCCGGTTGGAGATCGGCTCACTGTCGACCAGGACACCGTCGTTGTCGAAGATCACTAGGTCGTAGCGCATGACCAGACCCTAGATGGACCCGATCTTCCCGACACCGGCCCCGGCCCGCACCAGTGAGGGCACGTTGGCCGCCGGATCCAGCGTGTACGCATAGAAGGCCCGCGGCTCGGTCACGCTGCCGTTGGTCTCACACGTCCCCGAGCCGACGAACTGGTTGCCGCGCTGCACCAGCCGCCCCGGCCCTGAATCGGCGTACCCACTGGCCGAGTAGCAGGGATGCGGAACGTTCTCGAAGTAGTTCCCCTCGACCAGCACGCCGGCGTTCATCGTCGCCGCGACCCCGTACAGCTCGTTGTTCCGGAAGTAGTTGTTGTACACGTGCACCGGCTCACCGAACCGCACCCGCGGGTTCCGCTGCTTCGACCCGTCGAAGAAGTTGTGGTGGATGCTCACCTTCAGCTTCCCGGCGTCCTGGCCGCCGTTCCCGTCCGAGTGACCGATCAGCATGTTCTTGTCGGTCTTGTTGAACCAGTTCCAGGACACGGTGACGTACTCGGCCGCCCGGTTGATGTCGAGGGCCCCGTCGACGGGAGCGACGAACTCGTTGTGGTCGATCCAGATGTGATGCGACTCCCGCCCGACGTTGACCGCGTCGTCCTCGGCGTTGGTGAACTTGATGTTGCGCACGATGACGTTGTACGAGCGGTAGAAGTCGAGCCCGCCACCGTTGATGACGCCCGACGAACCGATCCCGATGATGGTCTTGTTGGGCCGCACACCCTGCTTACTGGTGATGTTGATGGTGCCCTGCACCTTGATGATCAGCGGTCCGACGGTGTCGATGTACCGCAGGAACTGCTCGGACGTGGTGGCGGTGACCGTCGCGCCTCCCACCCCACCCGTGGTGCCGTTCTGACCGAGCGCGTTGACCGCGGCGAACCCGGTCGGAGCCGTCTCGGCCAGCGGCGCCGGCCCGGCCGCCGTCGCCTGGCCCCCGAAGCCCAGCGCACCGAGCAGGAGGGCGAACGCGAGCGTTAACGAGGACGATCTCATGAGGTGCCTCCTTCGATAGAAAGCGCTTTCGATCGCCTCGAAGGTAAGGGCGTGTTATGCCCATGTCAACATCGGATTATGGCCATATACAACACAGAAAGCCCCGTACCGAATTAACCGGTACGGGGCTTTCATCAATATTTGTTCGGCGGCGTCCTACTCTCCCACAGGGTCCCCCCTGCAGTACCATCGGCGCTGTAAGGCTTAGCTTCCGGGTTCGGAATGTAACCGGGCGTTTCCCCTACGCTATAACCACCGAAACACTATGAAACTGTCAGCCGCACCACGTGTGGCACGTGGGGCTGTTCGTGGTTTCAGAACCAACACAGTGGACGCGAGCAACTGAGGACAAGCCCTCGGCCTATTAGTACCGGTCAACTCCACACGTTACCGTGCTTCCATATCCGGCCTATCAACCCAGTCGTCTACTGGGAGCCTTACCCTCTCTAGGAGGTGGGAGTCCTCATCTCGAAGCAGGCTTCCCGCTTAGATGCTTTCAGCGGTTATCCCTCCCGAACGTAGCCAACCAGCCATGCCCTTGGCAGAACAACTGGCACACCAGAGGTTCGTCCGTCCCGGTCCTCTCGTACTAGGGACAGCCCTTCTCAAGACTCCTACGCGCGCAGCGGATAGGGACCGAACTGTCTCACGACGTTCTAAACCCAGCTCGCGTGCCGCTTTAATGGGCGAACAGCCCAACCCTTGGGACCGACTCCAGCCCCAGGATGCGACGAGCCGACATCGAGGTGCCAAACCATCCCGTCGATATGGACTCTTGGGGAAGATCAGCCTGTTATCCCCGGGGTACCTTTTATCCGTTGAGCGACGGCGCTTCCACAAGCCACCGCCGGATCACTAGTCCCGACTTTCGTCCCTGCTCGACCCGTCGGTCTCACAGTCAAGCTCCCTTGTGCACTTACACTCAACACCTGATTGCCAACCAGGCTGAGGGAACCTTTGGGCGCCTCCGTTACTCTTTAGGAGGCAACCGCCCCAGTTAAACTACCCATCAGACACTGTCCCTGATCCGGATCACGGACCCAGGTTAGACATCCAGCACGACCAGACTGGTATTTCAACGACGACTCCCCCTGAACTGGCGTCCAGAGTTCACAGTCTCCCAGCTATCCTACACAAGCCGAACCGAACACCAATATCAAACTGTAGTAAAGGTCCCGGGGTCTTTCCGTCCTGCTGCGCGAAACGAGCATCTTTACTCGTAGTGCAATTTCACCGGGCCTATGGTTGAGACAGTCGAGAAGTCGTTACGCCATTCGTGCAGGTCGGAACTTACCCGACAAGGAATTTCGCTACCTTAGGATGGTTATAGTTACCACCGCCGTTTACTGGCGCTTAAGTTCTCAGCTTCGCCACCCCGAAGAGTGACTAACCGGTCCCCTTAACGTTCCAGCACCGGGCAGGCGTCAGTCCGTATACATCGCCTTACGGCTTCGCACGGACCTGTGTTTTTAGTAAACAGTCGCTTCTCGCTGGTCTCTGCGGCCACCCCCAGCTCGAGGAGCAAGTCCTCTCACCAAGCGTGGCCCCCCTTCTCCCGAAGTTACGGGGGCATTTTGCCGAGTTCCTTAACCATAGTTCACCCGAACGCCTCGGTATTCTCTACCTGACCACCTGAGTCGGTTTAGGGTACGGGCCGCCATGAAACTCGCTAGAGGCTTTTCTCGACAGCATAGGATCATCCACTTCACCACAATCGGCTCGGCATCAGGTCTCAGCCACATGTACGACGGATTTACCTATCGCACGGCCTACACCCTTACCCCGGGACAACCACCGCCCGGGCTGGACTACCTTCCTGCGTCACCCCATCACTCACCTACTACCACCTTGGTTCGGCGGCTCCACCACTCCCCTTTGCCCGAAGGCTCCAGGACGGCTTCACGGCCTTAGCATCAGCGGGCTCGATGTTTGACGCTTCACAGCGGGTACCGGAATATCAACCGGTTATCCATCGACTACGCCTGTCGGCCTCGCCTTAGGTCCCGACTTACCCTGGGCAGATCAGCTTGACCCAGGAACCCTTAGTCAATCGGCGCACACGTTTCTCACGTGTGAATCGCTACTCATGCCTGCATTCTCACTCGTGAACCGTCCACAACTCGCTTACGCGGCTGCTTCACCCGGCACACGACGCTCCCCTACCCATCACAGCCGGCGTTGGCCGTATTGCTGCAATGACACGACTTCGGCGGTACGCTTGAGCCCCGCTACATTGTCGGCGCGGAATCACTAGACCAGTGAGCTATTACGCACTCTTTCAAGGGTGGCTGCTTCTAAGCCAACCTCCTGGTTGTCTCTGCGACTCCACATCCTTTCCCACTTAGCGTACGCTTAGGGGCCTTAGTCGATGCTCTGGGCTGTTTCCCTCTCGACCATGGAGCTTATCCCCCACAGTCTCACTGCCGCGCTCTCACTTACCGGCATTCGGAGTTTGGCTAAGGTCAGTAACCCGGTAGGGCCCATCGCCTATCCAGTGCTCTACCTCCGGCAAGAAACACACGACGCTGCACCTAAATGCATTTCGGGGAGAACCAGCTATCACGGAGTTTGATTGGCCTTTCACCCCTAACCACAGGTCATCCCCCAGGTTTTCAACCCTGGTGGGTTCGGTCCTCCACGAAGTCTTACCTCCGCTTCAACCTGCCCATGGCTAGATCACTCCGCTTCGGGTCTTGAGCGTGCTACTCAAACGCCCTATTCGGACTCGCTTTCGCTACGGCTTCCCCACACGGGTTAACCTCGCAACACACCGCAAACTCGCAGGCTCATTCTTCAAAAGGCACGCAGTCACGAGAATGAAGACAAGTCTTCATTCCGACGCTCCCACGGCTTGTAGGCACACGGTTTCAGGTACTATTTCACTCCGCTCCCGCGGTACTTTTCACCATTCCCTCACGGTACTATCCGCTATCGGTCACCAGGGAATATTTAGGCTTAGCGGGTGGTCCCGCCAGATTCACACGGGATTTCTCGGGCCCCGTGCTACTTGGGTGTCTCTCAAACGAGCCGCTGATGTTTCGACTACGGGGGTCTTACCCTCTACGCCGGACCTTTCGCATGTCCTTCGCCTACATCAACGGTTTCTGACTCGTCTCACGGCCGGCAGACCATGAAAGAGAGATCCCACAACCCCGTATACGCAACCCCTGCCGGGTCTCACACGCATACGGTTTGGCCTCATCCGGTTTCGCTCGCCACTACTCCCGGAATCACGGTTGTTTTCTCTTCCTGCGGGTACTGAGATGTTTCACTTCCCCGCGTTCCCTCCACTTGCCCTATGTGTTCAGGCAAGGGTGACAGCCCATGACGACTGCCGGGTTTCCCCATTCGGAAACCCCCGGATCAAAGCCTGGTTGACGACTCCCCGGGGACTATCGTGGCCTCCCACGTCCTTCATCGGTTCCTGGTGCCAAGGCATCCACCGTGCGCCCTTAAAAACTTGGCCACAGATGCTCGCGTCCACTGTGCAGTTCTCAAACAACGACCAGCCACCCATCACCCCACCTTTACAGGCGAGTTCACTGGGGCCGGCGACTGAGGAAAAATCCATTCCCTCAGACACCCAACAGCGTGCCCGACACAGCCAGCTGACCAGATCAGCGTTCCACGCTCCGAAGAGCAGTACTAGCGCCTAATCCATCCTGGACCGTGCCGAGTAGTCAACGTTCCACCCATGAGCAACCAGCATCAGACATTCGCTGATGTACTGGCCTCTGACCTCACCCCGAAGGGATCGGTAAGAAGTGCTCCTTAGAAAGGAGGTGATCCAGCCGCACCTTCCGGTACGGCTACCTTGTTACGACTTCGTCCCAATCGCCAGTCCCACCTTCGACAGCTCCCTCCCCACAAGGGGGTTGGGCCACCGGCTTCGGGTGTTACCGACTTTCGTGACGTGACGGGCGGTGTGTACAAGGCCCGGGAACGTATTCACCGCAGCAATGCTGATCTGCGATTACTAGCGACTCCGACTTCATGGGGTCGAGTTGCAGACCCCAATCCGAACTGAGACCGGCTTTTTGAGATTCGCTCCACCTCGCGGTATCGCAGCTCATTGTACCGGCCATTGTAGCACGTGTGCAGCCCAAGACATAAGGGGCATGATGACTTGACGTCGTCCCCACCTTCCTCCGAGTTGACCCCGGCGGTCTCCCGTGAGTCCCCAACACCCCGAAGGGCTTGCTGGCAACACGGGACAAGGGTTGCGCTCGTTGCGGGACTTAACCCAACATCTCACGACACGAGCTGACGACAGCCATGCACCACCTGTACACCGACCACAAGGGGGACCCTGTCTCCAGGGTTTTCCGGTGTATGTCAAGCCTTGGTAAGGTTCTTCGCGTTGCGTCGAATTAAGCCACATGCTCCGCCGCTTGTGCGGGCCCCCGTCAATTCCTTTGAGTTTTAGCCTTGCGGCCGTACTCCCCAGGCGGGGCACTTAATGCGTTAGCTGCGGCACGGACAACGTGGAATGTTGCCCACACCTAGTGCCCACCGTTTACGGCGTGGACTACCAGGGTATCTAATCCTGTTCGCTCCCCACGCTTTCGCTCCTCAGCGTCAGTATCGGCCCAGAGATCCGCCTTCGCCACCGGTGTTCCTCCTGATATCTGCGCATTTCACCGCTACACCAGGAATTCCGATCTCCCCTACCGAACTCTAGCCTGCCCGTATCGACTGCAGACCCGGGGTTAAGCCCCGGGCTTTCACAACCGACGCGACAAGCCGCCTACGAGCTCTTTACGCCCAATAATTCCGGACAACGCTCGCGCCCTACGTATTACCGCGGCTGCTGGCACGTAGTTAGCCGGCGCTTCTTCTGCAGGTACCGTCACTTTCGCTTCTTCCCTGCTGAAAGAGGTTTACAACCCGAAGGCCGTCATCCCTCACGCGGCGTCGCTGCATCAGGCTTTCGCCCATTGTGCAATATTCCCCACTGCTGCCTCCCGTAGGAGTCTGGGCCGTGTCTCAGTCCCAGTGTGGCCGGTCGCCCTCTCAGGCCGGCTACCCGTCGTCGCCTTGGTGAGCCATTACCTCACCAACAAGCTGATAGGCCGCGGGCTCATCCTGCACCGCCGGAGCTTTCGAACACCTTGGATGCCCAAGATGGTCAGTATCCGGTATTAGACCCCGTTTCCAGGGCTTGTCCCAGAGTGCAGGGCAGATTGCCCACGTGTTACTCACCCGTTCGCCACTAATCCCCACCGAAGTGGTTCATCGTTCGACTTGCATGTGTTAAGCACGCCGCCAGCGTTCGTCCTGAGCCAGGATCAAACTCTCCGTGAATGTGTACCGGTAATCCGGTGCAACACCACGAGAGCGGAACAGCCAGGCGGAATAAGCCCGGCCGTTCACAGCGTCCTCGCTGTGTTTTTTCAAAGGAACCTCGCCCCAGCTGATGCTGGAGACGGGGTATCAACATATCTGGCGTTGACTTTTGGCACGCTGTTGAGTTCTCAAGGAACGGTCGCTTCCTTTGTACTCACCCTCTCGGGCTTTCCTCCGGGCGCTTCCCTTCGGTCTTGCGTTTCCGACTCTATCAGATCTTTTCTCGACCCGATTTCCTCGGTGCTTTCCAGGTTCCCGCTTCCGCGTTTCCCTTTCCGGCGGTTCTGACTCTATCAGATCCTTTCGGTCCCGATTCCCTGTCAGCAGGGTTTGCCTTCGCGGCTGTTGGGCCGTTCCGACGAGTGAGACTTTAGCGGATTCCCCGGCTCCCGAGCCAATCGGGGGCCGCGTCCTTTCGAACGGGGATTCCTCATTCCGTAAATACGCATGCCAATGAAACGACAACAGAGCTACTGCGTCGAGTAGTGGTTGGTACTTGCGGAGTGGCTGTCCGGGGACCGACCGGAGTCGGCGCTCACGTCGGACAACTCGGAGAACACTACGGATCGGGTCTGGGCGTGTCAACTCAGGGGCGGGCGGCACTCCGCGGGCGTACTCTGGGGCGCATGACGACGCGTACGTGCACCCAGCTGTGGTGGGCCGCCTGACGGCGGCCGTCCTCACGTATGCACTCAACGGCCGCCGCTTCGGCGGCCGTTCTTGTTTCTCCCTCCAGACCACCGAGGGGCGGCCGCCGGGGCGGCGGTCACGACCGGAGGTGGAGGAGAGATGACACGGGTCTTCAGCGGGGTCAAGCCGACGGGGCATCTGACGCTGGGGAACTACCTGGGAGCCATGCGGCGGTGGGCTTCCGTCGACCAGTACGAGGCCGACGCCTTGTTCTGCGTCGTCGATCTGCACGCGCTGACGGTGGACCACGATCCCGCGCGGGTTCGCAGGCTGAGCCGGCAGGCGGCGACCTTGTTGCTGGCGTCCGGGCTGGATCCGGAGCTCTGCACGCTGTTCGTGCAGAGCCATGTGGACGAGCACGCGCGGTTGTCGTACGTGCTGGAGTGCGTGGCCACCGACGGTGAGATGCGGCGGATGGTCCAGTACAAGGAGAAGGCCGCGCGGGAACAGCGTCGGGGCGGGAGTGTGCGGCTGTCGCTGCTGACGTATCCCGTGCTGATGGCGGCGGACATCCTGGCGTACGGGGCCGACGAGGTACCGGTCGGGGACGACCAGGTGCAGCACGTGGAGCTCACGCGGGATCTGGCGGTGCGGTTCAACCAGCGGTACGGGCATACGTTCGTGGTGCCTCGGGCCACACGTCCCGGCGTGGCGGCGCGGGTGATGAACCTGCAGGATCCGACGTCGAAGATGGGCAAGAGCGACGACGTCGGGCCGGGGATCGTCTACCTGCTGGACGAGCCGGACGTGGTGCGGAAGAAGGTCATGCGGGCCGTGACCGACAGTGGGCGGGATGTCGTGTACGACCGGGAGGCCCGGCCGGGGCTCGCCAATCTGCTGGAGATCCTCGCCGCGTGCTCGGGCGGGAGTCCTGAGGAGCTGAGCGGGGCGTACGCGTCGTACGGGGCCTTGAAGAAGGACACCGCGGAGGCTGCGGTCGAGGTGCTCAGGCCCGTGCAGGAGCGGCACAAGGAGTTGTGTGCGGATCCCGGTTATGTGGAGGGGGTGCTGCGGGACGGGGCGGAGCGGGCTCGGGGGACGGCTCGGCCGACTGTGGATGCCGCTTATCGCGCGATCGGGTTGCTGCCGGCCGTGCCGGAGGCGGCGGGCGCGGGTGGGGCCGTGCTGAGGGTGTGAGGTGGTGCGGGCGTCGGGGGGCGGGTTGCCCCCCCCGACGCCCGCCGTGCTCAGCTGTTGTTGCCGGAGGCCAGGGCGCGGCTGCGGTCGCGGGCGGCTTCGAGAGCGGCGATGAGGGCGGCTCGTACGCCGTGGTTCTCGAGTTCGCGGATGGCGTTGATCGTCGTACCGGCCGGGGACGTGACGTTCTCGCGGAGCTTGACGGGGTGTTCGCCGCTGTCGCGGAGCATCGTCGCGGCGCCGATCGCGGACTGGACGATCAGGTCGTGGGCCTTGTCGCGGGGCAGGCCGAGGAGGATGCCGGCGTCGGTCATGGCTTCGACCAGGTAGAAGAAGTAGGCCGGGCCGGATCCGGAGAGGGCCGTGCAGGCGTCCTGCTGGGACTCGGGGACGCGGAGCGTCTTGCCGACGGCGCCGAAGATCTCCTCGGTGTGGGCGAGGTGGTCGGCGGTGGCGTGGGTGCCGGCGGAGATGACGGACATCGCCTCGTCGACCAGGGCCGGGGTGTTCGTCATGACGCGGACGACCGGGGTGCCGGGGGCGAGGCGCTCCTCGAAGTACGCGGTGGGGATGCCTGCCGCGCCGCTGATGACCAGGCGGTCTGCGGGGACGTGGGGGGCGAGTTCGTCGAGGAGGGTGCCCATGTCCTGCGGTTTGACCGTGAGGATCAGGGTGTCGGCGCTCTTCGCGGCTTCCGGGTTGGTGACCGGGGTGACGCCGTAGCGGGTGCGGAGTTCTTCGGCTCGTTCCTGGCGGCGGGCGGTGACCAGGAGGTCGGCCGGGGTCCAGCCGGCTCGGATCATTCCGCTGAGCAGGGCTTCGCCGATCTTGCCGGTGCCGAGGACTGCGACTTTCTGGGTCATGGCGCGGGGTGCCTCCGGGGGTGCGTCGTCCGGGGTACATCCTCGCACCGAGGAGGGCTCGGCGGTTCGGGTGTCCGCTGGGCGGGATGTCGGGCCGCGACCGGCGGTTCCGGCTTATGAGGTCCTGCGGCGTAGTGTCGCCGCGCCCAGGGCCAGGACCAGCAGGGCGCAGCCGGCGACCACCAGGGTGTCGCGTACGAACGTGGCGGTCATGTCCGTGTGGCGGAGGACCTCGTTCATGCCGTCCACCGCGTAGGACATGGGGAGGGCGGCGGAGACGGCCTCCAGGACCGGGTGCATGTTGTCGCGGGGTGTGAACAGGCCGCAGAGGAGCAGCTGGGGGAAGATCACCGCCGGCATGAACTGGACGGCCTGGAATTCCGACGCCGCGAAGGCCGAGACGAAGAGGCCGAGGGCCGTGCCGAGGAGTGCGTCGAGGAGGGCCACCAGGAGGAGGAGCCAGGGGCTGCCGGTGACGTCGAGGCCGAGGATCCAGACCGCGAGGCCGGTGGCCAGGGCGGACTGGATGATCGCGAGGGTGCCGAAGGCCAGGGCGTAGCCGGCGATGAGGTCGCCCTTGCCGAGGGGCATGGCGAGGAGGCGTTCGAGGGTGCCCGAGGTGCGTTCGCGCAGGGTGGCGATGGAGGTCACCAGGAACATCGTGATCAGCGGGAAGATCCCGAGCAGGGACGCGCCGATGCTGTCGAAGGTGCGCGGGCTGCCGTCGAAGACGTAGCGCAGCAGGAGCAGCATCACGCACGGGATGAGGATCAGCAGTGCGATGGTGCGCGGGTCGTGGGCGAGCTGGCGCAGGACGCGGGTTGCTGTGGCGGTGGTGCGGGAGGCGTTCAGGGCCCTCGGTGGGGTGGGCGTGGGGGTCGTCATCGCGTCGTCTCCTTTGTGCGGGCTGCCGCCTTTGCCTCGTCCACCAGGTGCAGGAAGGCCTCCTCGACCGTCGCCGCGCCGGTGCGGGTGCGCAGGGCCGCCGGGGTGTCGTCGGCGAGGAGCTCGCCCTCGCGCATGAGGAGGAGGCGGTGGCAGCGTTCTGCCTCGTCCATGACGTGGGAGGAGACGAGGAGTGTCGCGCCGCGGCTCGCCGCGATGTCGTGGAAGAGGGTCCACAGGTCGCGGCGCAGGACCGGGTCGAGGCCGACGGTCGGTTCGTCGAGGACCAGGAGTTCGGGAGTGCCGAGGAGGGCTACGGCCAGGGAGACGCGGCTGCGCTGGCCGCCGGAGAGGTTGCCGGCCAGGGCGTCGGCGTGGGTGGTGAGGTCGACGTCGGCTATCGCGCGGGTGACGTTGTCGTGGCGGCGTTCGGCGGCGGGCCGGCCGGGGTCGAGTATCGCGGCGAAGTAGTCGAGGTTCTGTCGGACCGTCAGGTCGTCGTAGACGGACGGGGCCTGGGTGACGTAGCCGATGCGGGTGCGGAGGGTGGGGTGGCCGGCGGGGTGGCCGAGGACGTCCAGGGTGCCGGTGACCTTGGCCTGGGTGCCGACGATGGCGCGCATGAGGGTGGACTTGCCGCAGCCGGAGGGGCCGAGGAGGCCGGTGATCTGCCCTCGGGGGACGGTGAAGCCGAGGTTGCGGAGGACCTTGCGGGGGCCTCGGGCGACGGTGAGGTGCTCGGCGTGGACGGCTGCCGGTTCCGTGGTGGTGCTGGGGCGTGGCGGACCAGGAGCATTATTCACCATGTGATGAATAATGCTCCTGGGGGTGGGACGCGTCAAGCGGGAGTCTTCGCGAGGAGGAGGACTACCTCGTAGACCTCCTCGACGACGCCGTCCGGGAAGGTCTTGAGAAGGTGCTCGCGTTCCTCGGCCAAGAAGGCCGCGGTGTGTTCCTCGTCGTGTACGAGGAACACCGAGTGGCTGCCGATGTTGGCGAGGTGGGTGTCGACGGGGATGCGGCGGCTCCAGCGAACCGTGCGGCGGGTGAAGTCGAGGCGGCCGGTGGGGTCGGCGGCGCGGGCGTTGACGTTCCGCTTCTCTGCCGCGACGTCGATGCCGAAGTGGCGCTCTGTGCGGGCGGCGGCCTCGGCGATCCACGGCACGTCGAGGGCGTCGGTGTTCCACCAGAGCGCGAGGGCGCCGCCGGGGCGCAGGACGCGGAGGGCCTCCGGGACGGATCGGGCGGGGTCGGTCCAGTGCCAGGCCTGGGCGTAGGTGACGAGGTCGAGGGAGGCGTCGGCGAGGGGGAGGTCGTCGCCGGTGCCGCGGATGATCGGGATGGCGGGGAGGGTGCTGCGGAACCGGGCCGCCATGCCGTCGCCGGGTTCTACGGCGATGACGTTCGCGCCTCGTGCCTGGAGGAGGGCGGTGGCTATGCCGGTGCCGGCGCCGATGTCCGCGACGCGGGAGCCGGGGAGGGGCCGGCCGGCCAGGGCTTCTACCGCGTCGAAGAGGGCTGGGGGGTAGGAGGGGCGGTTGGCCGCGTACTGGGCTGCGGCGGTGTTGAAGGAGTGGGCGCGGGCGCTGCGGGTGGGGGGTTCGGTGGTCGGGGGCTTGGGGGTGGTTTCGGCTCCGGCGGGATGGGGGGCGGAAGGGTGTGTGGTCATACGGCCATGGTGGCCGGGGGTGGGGGTGGCGGCGGTGAGTTTTCGGTGAGAGGCCCGGGGGCTATGCGCGGCGGCGCTTTTTCGACGGGTTGCCCGAGCGGCGGGTCGTGCGCTTCGCGTGGTGCCTGCGGGCTGCCTCGTACTCCTCGCGCTGGAGCTTTTCGCCGGGGGCCTCGGTGAGGGAACGGAAGAAGTACGCGAGGAGGGAGCCGACGAAACCGATGGTCAGGAGGGAGCGGAGGGACGCCTGGCGGTCGGGGTCGGGGCGGCGGGTGAAGCCGCCCCAGGTGTGGCGGAAGGCCAGCGCACTGCAGATCGCGAACATCACGACCATGAGCAGTGTGACGAAGCTGCCGATCGCGGCGATCCGGAGGCCCTGGTAGGCGAGGCGGAGGACGAGGCAGGAGACGACCGCGGTGGCCAGCGAGCCGAGGGCGACGCCGATGCGGCGGGCCGTGTAGCCGTTGTCGTGGTTCAGCCAGGTCGTGCCGAAGAAGCGGATGGGTTCGGGGTGGGGGCCGACGGGGCCGCCCGTCGAGCCCGCGGGGGTGGCCGGGATGCCGGGTTCGTCGCTCACGGCTTGATTATGGCTCCGGGGCGGCCGCGGGCTCTTCGGGGGCTCAGCCGCAGCGGGGGGCGACGTAGCCGTCGCTGCCCGTTTTGACGTACGTGTCGGAGATGAACTCGCCGTTGTCGATGCTGTCCCAGATGTTCGACGTGCCGTACGGGCCGCTCACCGTCGTCCCCGGCGTCTGGCAGTGGATCGGCACCCTGGCCCCCTCGGGCAGAACCCTCACGATGGGGTAGCTCGTACCGGGTCCGCTGCGGACGTTGACGCGGTGGCCCGGCGCGACCGGGTAGTAGGTCGCCGCCTCGGCCGTCGGGGCCGTCACCATGAGAAAGGCTCCTGCGGCGCCTGCGAGCAGGAGGGATCTGCGTTTGCGGGAAGTCATGGTTGTCTCCTTGGTCGTGGTGCTGCTTGAGGTGGTGGATTCAGGAGCAGCGCGGGCGGATGTAGCCGTCGCTGCCGGTGTTCACGTAGGAGTCGGAGACGTACTCGCCGTTGTCGATGTTGTCCCAGATGTTCGACGTGCCGTACGGGCCGCTCACCGTCGTGCCCGGCGCCTGGCAGAAGATCGGCACCTTGGCTCCTTCGGGCAGGACGCGGACGACGGTGTAGCCGGTGCCGGGGCCGCTGCGGACGTTCAGCCGGACACCCGGTGCGACCGAGTAATAGCGCAGGGCCGATGCCCCCATCGTGGCGACGGCCTCGCCGCCGTCCCCGCCCTCGACCTCTTCCACACGGTCAACAGACATGTAAACCCTCCCCCGTTGATCCCCATGACTGACATGGGCTCCCGTTGATTCCCCTGAATCACGCCATGAAACACATGTACGCGACTCGCGCATGGAGGCTAGCAAGCCGCCTCTGTCCCGTACCAGTCATCGACTAGGCTCCGTGCGTCGCGCGCGCGGACGAACAGCACGGGGGTGGTTCCATGGCGCCACAGCGAAACACCGGAGCGGGCGCGGAAGCGGAACTTCCCGAATACGCCGGTCACTACCGTCTGGAGTCGTGCCTCGGCTCGGGTGGCATGGGTGTCGTGCATCTGGCCCGGAGCACGTCCGGGATGAAGCTCGCGGTGAAGGTCGTGCACGCCGAGTTCGCCAGGGACCCCGAGTTCAGGGGGCGATTCCGGCAGGAGGTGGGCGCGGCTCGGCGGGTCAGCGGCGCCTTCACCGCGCCTGTCGTCGATGCCGACCCGGAGGCCGATCGGCCGTGGATGGCCACGCTGTTCATCCCGGGTCCGACACTGGCCCAGCAGGTGAAGCGGAACGGCCCCATGGCCCCGGCCCAGTTGCGTCGGCTGATGGCCGGGCTCGCGGAGGCGCTGCGCGACATCCACCGTGTCGGGGTCGTGCACCGGGACCTGAAGCCGAGCAACGTCCTGCTCGCCGAGGACGGCCCGAAGGTCATCGACTTCGGCATTTCCCGGCCAAAGGACAGTGAACTGCGGACCGAGACCGGGAAGTTGATCGGTACGCCGCCCTTCATGGCGCCCGAGCAGTTCCGGCGGCCACGGGAGGTCGGTCCGGCCGCCGACATCTTCGCCCTCGGGTCGGTGATGGTGCACGCGGCCACGGGGCGTGGGCCGTTCGACTCCGACAGCCCGTACGTCGTCGCCTACCAGGTCGTGCACGATGAGCCCGACCTGGCCGGCGTACCGGAGGAGCTCGCACCGCTCGTGGTGCGGTGTCTGGCCAAGGAGCCGGAGGACCGGCCGACACCGGACGAGTTGATGCGGGAGCTGCGGTCGGTCGCCGCCTCGTACGACACGCAGGCGTTCATACCGGCGCAGCGGACCGCAGAGACGCCGAGGCCGCCGTCCCGCACCGAGGAGGAGCCTCGTCGCCGTGCCGGAAGACGCCTCGGCAAGCGGGCGGTCCTCGGAGCCGGGGCGCTCGGCCTGGCCGTGATCGGCGCTCTGGTCCTGGTCCGGTCGCCCGGCGGTGACGGCGGGGCTCCGCAGAACACCGCCCCGCGGACCACGTCTGCCGCCTGGAGTGCGTGGGAGGCGACCCCGGCGTCCAAGAAGAACGCGCCCCAATGCTCCTACGGGGCACGCCGGTTGCTCTGTTCCCAGCCCGGGGTGGTCTTCGCCCTCGATCCGGCCGACGGCCATCTGCTGTGGCGGCACGCCGTCGCCGAGGCACCCGTGAGCGGACCGCCGGTCCTGTCGGGTGGGCTCGTGCAGCCCTCATCAGGCCAGGTCGGACGCCTGGAGGCGCTCGATCCCGCCTCGGGCAAGGCACGTTGGCAGCGGAACATGCCCGCGTACGTCGGCATGGAGTCCACCGGAGGCATGCTTCTGCTCACCGGCGCCGACGGGACGGTCACCGGCGTGGACAGCGCCTCCGGTGACACGCGGTGGAGCCACCGGATACCCGGTCACAAAGCGCCGTACTTCGCCGCCTTCACCGGTGACCCGCTGGCCTACGCGACGAGCGCTTTGGACGACGGGTCGGGCACGCGGGTCACCGCGGTGGATCCCGACACGGGTGAGGTGCGGTGGGACGCACGGCTGGAAGGGGCGCTGAAGCCCCTCGGCACGGTGGGCGGGTCCGTCGTCTTCGTGTCCCTCGACGAGGTCTACGGGGATGCGAAGGCCGTGGTCCGCTACAACCCGGACTCCAGGACGAGGCGGCGCGTGCCCCTGAAAGTCCCTCTCCAGCAGGCCCATGGCGCCGTGCGCGGGAACCTCGTGCACCTCATGGGGACCGGCGGATCGCTGGTGACCGTCGACATGGACGCGCAAAGACAGCGCTGGAGCCTGGAAACCGGCGTCCTCCGCGGCTCCACCCCGGTCGGCGACGGCCGGTACGTGTACGTCTCCACGCCGGACGGCCGTCTCCTGGCCGTCGACGCCCGCCACGGACAACTCGTCGGGCAGACGCCCTCCCGGCTCGGCTCCGACGCGGACCGGGTCCCGGCCGCCCTGCCCCGGCCCGTGATCGTGGAGGGCCGCGTCTACGCCACCGCCCCCCAAGGCACCGTCTTCGCCGTGAACGGGCGCGATCCGTCGGCCTGGTAGGCACGGAAAAGGGCCGCCCCCGGCAGGAGGCGGCCCCTTCCGAAGGGCTCAGCCCAGCATCGTCACGTCGCGCACGGCGCCCTTGTCCGCGCTGGTCGCCATCGCCGCGTAGGCCCGCAGCGCCGCCGAGACCTTGCGGTCGCGGTTCTTCGGTGCGTACACGCCGTTCAGCGCCTGCTCGCGGCGGGCCAGCTCGGCGTCGTCGACGAGGAGCTCGATGGAGCGGTTCGGGATGTCGATGCGGATGCGGTCGCCGTCCTCGACGAGGGCGATGGTGCCGCCGCCGGCCGCCTCGGGCGAGGCGTGCCCGATGGAGAGGCCGGACGTGCCGCCGGAGAAGCGGCCGTCGGTGATCAGGGCGCAGGACTTGCCGAGGCCGCGGCCCTTCAGGTACGAGGTCGGGTAGAGCATCTCCTGCATGCCGGGGCCGCCCTTGGGGCCCTCGTAGCGGATGACGACGACGTCGCCCTCCTTGATCTGCTTCAGCAGGATCTTCTCGACGGCCTCCTCCTGCGACTCGCAGACGACCGCCGGACCCTCGAAGGTCCAGATCGACTCGTCGACGCCGGCCGTCTTCACCACACAGCCGTCGACCGCGAGGTTGCCCTTGAGGACCGCGAGGCCGCCGTCCTTGGAGTACGCGTGCTCGACGGAGCGGATGCAGCCGCCCTCGGCGTCCTCGTCGAGGGCCTCCCAGCGCTCGGACTGGGAGAAGGCCTCGGCGGAGCGGACGCAGCCGGGGGCCGCGTGCCACAGCTCGATCGCCTCGGGGGACGGGGAGCCGCCGCGCACGTCCCAGGTCTTCATCCAGTCGGCCAGGGACGGGCTGTGGACCGCGTGCACGTCCTCGTTGAGCAGACCCCCGCGGTGCAGCTCGCCGAGCAGGGCGGGGATGCCACCGGCGCGGTGCACGTCCTCCATGTAGTACGTGCGGTCCTTGGCGACGTTCGGCGCCACCTTGGCCAGGCAGGGGACCCGGCGGGAGACCGCGTCGATCTCCTCCAGGCCGAAGGGGACGCCGGCCTCCTGGGCCGCGGCCAGCAGGTGCAGGATCGTGTTGGTCGAGCCGCCCATCGCGATGTCGAGGGCCATGGCGTTCTCGAAGGCCGCGAACGTGGCGACGTTGCGCGGCAGGACCGTGTCGTCGTCCTGCTCGTAGTAGCGGCGGGTGATGTCCATGACCGTGTTGGCCGCGTCGACGTACAGCTTCTTGCGGGCCGTGTGGGTGGCCAGGACCGAGCCGTTGCCCGGGAGGGAGAGGCCGATGGCCTCGGTGAGGCAGTTCATCGAGTTGGCGGTGAACATGCCCGAACACGAGCCGCAGGTCGGACAGGCGTTCTCCTCGATACGGAGGATGTCCTCGTCCGAGATCTTGTCGTTGACGGCGTCGGAGATCGCGTCGACCAGGTCGAGGGTGCGGACCGTGCCGTCGACGAGCGTGGCCCGGCCGGACTCCATCGGGCCGCCGGAGACGAAGACCGTCGGGATGTTCAGGCGCAGGGCGGCGTTGAGCATGCCCGGCGTGATCTTGTCGCAGTTGGAGATGCAGATCAGGGCGTCGGCGCAGTGGGCCTCGACCATGTACTCCACGCTGTCCGCGATCAGGTCGCGGGAGGGGAGGCTGTAGAGCATGCCGCCGTGGCCCATCGCGATGCCGTCGTCGACGGCGATCGTGTTGAACTCGCGCGGGATGCCGCCGGCCTCGACGATCGCCTCGCTGACGATCCGGCCGACCGGCTGGAGGTGGGTGTGGCCCGGCACGAACTCCGTGAAGCTGTTGGCGACCGCGATGATCGGCTTGCGGCCGATGTCCGCACCCGGTACACCGGAGGCGCGCATAAGGGCGCGGGCGCCCGCCATGTTGCGGCCGTGGGTGACTGTGCGGGACCTCAGCTCGGGCATCGTCGCTCGCTCCTTCAGAGACTGCGTCAGAGGATTCGGAGATTTCTGACTGCTACCGAGCGTACGCCGGTCATCCAGAGGGCGGGACGGAGTGTCCGTAATGCGGGATGCCCGTCTCGGCCGACGGCTCCGTGCGGCTTACGGTCCGGTCAGGTGTTCCTGGACGACCGGTGCCAGCCGCGCGATGATCCGCTCGGGGTCCGCCGAGGCCAGCGGCTCGACCTTGATGACGTACCGCAGCATCGCGGTGCCCACGAGCTGGGCGGCGGCGAGCTCGGCCCGCAGCTCGGCGTCCGGCAGGTCCAGTCGCCCCGCGATGCGGCGCAGCACCTGGGTGGCGACGATGCGGCGGAAGACGGTGGCCGCCGTTTCGTTGGTGACGGCGGAGCGGACGATGGCGAGCAGGGGCGCACGGGTCGCCGGGTTCTCCCAGACGCCGAAGAAGAAGCGGGCCAGACGCTCCCCCACGCCGTCGAGCGGGCCCTCCTCGATGGCCTTCGGTGCCTGCAGGGCGGGACCGAAGGCCTGGGTGATCGCCGCCTCGAAGACCTGCTCCTTCGTCCCGAAATAGTGGTGCACGAGCGCCGAGTCGACCCCGGCCGCCTTGGCGATGCCGCGCACGGACGTCTTCTCGTAGCCGCGCTCGGAGAACTCGTCGCGGGCGGCGGTGAGGATGCGGTCCCGGGTGTCGGCCGACTCCGTGCGCGGAGGGCGGCCCCGGCGGCGGGCGGTGATCCCGGTGCCGGCCGGGGGCCCGCCTGGGGGCAGGTCGTTCATCGCCTCGGCACCTTCGCCGCCGAGGCCAGGTGCAGGCGTGTGAAGGCCAGCGCCTCCGCCAGGTCGGCCTCGCGCTCCGCGCTCGACATGGCGCGGCGGGTGTTGACCTCGATGACGACGTGCCCGTCGAAGCCGGTCAGGGCGAGCCGCTCCAGCACCTCGGCGCAGGGCTGGGTGCCGCGGCCGGGCACGAGGTGCTCGTCCTTGGCCGAGCCCCTGCCGTCGGCGAGGTGGACGTGGCCCAGGCGGTCGCCCATGCGGTCGACCATGTCCAGCGCGTCGCTGCGGGCCGTCGCGGTGTGGCTGAGGTCGATCGTGAAGTGGCGGTAGTCGTCCTTCGTCACGTCCCAGTCGGGGGCGTACGCGAGCATCTCGCGGTCGCGGTAGCGCCAGGGGTACATGTTCTCGACGGCGAACCGTACGTCCGTCTCGTTCGCCATGCGCCAGATGCCCGCGACGAAGTCCCTGGCGTACTGGCGCTGCCAGCGGAAGGGCGGGTGGACGACGACGGTGCTCGCGTCGAGCTTCTCGGCCGCCGCGCGGGCCCGCTGGAGCTTGGTCCAGGGGTCCGTGGACCAGACGCGCTGCGTGATGAGCAGGCAGGGGGCGTGCACGGCCAGGACCGGGATCTGGTGGTAGTCGCTGAGTCTGCGCAGGGCCTCGATGTCCTGGCTCACGGGGTCGGTCCAGACCATGACCTCGACGCCGTCGTAGCCGAGGCGCGCGGCGATCTCGAAGGCCGTGGCCGTCGACTCCGGGTAGACCGAGGCCGTCGAGAGTGCGACCTTCGCGTCCGGGATCCTTACGGCTGGCTCTGCCATGCAGGACAGATTACGGGGTGTGGTCGGGGTGGGGCGGGGTGCCTGTTCGCCGTTGTGGTGTTTGCCATAGGCGGGCGCGGGTCGTTCTGTGGCCGCTTGAGGCCGCTACACCGACTCCATGTGATCCAGGTGACGCAGGATCACGCCCTCCCTGAGCGCCCACGGGCAGATTTCCAGGCGCTCCACGCCGAAGAGGTCCATCGCGGCCTCGGCCACGAGGGCCCCCGCCAGCAGCTGGCCCGCCCTGCCCTCCGAGACGCCCGGGAGCTCGGCCCGTTCCGCCTCCGTCATGCCGGCCAGCCTCGGGACCCATTCCTCCAGGGACTTCCGCTTGAGTTCGCGCTGGACGTAGAGGCCCTCGGCGGAGCGGGCGGCTCCCGCGATGCGGGCGAGCTGCTTGAAGGTCTTGGACGTGGCGACGACGCGATCGGGCGGGCCGAAGCGGCTGAACTCGCCGACCGTGCGGGCGACCTCGGTCCGGACGTGGCGGCGCAGGGCCCGCACGTCGTCCGGGGCGGGCGGGTCGCCGGGCAGCCACCCGGCGGTGAGGCGGCCGGCACCCAGCGGCAGGGACGCGGCCGCGTCGGGCTCCTCGTCGATGCCGTAGGCGATCTCCAGGGAGCCGCCACCGATGTCCAGGACCAGCAGTTTCCCGGCCGACCAGCCGAACCATCGGCGGGCGGCGAGGAAGGTGAGACGGGCCTCCTCCTCGCCGGTGAGGACCTGGAGCTCGACGCCGGTCTCGGTGCGCACGCGCGCCAGGACGTCGTCGGCGTTGCGGGCCTCGCGCACGGCGGAGGTGGCGAACGTCAGGAGGTCCTCGACGCCCTTGTCCTCGGCTGCCTGGAGCGACTCCTGGACGACCGAGACCAGCCGGTCGACGCCCTGGGGGCCGATCGCGCCGTCGTCGTCGAGGAGCTGGGCGAGGCGCAGTTCCGCCTTGTGCGAGTGCGCGGGCAACGGGCACGCGCCGGAATGCGCGTCCACCACGAGCAGATGCACCGTGTTCGATCCCACGTCGAGGACACCGAGTCTCATGTACGGAACGCTACTGCCAGCCGTGCCCTCCGCCGTCCTCGGTGTGGGTACACGGCCCGTACTCTGGACTCGTGCCAAAGACGAAAAAGGCGAAGCGCGACAAATCATCGGGCGTTCCCCGGCCCGACGAGAAGGGCCTCGACTTCGCCCGTGCCTGGGTGGAGTTTCCTGATCCGGCGGACGACGAGCAGGTCTTCCGCTGCGATCTGACATGGCTGACCTCTCGCTGGAACTGCATCTTCGGCAGCGGCTGCCAGGGCATCCAGGCCGGCCGTGCGGACGACGGGTGCTGCACGTTGGGTGCCCACTTCTCCGACGAGGACGACGAGAAGCGGGTCGCCGAGCATGTGGCGAGGCTCACGCCGGACATCTGGCAGCACCATGCCGAGGGCACGCGGAACGGCTGGATCTCGGAAGACGAGGACGGCGACCGGCAGACGCGCCCCTTCCAGGGCTCGTGCGTCTTCCAGAACCGGCCCGGCTTCGCGGGCGGCGCGGGCTGCTCGCTGCACATCCTCGCCCTGAAGGAGGGCCGGGAGCCGCTGGAGACCAAGCCGGACGTGTGCTGGCAGCTGCCGGTGCGGCGGACCTACGAGTGGATCGACCGGCCCGACGACACGCGTGTGCTCCAGGTGTCGATCGGTGAGTACGACCGCCGCGGCTGGGGGCCGGGCGGCCACGACCTGCACTGGTGGTGCACCTCGGCGACCTCGGCGCACGGAGCGGGCGAGCCGGTGTACGTCTCCTACCGGCCGGAGCTGATCGAGCTGATGGGCAAGGCCGGCTACGACCGGCTGGTGGAGCTGTGCGAGGAGCGGCTGGCCTCGCAGCTGCCGTTGCTGGCGCCGCACCCTGCTGATCCGGTCGGCTGACGACCGCGGCCATGACGGCGTCCAGGGCTTTCAGGACCGTGACGACCGTCTAGTGCCGCGGCAGGCAACGTCTGCCCGTCAAGGAGCGGCGTCCGGTGCGTGCTCTCGACGTGCCGGGTGCACGCCCTCGTACTGGATGTACTCGGGCTTGTGCCCGGTGCGGCGAGTGGGGGTACCTCCCACGCCCTTAAGGCAGTGGGGGAGCGTGCCGGGCGTCGCGACGGGGCGAACGTTGCCTGCCGCGGCACTAGGACGTGGGCGGGCTCGGGTCGCCGCCGTCCGAGGGCGGGGGCGTCGAGCCCGTCGGGTCCGTCGGGCCCGGGTCCGTGGGTGTGGGGTCCGGGTCGGGTGACGGGGGCGGGGTGGTCGGTGCCGGGTCCGGTGGGACCGAGGTGGTGGGCGTCGGGTCGGGCTGGGGCGGAGGCGGGTCGCTCGGGCCGCCGGGGCGGGGGTCCGGACGCGGGCCCGGGTCGGAGGGGCTGGGCGCGGTGCCGTAGCCCTCGATGTGGACGACGGCGCCCACCGGTGCGACCGCCACCTGCGCGTGCCAGAGGCCGGAGGGCTCCCGCAGATGGTCGACGTACACCTTGATCGTCAACGACTCGCCGGGCCTGAGCGTTCCCGACGACTCGCTCAGGTAGAGCCAGTCCGCTCCCGTGGACGCGGACCAGCGGACCGGGGACGGGCCCGTGGCGGTCAGGGTGATCAGGGTGGTGTCGCCGCTGTTGTCCGCTGTGACGTCCAGGGCGCTCTTACGGCCGGCGCCGGCGACGCCGATGACCTCCACGGAGACGTCGGCCTTGCCGTTCTTGCCGAAGCGGGGCCCCGGTCTGGTGCTCGCGTTGCCGGTGTTCTCGTAGCCGCCGCCGGCCATCTCGCCGTCCAGGGCGAACGAGTCGTCCGCCTCGCGTGCGGAGGCGGAGCGGCCGTCCTGGCCCTCGCCGACGGGGGTGCCCCGGTAGGCGGCCCACAGGGCGAGCACGGGGGCGGCCACGACGGTGGCGACGACGGTCGTGGTGACGGCACGCGCGCGGAGCCGGTCCCTGCGGGCGGCGCGGTCCTTGGGGTCCATCGGGAAGCCGCGCCGGTCGAAGCGGGGTCCGGCGCCACGCGCGCGTGAGTGGTGGGCCATGGCGACGTGCAGGGCCGCGCGCGGGGCCGGCAGGACGGGCAGTTCGGCGGGTGTGACGCTGGTGCCGGGCCAGCGGCCGGGGATGGCACGCTCGGCGGCGCGGCGGCAGCGCGGGCAGTCGTCGACGTGCCGGACGAGTTCGCGGCGCAGGGCCGTGCCGAGCACGGGCCGGTCCTCGCCGACGAGGTGAGCGACGCTCGGACACGCCCCGGTCTCGACCACGGCGAGGGCCGCACGCGTGCGTTCCACCTCGCAGGCGGCGGAGGCGAGCAGGTCGCGGGCGGCGGCCGGGGCCATGCCCAGGACGGCGGCGACCTCCTGGGCGGCGAGGTGGTGGCGCACGGCCAGTTCGAGCGCCTCGCGCTGCTCCGGGGTGGTGCCGGCGGCCTCGGGCCAGGCCAGCAGGGCCAGTTCGCGCCGCCGCCGTTCCCGGACCTCCTCGGAGACGGCCGGGCCGGCCGGCCGGTCGGCGCGCTGCGGGCGGCCCGCCGCGTGGCTGCTCTGACGTTTCTGCTTGGCCTCGGCCAGCTTGCGCAGGCACGCCCAGCGGGCCAGCGCGTACAGCCACGCCCTGCGGTCGGCTGGGGCGTCGGGGACGTGCCGGCTGCGGCGTTCGGCGAGGGCGAGGGCGTCGCCCAGGGCGGCGGTCGCGGCGTCGTGGTCGCACAGCACGGACAGGCAGTACGTGAACAGGCCGTCCAGGTAGGGCTCGTAGCGCGCGGGCGGGCGCTGCGCCAGCGTGCGCGCCGCCCCGCGGTCACGCGCTTCCCGGTGCGCCCGGTGCGGGCCGGCCGTGCGGGTCGAGATCTCCGGAGTACTGCTCATCATTCGGCGACCGTAGGGCCGGGAGTGTGGCACCTTCCGGCGGCTTGAGCACATTTAATCCGTACGGGTGAAACGATCCCTCAAACGGGGACATGAACGAGTGGTTCCGCCGCCGGCGCGCGGTGGCGGGGCCCCTGGCGCGCAGGTGGCCGACCCGGTCGGTCCCCGCGTTGTCAGTGACGGCGGCTACGGTTTCGTTCCATGGCTGCCCGTACGAAGACCACCAAGGACCGTCCGTCCTACCGCTGCACGGAGTGCGGCTGGCAGACGGCGAAGTGGCTCGGCCGCTGCCCCGAGTGCCAGGCCTGGGGGACGGTCGAGGAGTACGGCGCGCCCGCGGTCCGTACGACGACGCCGGGCCGCGTCACCACCTCCGCCGTGCCCATCGGCCAGGTGGACGGCCGCCAGGCCACCGCCCGCTCCACCGGCGTGCCCGAGCTGGACCGCGTGCTCGGCGGCGGACTCGTACCCGGCGCGGTGGTGCTGGTCGCGGGCGAGCCAGGGGTCGGCAAGTCGACGCTGCTGCTCGACGTGGCGGCCAAGTCGGCGAGCGACGAGCACCGCACGCTGTACGTCACGGGTGAGGAGTCGGCGAGCCAGGTCCGGCTGCGCGCCGACCGCATCGGCGCCATCGACGACCACCTCTACCTGGCCGCGGAGACGGATCTGGCGGCGGTGCTGGGCCACTTGGACGCGGTCAAGCCGTCGCTGCTGATCATGGACTCGGTGCAGACGGTGGCCTCCCCGGAGATCGACGGCGCTCCCGGCGGCATGGCCCAGGTGCGGGAGGTCGCCGGGGCCCTGATCCGGGCCTCCAAGGAGCGCGGCATGTCCACGCTGCTCGTGGGCCATGTCACCAAGGACGGCGCCATCGCGGGCCCGCGCCTGCTGGAGCACCTGGTCGACGTCGTCCTGAGCTTCGAGGGCGACCGGCACGCCCGCCTCCGTCTCGTCCGGGGCGTCAAGAACCGCTACGGCACCACCGACGAGGTCGGCTGCTTCGAGCTGCACGACGAGGGCATCACGGGCCTGGCCGACCCGAGCGGACTCTTCCTGACCCGTCGGGCCGAACCGGTCCCGGGCACCTGCCTGACCGTCACTCTGGAAGGCCGCCGCCCCCTGGTCGCCGAGGTCCAGGCGCTCACGGTCGACTCGCAGATCCCCTCCCCGCGCCGCACCACCTCGGGCCTGGAGACCTCCCGCGTCTCGATGATGCTGGCGGTGCTGGAACAGCGCGGCCGGATCAGCGCCTTGGGCAAAAGGGACATCTACTCCGCGACGGTCGGCGGTGTGAAGCTCTCGGAGCCCGCCGCGGACCTGGCCGTCGCCCTCGCCCTGGCCAGCGCGGCGAGTGACACACCTCTCCCCAAGAACCTCGTCGCGATCGGAGAAGTCGGCCTCGCGGGCGAGGTCAGACGGGTCACGGGCGTGCAGCGCAGGCTGGCCGAAGCCCACCGTCTGGGCTTCACCCACGCCCTCGTACCGGGCGACCCGGGCAAGATCCCCTCGGGCATGAAGGTCCTGGAAGTCGCGGACATAGGGGACGCCCTGCGCGTCCTCCCCCGGTCCCGTCGCAGAGAGGCCCCACGGGACGAGGAGGGGCGCCGGTAGACTTTGCCCTGGTCTCGCCCGTCCGTGCGAACCGAGCGCGCGACACGGGGGCGCCCAGAACCTGCGACCGGAGGAGTGCAGTGGCAGCCAACGACCGGGCATCAGCTCCCGGAAAGTCCGGCGGGAGTGCCGGTACCGATGGCCTGATGCGCGCCTCCCTGAGCGCCGTGGCACCCGGAACGGCCCTCCGCGACGGCCTGGAACGCGTGCTCCGCGGCAACACCGGCGGTCTCATCGTGCTGGGCTCCGACAAGACGGTCGAGGGGCTGTGCAGCGGCGGTTTCGTGCTGGACGTCGAGTTCACCGCGACCCGTCTGCGCGAGCTGTGCAAGCTGGACGGCGGCATCGTGCTGTCCTCGGACCTGTCGAAGATCCTGCGCGCGGGCGTGCAGCTGGTCCCCGACCCGACGATCCCCACGGAGGAGACGGGCACCCGGCACCGCACCGCGGACCGCGTCAGCAAGCAGGTCGGCTTCCCGGTGGTCTCGGTCTCCCAGTCGATGCGGCTGATCGCCCTGTACGTGGACGGCCAGCGCCGTGTCCTGGAGGACTCGGCGGCGATCCTGTCCCGCGCCAACCAGGCTCTGGCGACCCTGGAGCGCTACAAGCTCCGCCTCGACGAGGTCGCGGGCACGCTGTCGGCGCTGGAGATCGAGGACCTGGTGACCGTCCGGGACGTCTCGGCGGTCGCCCAGCGCCTGGAGATGGTGCGCCGCATCGCCACGGAGATCGCCGAGTACGTGGTGGAGCTGGGCACGGACGGCCGGCTGCTGGCCCTCCAGCTCGACGAGCTGATCGCCGGTGTGGAGCCCGAGCGCGAGCTGGTCGTGCGGGACTACGTCCCCGAGCCCACCGCCAAGCGCTCCCGCACGGTCGACGAGGCGCTGGCCGAGCTGGACGCCCTCACCCACGCCGAGCTTCTCGAACTGTCCACGGTGGCCCGGGCGTTGGGCTACACCGGCGCGCCCGAGACGCTGGACTCGGCGGTGTCGCCGCGCGGCTTCCGCCTGCTCGCCAAGGTGCCCCGGCTCCCCGGCGCGATCATCGACCGCCTGGTCGAGCACTTCGGCGGCCTCCAGAAGCTGCTCGCCGCGAGCGTCGACGACCTGCAGACGGTGGACGGCGTCGGCGAGGCACGGGCGCGCAGCGTCCGCGAGGGGCTGTCGCGGCTGGCGGAGTCGTCGATCCTGGAGCGGTACGTCTGAGGCGACCCTGCGCCTGGAAGAGCCGAGGGCGGTACCCGGTCACGGGTACCGCCCTCAGGCGTATGAGTGGCGGAGCCCGGGCGCTGCCCGGCAGATGCTCCGGCGTCGGGGACACCGCTGTGGCCGCGCGACTGGGCACCGATCGCGGGGCCGTCGCCCGCGCACCCTGGAGGGAGACGCGCCGCTGATCGCGCTCCACGTCCTCTGCGGCCAGGCGTTTCATCTCCCTGTGCGGGGCGTATGCGCGCGCTGTACGCAGAACTCCCGCGCGCCGCATTCCAAAGGTGTCCGGCGCACACTCTTCAGCCATCTCGCGAGCATTCCGGAAGTAGTCACTCCGCCATTCCCAGCGAACGCCCGTCCTCCAGGATGAGTTACGGGCCGCCGGCCGCGAGGGGCCGGTGTTCCGAATTCCCTATCTAGGAGGACCTCATGTACCAGGGAGACATCTCTCTGCTCGAGGAGATCGCGGAGCAGGACTTCGACGGTGTCGCGTACGGCGCGTGCACCACGAACACCTTCTCGCTCTCCGACAGCCTCGGCAACAACGGTGGCTGGTGCACCCTCACCAAGGAATGCCAGCCCAACTGCAGCTGACTCACGTCACCAAGAAGGAGAACATCATGCAGGACAAGAAGGCCGACCTGCTCGGCGGCTACGACGAGGCCGAGCTCATCGAGCTGAGCGAGGCGGACACCCACGGCGGCACCGGCCCGTGGTGCATCGCCACCGTGACCCTGGTGTCGGCCGCCGCGTGCCCGACCACCAAGTGCACCAGCAAGTGCTGAATTCGGGCTCACCCCGGTCGGTGAGCGCGTAGCACGGTGAGGCGGAGTGGGGACCGGTTCTCTGATTCCCATTCCGCCCTCCTGTGATGTTTTCTCGATAACGCGCACAGATGGAGCGGCAAGAACGTGACAACTCCAGCCCATTATTACCCAGAGTTCGACAGCGCCGAAGTCGAAGAAACCATCACGCCACTGGCGCAGTTCGACGACGAGGTCCTCGCCGTTCTCCGGAGCCGGCCCGCGGACACCGCGAACGCCCCCTCACGGGCCGCGGTCGACCGCCCCTCGGTGACGGAGTGGCTGAACAGCCCGGAGCGGTATCCGTTCCAGCGCGTCGTCAGGTCGCTCGCCGCCCCGCTCGCGGACACCGACCCGCTGGGTCCCTTCGCCGGGGAGTTCGACGACCCGGACGCGCTGCTCGTCCAGTTGCTCGACCGGGCCGAGGCCCGGCTGCGCGACATACACACCCGCCCTCTGGTGGCGGCCGTCAACCACGCCCGGGAGCAGGGCGTGCTGCGAGGCTCCACGCCCGAGGAGCGCTACCAGCACTTCGTACGGGAGTCGTGCCGGGCCTCCTTCGAGGCCGTGAGCGGCCTGTCCTTCCCCGTGCTGCGGGACGTCACGCGCGTCGTCCTCGGCAACGAGGCCACCGCCATCCGTGAGCTGTGCACCCGCCTCACGGCCGACCGTGCCGCCCTCGCGGAGACGTTCGGCATCGACGCCGCCGATCCGCTGGTGTCCTTCGGGTCGTCCGAGGGCGACACCCACAACCACGGCCGGACCGTGTCCGTCCTCACCTTCCGGTCCGGCAAGCGGCTGGTGTACAAGCCCCGTGACGTCTCCTGCGAGGCCGCGTACACGACCATCGCCCAGGAGCTCAACCAGCGGCTGGACACGCGGCTCGCCTGGGCGACCGTGCTCGAACGGGACCGCTACGGCTACGTCGAGTTCGTCGACTCCCAGGACGTGTCCGACATGTCCGCGCAGTTCATGTACGACAGCGGAGAGCTCGCGGCGGTGCTGTACCTGCTCAACGCGCGGGACATGCACTTCGAGAACATCCTGCCGACCCGGCGGGGCCCGCTCCCCATCGACCTGGAGACGATCCTGCACCCGGAGCGGATCCACACCGGCCCGACTCCGGAGGCGCCCGGCAACGCGTATGCCGCCATCGGCCAGTCGATCTACGGCATCGGCATCCTTCCGCTGGTCATGGCCGGGAAGGGCGCGGACGGCGGCCACGTCGACCTCGGCTTCCTCGGAGACAAGGGGCGTGGCTCCTCGCCCTTCAAGTCGATGCAGTTCGACGCCCCGTTCACCGACCGCGTGCGTCTCGCCTTCCGGTCGGCGCCGGTCGAGGAGCGGCACACCGTCGTGGGCACCCTGACCGAGGACGAGACGCATGAGCTCGGCCGGCGCATGGCCGACGGCTTCAGCAGGGTCTTCCGTGCCGTCATGGCCGCCCCGGACAGCTGGACGTCCCTGCTGTGCAAGGCCGCCGCGGGGATCCGCGTCCGTTACGTGCACAACCCGACCGTGCTGTACTCCCAGACGCTGCGGATGGTGTCGAGCCCGCACGCCCTCGACTCCACCGGTCCCTACCTGGCGCTGCTGAAGCGCATCGCGATCGCGAGCAAGACCTCGGACCGGCACATCGTCCGCTCCGAACTGCGGCAGCTGGCCGAGCGGGACGTCCCGTACTTCACGGTCGCCGCGACCGGCACCGCCCTGACCGACGGCGAGGGCACCGAGGTCGGCGCGTCCTTCGCGCAGTCGCCGCTGGAGCAGGCCCTGACGAAGAGCTCACAGCTGACCGAGTTCGAACTCGGCGAGCAACTGCGATTGCTGCACTCGGCGTTCGCCTCCCGCTTCCCCGACAACCACCTCACACCAGCGCGCGAGGCAGCCGGCGGCACGGCCGTGCCGGCCCCCGCCGGGGCTCCCGGCCGGTCCGAGGGCGCGCTGACCGACCTCGTCACCACCCTGTGTGACCACCTGGTCACCACCTCCCGCCCCGACCGCTTCGCCCACCTCCCTCGCACCTGGATCGGCCCGCTCGCGTCCGCCGAGGCCGACCGGCCCTGGCCCCCGGGTGTGCTCGGCTACGACCTGTACACCGGCCGGACCGGGCCGGCCCTGGCACTCGCCGCCGCTGGGCGGCTGCTGGAGCGCCCCGCCTACCGGGACCTGGCCACCCAGATCTTCTCGACCACGGCGGACATCCTCGCCGGCCACCGCTACGAGACCCGCAGCGTCCGGCAAGCCGGCTACGGCGGCTACACCGGCATGGCCGGCATCCTGTTCGGCCTGTCCACGGCGGGCCGCATCCTCGGCCAGGACGACTGGACGCGCGCCGCCCGCGAGGCCCTGCCGCTGGTGCTGGAGCAGATACGCGAGCAGCCGCCCGGTGAGCTGCCGCTGGACGTCATCGGTGGGCTCGCCGGTGTGCTGTCGTGCGTGACGGCGATCGGCGGTCCGCACGCGGCCCCGGCCGCCGACCTGCTGACCACCCTGCTCGTGGACGGGCTGCGCTCCGACAGCCCCGGCGGCCGGAACGTGCTGTCCCAGTCGGGCTTCGCGCACGGCGTCAGCGGTGTGCTGCACGCCCTGTGCCGGGCCCTGCCCGAGCTGTCCGCCGACCGGCGCCGGGAGGTGGAACCCGTCCTGACGCGACTGGCGGAGCGGCTGCACACCTTCTACGACGCCGACGAGGGCAACTGGTACTCCAACACCACCGGCCCGCGGTCCTTCTCCACCGGCTGGTGCCACGGGGCGACCGGCATCGCCCTCGGTCTGGCCGCCTACCACTCGGTCTCCGGCGACGACGGGGCCGCGGCCCTGCGGGACCGGGCGATCGCCAACACCCTGAGCCACGGCTTCGGCCGCAACTTCACCTGGTGCCACGGCGACCTGGGCAACCACGCCGCCCTGACGGCCCTCGCCCGGGCCGCGGGTGACGCCGGCACGGGACTGCGGACCGAACTGGAGGCGATCGAGCGGCGGTGGCTGCAACCGGACGTCTTCCTCCGCAAGACGAACGACTCCCGCAGCCGCTACGCGCACACCAACAGCCTCATGGTCGGAACCTCCGGGATCGTGCTGCACCTGGTCAACCGGCTCGACCCGGCCGTCCGAGTCTGTCCCGTCACCCTCACCGCCGAGGAACGATGAGCATGGCACGCCGTGTCCCCACCGTCACCCAGGTCACACAGACCGAGTGCGGCCTGTGCTCGTGCGTCGCCCTGCTGCGCTACCACGGGCGCGCCGAGGAACTCTCCACCGCCCGCGAGGCGATGGACGCCGGCCGCGACGGCCTGTCCGCACAGCAGCTCGCCCAGTTCCTCGCCTCGCGCGGCATGGACGTCAAGGCGTATCGGATCAAGGACGTCTCCGCGCTGGCGAAGTTCACCTCGCCGGTGATCCTCTACTGGGAGGACTACCACTTCGTCGTCCTGGAGAAGTTCGACGGCACCACCGCGGTCGTCATGGACCCGGCGGTCGGTCGCCGGCGGATCAAGCGGGACGAGCTGGAGGCCGGCTTCAGCGACATCGCGCTGGCCGCCGAGCCGGGCCCGGACTTCGACAGGACCCGCGGCAAGCCCCTGGCCGAGTGGCGTGGCATCCCGCTGTTCGCCGAGGGGGCCCGGAAGCGGATCGCCATGGTGGCGCTGCTGTCGCTCAGCGGCTACGGGGCCGTGCTCGGCATCCCGATGCTCACCGAGTGGTCCGTGGACCGCACCGCGCGCTGGTCCGGACTGGCCGATCTCTCGCAGGTCATCGGGATGGTTCTGGCCGTGGCCGTGGGCTGGTTCGCGCTGCACCTGGTGCGGGTCGCCGTGCTGTCGTCGCTGGTCGCCCTGCTCGGCCGCCATCTGATGACCCACACCTTCCGCAAGCTGCTGGCCCTGCCATACCGGTTCTTCACCACCCGGCAACCCGGTGAGCTCCTGTTCCGCCTCAACAGCGTGAACTCGATCCGGGACCTGCTGTCGTCCCGCGTCGCGCAGGGCATTCTCGACGTCGGCACGCTGGCCTGCGTCACGGTCTACCTCTTCGTCACCGAGTGGCGGCTGGGTCTCATCGCGTCCGGGCTGTTCCTGCTGAACGCGGCCTATCTCGTCGTCACCCGAGTGCGGGTGCTGGAGGCCGTGGACGCCGAGATCGCGCATCTGTCGAAGAGTCAGTCCACGCAGCTGGACGCGATCGTGTCGATCCCCACCATCAAGATGGGCGGCTACGCCGACCAGTTCATCGAGGGCTGGAGCACCACGTACGGCCAGTCCCTGGACGCGATGAAGGCGCGGATGCGGCTCCAGCAGGGCCGTATCTCCGGGCTGACGACGACCACCCAGATGTTCGGTCCGATGGTGCTGCTGCTGGCCAGCCTGTACTTCGTCAATCACGGACAGATCTCGCTGGGTGCCGCGATCGCGGTACAGGCGGTGTCCGCGACGTACTTCGCGCTGGCGACCTCGGTGTTCCAGACGTACACCGAGTTCAACGAGGCGTCCCGGTACCTCGCGCGGCTGCACGACATCACCGACGCGCCGTCCGAGCCGCGCGGCGGCAGCCGTACGGAGCTCGGCTCGACGTCGATCCGCGTGGAGGGCGTCGGTTTCCGGTACACCAAGCACAGCGATCCGGTGCTGCACGACGTCTCGCTGGACATCGCGCCGGGCTCCAGGGTCGCCCTGGTCGGCCCGTCGGGGTCGGGCAAGAGCACCCTCGGCCGGATCATCTGCGGGCTGTACGAACCCACCGAGGGGACCGTGCGGTTCGGCGGTCGGCCCATGGCCGAGTACGACCGTGACGCGCTGCGGCGGGCCATCGGCTACATCCCGCAGGAGGTGCACCTGCACAACCGCACGATCCTGGAGAACCTGACACTGGGCCAGGACATCTCGCTGGAGCAGGTGCGCGCCTACTGCGACAGCGTCGGCATCCTCGACTTCCTGGAGGAGCTGCCGATGGGCCTGAAGACGCTGGTGTCGGAGATGGGCGCCAACTTCTCCGGCGGGCAACGCCAGCGCCTCGCGATCGTCCGGGCGCTGTTGCAGCGGCCCCGGATCCTGGTGATGGACGAGGCGACGGCCTCCCTCGACACCGTGAACGAGCGGCGCGTCACGGAGATCATCCAGGACATCGGCGCCACCCAGGTGATCATCGCCCACCGGCTGGCCACCATCAGGTCGGCCGACCGCATCTACGTGTTCGACGGCGGGCGCGTGGTCGAGCAGGGCACGCACGAGGAGCTGCTGGCCGCTCGCGCGGTCTACGCGGACCTCTACGCGGACGGGCCCGCACACCAGCTCACGGGGGAACCCGTGGAGGCACTCCTCGGAGGCGAGCGAGCATGACCGGACCGGACGTGACCATCCCCGCGTTCCTCCCCTTCTACACGGAGCTGATTCCCCGCGACCGCGTGCGTGACCGGCTCGGTGACCTGGTCGCCGCCACCGCCGCGCCGGAGCATGTCGATCCGCTCCTGGACCAGGTGTGGGAGGACCTCGTCGGAACCGTCGAGGGGCACGCTTTCCGCATGCTCATCGGCGAGTTCCACACGTTCCGCGAGCAGCGCGGACTGCCCATGACCACCGAAGGCGACGAGGCCCTCCAGCAGTTCCGGCAGCACCTGCGGGACGCGGCCGGCCGCGGGATCCTCGACGGGTACCCGGTGCTCCGGGAGCGCCTGGAGACGGTCCTGCGCAACTCGCTCGACGCCTACGCCGACCTGTTCGCCGCCTATGCCCGCGACCGCGCCACGCTGTTCGCCGCCGGGCTGTTGCCGTCCGCCGAGGCGACCGTGGCGGAGCTCTTCGCCACCGGCGCGGATCTGCACAACGACAACCGGCAGGTCGTCGGCGTACGTCTCGCGGATGGCAGCAGGATCGTGTTCAAGCCGCGGCCGCTGGTCTCCGACGCGTTCGTGCGCGATCTGTACGCGGCGGCGGACCCGCATCTGAAGCACTCGCTGCGCGGCTGCGTGCCGGATTCGGTCACGGTCGGCTCGCACGGCTGGCAGCAGTTCGTCACGCCGGGCCCGATGGACGACCCGGAGCAACCGGCCCGCTACTTCTACCGGTTCGGTGCCCTGTGCGCGCTCCTGGGCGCGATCGGCGCGTCCGATCTGCACGAGGAGAACCTGCTGGCGGCCGGCGAGCACCCTTGCGTGATCGACACCGAGACCATGGTCCGGCCCAACGCCGGTGTGGACAACGACTCGCTGCCACACCTGCTGATCAACCAGCTGAAGCTCTCCGTGGTCTCCACGATGCTCGTGCCGATGGCCAACCCCAACTCGCCGATCGACCTGAACATGGCGGGTGTCGGTGTCGAGGGCGAGCAGACGTCGAAGATGCGCCGGCCGGTGATCCGGGACACCGGTACGGACGGCATCCGCATCGTGTGGGAGAACGTCACCTACCGGCACAAGAACAACGTGCCGCGTCTCGACGGCACCGCCCTGTCCCCCGTCGACCACTTCGCGGACATCCTGGAGGGCTGCACCGACGCCCTGGCCGCCGTCCGGGACGAGCGTCTGGCCAAGGTCCTGGACACCTACCCGGACATGCCGGTGCGCGTCCTGATCCGGTCGACCATGGTCTACAGCCGCTTCCTGGACGCCGCCACGCACCCGGACTACCTGGGCCGCCCCGAGGAGGCCGAACGGATCTTCCGGCTGCTCGGCAAGTACCCCGACTACCTGACGCCCGAGGCGGCGGCCTACGTCGGCGAGCAGGAGCGGGCCGGTCTGCACACCGGAAACGTGCCGTACTTCGTCGCGCGCGGCGGCTCCACCGAACTGGCCACGCCGGGGAGCCGGTTCCCGGGCGTGCACAGGACCTCGCCGCTGGACTTCGCGCGCTGCGGACTCGAGGTGAACGCGCGCCGCAGCGACGCGTTCCATCGTTTCCTGCTGGAGGAGTGCTTCGGCGAGATCGCCGCCGGGGACCGGCCGGGCGGCCTGTGCCGGCACAGCGTGTTCGCCGGCGCTCTGGACGGTGGCACGCCCCGGGAGCGGTGGACGCGGATCGCCCGCACCATCGCCTCCGTCGGGGTGTCGTACGACGGCCCGGACGGCCCGCAGACCGGCTGGGTGTGCGGGATCGGGCCGGACCGCAGTGCGCCCACCGTCACGCCGGGCAACTTCATCTCCTTCCACGACACCGGGGGCATCGTCGCCTTCCTGGCGAACGCGGCCCACCACGACCCGGGCCTGCGGGACGCGCACCGCGCCGCCGACCGCGGGTTCGACGCACTGCTCGCGGAGTACGGCGCCCTGCTGCTCGAGGTGCCGGAGGGTGTCTTCACCGGTGCCGCCTCGCTGCTCCTGGCCCGCCCGAACGGGGTGGACCGGCACTGGCTGGAACAGGTTCTGGACAAGATCGACGAGCGAGCCGCGGTAGGCACCTTGGACGCCGATCTGGCCAACGGACCGGCCGGTCTGCTGATGCTGCTGCTGTCCCGGCTGGAGTCCGGCGAGGCCCCGCTCGTCGGTGCCGAACGGCTGGACCGGTTGCGGCAGTTGACACTCGCCCAGGCCGGACGCCCGCTCACGGGCTTTCACTGGTACGACGTGGCGCACGGCGACCTCGGCCTGCGCTGGGCCGCCTCGCGTGCCGGCCGGGTCCTGGGTGACACCGAACCGGCGCGCCGGTCTGCGGACTGGCTGGCCGGGCGGCTGGCCGAGGGAGACGAACCACCGGTGCCGGGCTGGTGCAACGGAGCCGCCGGGCTGCTGCTGACCGCCGCCGAGATCCTGGTCTCGGCCGGGCGGCAGGAGCTGCTGTCGGGCGGCCGACTGGACCGTCTGGCGGACCGGGCGACCCGGCTCCCCGAGGACGGGCCGGTGGACCTGTCGGTCTGTCACGGCAGCAGCGGAGTGGTCCAGTCGCTCGTCGCGGCGGGCCGGCTGCTGGGCGACGACCGGCTGCTGGACCGGGCCATCGAGTACCAGGAGCGGGTGACGGCCGTGGCGCGATCCCGAGGGTTCCACACCTCAGCCGTGGGCAGGACCTCCCTGCTCGGCTATATGTTCGGCTGGGCCGGCGTCGGTGACACCGAGGTGCTGCTGCACGCCGTCGCTTCGGGCACGGGCGGCCCGGCCGTCCCGGTCGCGCTGATGGGTCCGGCCCCGCACACCACCTCCCCCCACGACGTCCGTTCGCGGACAGCTACAGGAGAACCGTCATGAGCAAGAACAAGGCAGGCGCCGGCTTCGCGCTGGTCATCGGTGTCATCATCGCCGCCGTCGCCATCACCCAGGAGAACTACGGCGGTGCCGTCTTCGCCGTCGTGGTGGGCACGATCGCCTCGGTCGTCCTGTACGTCCGGAGCGGCCGCGAGCGGGGGCACTAGTGCGGTACTCGATCCTGCTGCCGTTCGGGCCGAACCGGCCCGAACAGGTGGTGCCGTTCGCGAACCTGGTCCGCTGGACGGCGGCGGAGCGGCTGTGGCAGGGCCAGGGCATGGTCCTGGAGTCCCACCATCTGGCCAGTTGGCTCGCCGGGATCGGCATACGGGTCCCGATGGGGTTCGGGGTGTCGCTGATGCCGTTCCGCTCGCCCTTTCAGGCCGCCGTGGAGGCCCGCTCGGTCGCTCTGGCCACCGGGCACCCGGTGGTCGCCGGGTTCGGGCCCGGCTCGGTGTCGCTCCAGCAGGGTCTGCTGGGCAGGCCGTACGCGAGTCCGCTGCGTGCCTCGCGGGAGTACGTCTCGATCGTGCGCCGTCTGGTGAGCGGGGAACAGGTCGACCTCGCGGGCGAGTACCACTCGGTGTCGGCGAGCCTGATCAAGGCTCCCGCACCGCCGGTGTCCGTGGGCCTCGGCGTGCTGCGGGAGAGGATGGCGACCCTGGCCGGTGAGGTCGCCGACAGGGCGATCACCTGGATGGGGTCGGCGGAGTACCTGGGCTCGACCCTGATCCCCGCGGCCCGGGCCGCCGAGCGCGCGCTGCCCGAGCCGCTGAAGGTCACGGCCATCGTGCCCGTCGCCTTGTCCGGGCCGGACCGCCAGGTCGCCGACCTGGCCGGCGCGGCCTGCGGTTCGCATCTCCAACTGCCCCACTACCAGGACACCCTGCGGCGCTCGGGTATCGAGGTGCGCGGCGAGCAGGACGACGCGACGCGGCTGGTCGACGGCGGCGTGTTCCTGTACGGGAGCGCGGAGGAGATTCACGAGCGGCTGGCCGCGTACCGGGCCGCCGGTGTCGACGAGGTGGTCCTCAACGCCACCGGGGTCGGCCTGGTGCACGGCCCGCAGACCGCCGCCCGGGATCTTCTGCGCATCCTGGAATCACTGCCGGGCTCCTCCTGAGGGTCCTTGCGCTGTGAGCGTCCGATGAGGTCGCCGTGGTCCGGTGCGCCGTGGTCCGGTGCCATGGATCGCGAGGCGCTGCGGAGCCCTCGTAGCTCCACTACGAGGGCTTCTCGGCAACGCGGCGAGGTGCGGTGCCAGGCCGCGCGACCCGGGCGGGCGCAGTGCGGGTACCCCTCAGCCGGGGCTGGGGGAGAGCAGGGCGGTACGGGCGGCGATCAGGCGCAGTGCCTGTTCCCGGTCCCAACTCAGCGCGGCGGCCCGCATCGCCTCGACGTCCGGCGGGAGGTCGAGGCCGAGGCCGTCGACGAACACCTTCTCGCAGCGTTTGATGACGGTCAGCGCGTCGGCGGCGTTGCCCTCGATACAGTGCACCCCTACCAGCAGCAGCCACAGGCGCTGCTGGTAGGGGGCCTCCGCGACAAGGCTCTCGATCCGGTACGACAGCATCTCGGTGCGGCCCGCGAGGACCAGGGCGGTGAACAGGTCCTGGTAGGCGTCCAGCCGGGCCTTGTTGAGGCCCGCGGTGTGGGCGTCGAACCACCGGGTCGCCGGCAGGTCCTGTCCGAACGGGCCGCGCCAGAGGGCCACGGCTTCTTCCAGTGTGTCGATGGCGCGGTCCGCCTCACCTCGCGCCAGCAGGTTCCGGCCGTGCCGTGAGTCCCGCAGGAAGGTCGGCAGATCGACCTCCTCCGGGGCGGCATCGAGCATGTAGCCGCTCTGGTTGCCGCGATGGGTCCGGACCCTGCCGCTGAGTCCGGGCACGGCACGGTCGAGGTCGCGGCGCAGACCGGTGATGTGGCTGCGGATGTTCGCCACGGCGGAGACCGGCGGCTCGTCCCACAGCAGTTCGGCCAGTTGCGCGTTCCCCATGGGCTGCCCGGCCTTCAGCAACAGGGCGGTGAGGATCGCACGCCGGACGGGTGAGAACGGCTCCGACTCCCCCTGGACGCGGAGCGGGCCGAGAATCCTGAAGAGCATTCCCCCGCCCCCCGTCACGGTGCGGGGTGGTGTCGGCCGCGCCTTGCGGCCGCAAATCTCCGTCTCTGCGCATCAATACGACGCATGAATATGCGCATGGCGAGTCCCCCGTTATGTCAGTTGTGCCTGGAATCACGGCACTCAGGATGTGGGTGCGCTCTTCCGGTGTGGCCCCTTCCGGCGGTCAACCGGAACGCCCCCACATTCTTTGTTCGAGATCGCACACGCAAGTCCGAACATGGCTGCTGTGACTTAAATCACCAGTAGCTACTTTCCTTTGAGGAAAGTAGCTGCTACTTTCCTCTCAGGAAAGTAAGACGACCGAGGGGCCCAGCATGACCTCCGACGACGCCCAGGCCGCACTCGACGACATCCACCGCCGGCAGAACCAGACCCGCGACGCCTACGCCCGTCAGGGCTTCTCCCGGCCGTACGTGCTCATCACGGCGCTGATGATCTTCCTGGTCTGCGCCTCGTTCGACCTGCCCACACCGTGGAACGGCGCGATGATCCTGCCGCTGGCCGCCCTGGTGGCCTGGCAGTTCGTGCTCCACCGGCGGCGTTCCGCGGTGCGCAGGCGGCCGTCCGCCGTGGAGCAGTTGTTCGCGCTGGCCGTGGCGGGGATCCTCGTCGGGGCCTTCGCGGGCCTCTCCGCCGCCGCCGAGGCCCTCGGCACACCAGTCCCGCACACCCTCACCGGAGCCGTGCTGGCGCTCGTCAGCCTGCCCGGCGCGGCATGGGCGCGGACCGCGTTCGAGGCACTGGTGCGCCGGGAAGGCCGGCGCGGCTGATGGATGCGGACTTCGACGAGTTCCTGCACGTTCCCGCGCGGCTGGCGATCGTCTCGCTCCTCGCACCCGCTTCCTGGGTGGAGTTCGGCTTCCTGCGCGACGCGATCGAGACCAGCGACTCGGCGCTGTCCAAGCAGGTCTCCGCACTGGCGGCAGAGGGGTACGTCGCCGTGCGCAAGACGCAGGGCCGGCCCCGCCGTACCCACGTGCGGCTGACACCGCACGGACGGGAGGCCTTCCGGCGGCACGCCACCGCCCTGGAACGCATCGCCGCGGTGGCCCGCACAGCGGCGGAACACCCGCTCGACCACGACGACTAGGACGACCAGACCGACACAGCACCATCGACCGGGGGCGTCATGCCCGCCCGCGCGCTGCGCGGGCGAGGACCGCACCAGGGGGAAACGGCATGATCGAAGTACAGGAACTGACCAAACGCTACGGCACCACACTCGCCGTCGACGGGCTCTCCTTCCGAGTCGAACCCGGCCGGGTGACGGGTTTCCTCGGCCCCAACGGAGCCGGCAAATCCACCACCATGCGGGCCATGATCGGCCTGGACCGGCCCACCGCCGGGCAGGTCCTCATCGAGGGCAGACGGTACGAGGACCTGCCCCGCCCGCTGTGCACCGTGGGTGCGCTGCTGGACGCCAAGGCCCTGCACGGCGGCCGGACCGTGCACGGCCATCTGCTGGGCCTGGCCCGCAGCAACCGCATCCCGGACCGGCGGGTCGCCGAGGTCCTGGAGATCGTGGGGCTCGGCGCGGTGGCGGACAAGCGCGCCAAGGGGCTCTCGCTCGGCATGGCCCAGCGGGTCGGCATCGCCGCCGCACTGCTCGGCGACCCCGCGGTGCTGCTCTTCGACGAGCCGGTCAACGGCCTCGACCCCGAAGGGATCCTCTGGATCCGCGAGTTGATGAAGAAGCTGGCCGCCGAAGGCCGCACGGTGTTCGTCTCCAGCCATCTGATGAGCGAGATGGCGCTGACCGCCGAGCACTTGATCGTGATCGGACGGGGACGGCTCCTGGCCGACACGTCCGTGGCGGAGTTCATCGACCGCAACTCCCGCTCGTACATCCGGATCCGCACGCCGCAGCCTGAGCGGCTGCTCGACGTGCTCGCCGCGGCGGGCATCCCCGCCACCACCGGGCTGGACGGGTCGATCGAGGCCACCGGGACGACACAGGAGACGCTCGGTGCCCTGGTGGCCGAGCAGCAGGTGACCGTGTACGAGATCAGCCCTCAGGTGGCCTCCCTGGAGGAAGCGTTCATGCAGCTCACCAGCGATGCCGTCGAGTACCGGGCCGGACAGGGGGCGTGACGACGATGACCGCGATCAGCAGCGCGATGGCGTTCGAATGGACCAAGATCCGCACCGTCCGGGCCACGACGTGGAGCCTCGCCCTCTACTTCCTGGCGACCCTGGCGGTCGCCCTCCTGACCGGGTACTACCTGCGCAGTTCCTACGACTCCCGGGACTCCGAGGCCCTCAGCACCTTCGACCCCGTGGCCGCCGGCTTCAGCGGGCTGCGGCTCGGGCTGATCGCGCTCGTGGTGTTCGGCGTGCTCATCGTGACCAGCGAGTACTCCACGGGAACGATCCGCACGTCCCTCGCCGCGGTGCCGCGGCGCGGCGTGTTCTACGGGGCAAAACTGCTCACCGGCACCGTGACCGCCCTGGTGGTCTCCACCGTCGTCGTGACCGTCGGCTTCTTCGCCACCCAACTGGCGATGGGCGATCCGCAGAGCGTCTCGCTCCTCGACGACGGGGTGCTGCGGTCCCTGGTGGGGGCGGTGCTCTACACCACGCTGCTCTGCGTGTTCGCCATGGGGCTCGCCTCCGTCCTGCGCAGCTCCGCGCTGACCATGGGCATCCTGGTCCCGCTGTTCTTCATGATCTCGACGATCCTGACCAACCTCCCCGGGGTACGGGACGTGGCGCAGTTCCTGCCCGATGTCGCCGGCGGACTCATCCTCTACCGGGACCAGCCGGACGACACGGTCCTCAACGCGTGGACCGGCATGGCGGTACTCGGCGCCTGGGCCGCGGCGGCCGTGACGGCCGGGTACGCGGTGTCCAGGCGCCGGGACGCCTGACCCCTCCCGAATCCCCGCCCCGCACCTGCCCGTCCCCCGGGGTGGGTGCGGGGCGGCCTTTCCTGGGCGGCCCGTTCTGGGTACGGCCCTTTCCTGGGCGGCCCGTTCTGGGTACGGCCCTTTCCTGAGCGGCCCTTTCCCCTCGGTGTCGCCGAGGGGATTCACAGGGCTGTGCGGGGATGGCCCGGGCGGGACCCGCGTAGGCGGGGCGCTCGGTCAGCAGAACCATCCCGGCCGGAGCCGTCCCGGCCAGAACGTCCCGCCCCTACAGCCGCATCGCCTCGGGCACGTCAGGACCGCCGGACGACCACGCCCTGCCGAGGCGGACCGTTCCGGTGCGGCGGTCCTGTCAGTCGGCCGACAGCACGAACGACGTCTGCACCTTCGAGAAGCCCGGAGCCTTCGCTTCCACCAGGTACGTGCCCGTCCCGGCCGAGCCCGCCGGAGGCGTGGCGCACTCGGGGGCGCTCGGCTTGCGGTCCCAGCTCACGGTGTAGGTGATGCCGCTGCCCGCGGGCACCCGGTACAGCTGGTGCGCTTCGGCCTTGGGGCAGTCCTTGGAGGACCAGTACTCGTCGTCGGAGCTCGCCGGGGTGATCGTGAACACCGCGTTCTTCGGACCGAGATCGATCTTGCAGTCGCTGCCGGAGACGTTCCGCGCGGTCAGCAGGAACGTGGGCGTCTGCTCGGGGTCGTAGGTGTTGTGCCGGCTGCGCAGGCTGAACTTGACCACGCCGGCGGTGCAGTTGGGCAGCGTGGAACCGGCCGGCAGCGTGTCGCCCACGCCGACGCCGCCCCCCGCGGTACCGCCACCGGCGCCGCCCGACCCGGCGGACCCGCCGGAGCCGGAACCGCCGCCGGAGCCCGCTCCGGAACCGTCCCCGGAGCCATCACCCGAGCCGTCGCCGGAACCACCCCCGGAACCGCCACCGGAACCGGATGACGAGCCACCGGAGCCCTCGTCGCCCGACTCGTCCCGTCCGCCGGGCGCTTGGCTGATGGCCGGACCCGAACTCGACGGGCCGGGCGTGATGGAGGGCGCGGGATTCTTGCCGTTGGCGTCGTTGTCGCCGTCCTTGCCGCCTCCGCCGCCCATGGTCACGATCCAGGTGGTCAGCAGCGCCAACAGGGCGACCACAGACACCAGTACGACCCTCCGACGCCAGTAGATGGAGGAGGGAAGCGGCCCGACCGGATTGCGCAGAGATCCCACGGCGCAAACCTTACGAGAGATCGGCGCGTTCGCCTGTCCCACCCGCCGCTCGGGACCACAACTTTTCCGGATCATCATCCCGGAAACAATCACCCCACCCCTGTCTATCGACAGGTACGACACCCGACGATCGCTGGGTGTGACGGTATCGGCCCGTCGCCTACCGTCTGTGACCATGACCTTCGAGGACAGCGCGCTCTACCGCGACATCACCGACTTCGCCCACGACACCCCGATGTGGGTACAGCACGGGGCCGCGACAGGGACGGAGGCCGGACTGCTGGTCTTCGTCGCGCTGTTCGCCACCGCCTGGTGGCGTGCCCGCCGCGGCACCCCCCACGCGTTCGCGATCGCGGCCCTTGCGCCTGTGGCCACGGCCGTGGCGTACGTGTGCAGCGAGGTGCTCAAGTCCGTGGTCTCGGAGGAGCGTCCGTGCCGGGCGGTCGCCGGTGCGGCCGCGTCCCTCGCCGCATGTCCGCCGCACGGCGACTGGTCCTTCCCGTCCAACCACGCCACGATCGCGGGCGCCTCGGCGGTCGCCCTGGCCCTGGTCCGGCGCGCGCTCCTGTGGCTGACGGCCCCGCTCGCCCTGCTCATGGCCTTCTCCCGGGTCTTCGTCGGCGTGCACTATCCGCACGACGTCGTCGCGGGGCTGGGGCTGGGCACGCTCGTCGTCCTCGTGGCCGTACGGCTGGGCACGGGCCCGGCGACGCGGCTGACCGAGGCGATGCGCACTTCCACGGCGCCCGCCGTGCGGTGGTTCACGGGGCCGGGCACGGCGCCCGTCACGTCGTACGGCTCGCACGCGCGGCGCTGAGCCGGGTCGCAAGCGTGCATCACCCGGCCGGGACGCGCCCCCACGCCGCGCCGCTTGGGCCGTCACGCCTCCACGAGCCCCGCCTCGTATGCCACGATCGCCGCCTGCACCCGGTTGCGTACGCCCAGCCGGTCCAGGATCGCGCTCACGTACGCCTTCACCGTGCCCTCGACGAGGTGCAGCCGGGCGGCGATCTCCGGGTTGGACAGGCCGGCGCCGACCAGGCCGAGCACCTCGCGTTCACGGGGGCTCAGCACGGCCACCCGCGCGCGTGCCTGTGCCTCACGGGTGAGCCGGCCGCCGCCGAGGCCCTGGTCGATGACGTACCGGGCCACCTTGGGCGACAGGAACGCGGCACCGGCCGCCACCGCCCGTACACCGGCGATCAGTTCGTAGGGGTCCCCGGACTTCAGCAGGAAGCCGGTGGCGCCGCCGCCGAGGGCACGGGTCACGTAGGCGCCCTCGGAGAAGGTGGTGAGCATCGCGACGGCCGTGCCGGGCACGGTCCGTACGATCTCCTCCACCGCCGTGAGGCCATCGAGGCGCGGCATGCGGATGTCGAGCAGGGCCACGTCCGGTCGGTGGGCGCGGGCCAGCTCGACCGCCTCGCGGCCGTCGCCCGCCTCGGCGACGACCTCCGTGTCACCGCTGCTGTCCAGGATGGCGCGTACGCCGGCCCGGACCATGGCCTCGTCGTCGGCCAGCAGCACGCGGATCGCCGTGCTCGTCCCGCTCGTCCTGCTCACCCCGCTCATCGTGCGAACTCCTCGTACTCCTCGCGGCCTTCGCCGGACAGGCCGAGGCCCGGGACCACGTCCTTGGCGACCAGTCGCCCGGCGCCGAAACACAGTCTGAAGTGGTCGACGGAGACGAAGAGTTCGCCGCTCGCGCGGTAATAGCGGCAGTCGGCGCCCTCCGGCGCCGGTGCCGGCGCCCGCTCCGCGGGCGGGTCGTTCACGTCCCGCCCGGGCAGCACGCGCTCGACATCGGCCGCCGGGGCGCCGAGGCGCAGTTTCGCGTACACGGTGGGTTCGAGCACCGAGTGCTTCTCCGTGTACGCGTACCAGCCGAAGGCCGCCCCGACCAGGACGACGCCCGCGCTCGCCGCGGTGCCGAGGCCGACGGCGACGCGCCGGCGGGCGTAGGTGAACGGCGCACGGGCGGGACGCACCGGGCCGACTGCGGTCTGCTGCTCGGGGACGTGCGCCCGGACACGGAAGCCCTTCCCGTGCGGGCCCGCCTCGAACTCGCCGCCCACCGAGGTCACCGCGGCCCGCAGCCCGAGCAGGCCCGTACCGCCACCGGTGGGGCGGGAACTCTCGCGAGTGGGCGGGCCGTTGGTGATGATGACGGACACCCCCGCGGCCCGCCCCGTCACCGCCACGGTCACAGGTGCGCCCGGCGCGTGCCGTGCCGCGTTGGTCAGCGCCTCCCGGACCACGCGGTGCAGCAGTCGCTCGGCGACCCCGCCGGGCTCCGCGGCCGGGTCCTGCCCGGCGGGCTCCCAGCGCACCGGCAGGCCCGATTCCGCGGCGCGGGCGACGAGTTGCTCCAGGGTCTCGCCCGCAGGAGCCAGCGGCACGGGCTCGTCGTCGTCCTCGCGCAGGACGCCGATGATGCGGTGCAGCCGGTCCGTGGCGTCGGCGGCGGCCGCGCGCAGGTCGGCCGCCGCGGCCCGGTGCTCACCGGCGAGTCCCGGGGCGACCTGGAGCGCGCCCGCGCGCAGGGCGATGAGGCTCAGCTCGTGGCCGAGGGAGTCGTGCATGTCCTGGGCGATCCGGGCCCTTTCGCGCAGCCGGGCGCGTTCCTCTGCGAAGCGGGCCTCGTCCTCCAGCCAGGCGGCGCGCGCCCAGCCCGCCTCGGCCAGCTCGCGGCTCTGCCGCCAGTAGCGACCGCCGAGCCAGGGGAAGACGCAGCCGAAGAGCAGCGTGCCCGTCATGACGAGCCACTCGGGGGCCGGGTCGACGCCGACAAGCACGATCCGGGCGGTGCCTACGCAGCCGACGGCCGCGAAGCACAGCGCCGCGGGGCGTGCCGCGCCCGCCCGCAGCCCGAGCAGCAGCGCGAACACGCCGAGGGCCGGGCCGTAGGAGACGGTGAACAGGGACGAGGCGGCGGCGAGGCTCAGGGCCGCCGCCAGCCCGAAGGCCGCGAGCGGCAGCCGCCGGGGCAGGGCGGCCGCGACCGCCAGGACCGCCACACCGGCCGCCTGCTGCCAGGCAGGACGCGGCTCGTTCAGCCCGATCCGGTCCGCCGTGAGCGCGGGCAGGGCGACGACCGCCCAGAGCAGGGCGCAGCCGCCGAGCCGGGCAAGGCGAGGACGAGGACGAGGACGTTCCATTCGCCCGACGCTATAGGCGGACAGCAAGGCGGCACTGCTGCCGATCGTCAGGTACGCCTGTCCCTCTTGGGTGGTGGTGTGCCCGGATCGCGGCCCCCGCGTGGCAGGATCGAATGGCCATGACTGCTCCCACGAAGCCCCCGCACACCAGCCCCGCCGACCCCGCGTCCGGCCCGCCCTCCGGCGAGAGCCTGCACTCCCCCGTCATCGACTGGTTCGACGAGAACGCCCGTGACCTGCCGTGGCGGCGCCCCGAGGCCGGGGCGTGGGGTGTGATGGTCAGTGAGTTCATGCTCCAGCAGACGCCGGTGAACCGCGTCCTGCCCGTCTACGAGCAGTGGCTGGCCCGCTGGCCGCGCCCCGCCGACCTGGCCAAGGAGGCGCCGGGCGAGGCGGTCCGCGCCTGGGGCCGGCTCGGCTACCCGCGCCGTGCCCTGCGGTTGCACGGCGCGGCCTTCGCGATAACGGAACGGCACGGCGGTGACGTACCGGCCGACCACGCCCAGCTGCTGGCGCTGCCCGGCATCGGCGAGTACACGGCCGCCGCCGTCGCCTCCTTCGCCTACGGGCAGCGGCATCCGGTGCTGGACACCAACGTGCGCCGGGTCTTCGCCCGCGCGGTCACCGGCGTGCAGTACCCGCCGAACGCCACCACCGCCGCCGAGCGCAAGCTCGCCCGCGCGCTGCTGCCCGAGGACGAGCCGACCGCCGCCCGCTGGGCCGCCGCCTCCATGGAACTGGGCGCGCTGGTGTGCACGGCGAAGAGCGAGTCGTGCCACCGCTGCCCGATCGCCGCGCAGTGCGCGTGGCGGCTGGCGGGCAAGCCGGAGCACGACGGGCCGCCGCGCCGCGGCCAGACGTACGCGGGCACCGACCGGCAGGTGCGCGGGCGGCTGCTCGCCGTGCTGCGGGAGGCCCACGGCCCGGTTCCGCAGTCGGCCTTGGACCAGGTGTGGCACGAGCCGGTGCAGCGGGCTCGCGCCCTGGACGGCCTCGTCGCCGACGGTCTGGTGGAGCCGCTGGCGGACGGGCTGTACCGGCTGCCGCTGACCTGACGTACAGGCAGGTCACAGACGCGGGTCGCCGCCCGTCACAGTGATCGAGATGGACAAATCGCCCTGAATCCACCCCAACACGCCCACCGCTCTACCCCGTTCCCACGGCCGTTACACAACCGACGGACAGCCGAGTGCTGGCCGAAGGCTGCTTCGGACAATGCCGTGACAAGGCCTCCGTACCTTCAATTCCGTTCCCGGAAGACACGGGACGACCAAGGAACACAGGGCAGTGCACGGGCGGCGGGAAGCCGGCCGTAACGGGGACACGGGAGGCGGTTCACCATGGCGCAGGGCGAGGTGCTCGAGTTCGAGGAGTACGTCCGCACTCGGCAGGACGCGCTGCTGCGCAGTGCCCGCCGACTGGTCCCGGACCCGACGGACGCGCAGGACCTGCTCCAGACCGCGCTCGTACGGACGTACGGCCGCTGGGAGACCATAGAGGACAAGCGGCTGGCGGACGCCTACCTGCGCCGGGTGATGATCAACACGCGAACGGAGTGGTGGCGGGCCCGCAAGCTGGAGGAGGTGCCGACCGAGCAGCTCCCGGACGCCTCGGTCGACGACTCCACCGAGCAGCACGCGGACCGCGCCCTGCTGATGGACATCATGAAGGTGCTCGCCCCGAAGCAGCGCAGCGTCGTCGTGCTGCGACACTGGGAGCAGATGTCCACGGAGGAGACGGCCGCCGCCCTCGGCATGTCGGCCGGAACGGTCAAGAGCACGCTGCACCGGGCGCTCGCCCGGCTCCGCGAGGAGCTGGAGTCCCGCGATCTGGACGCACGCGCGCTCGAGCGTGAGGAGCGGGAGCGGTGCGCGGCCTGACCGGCGAAGGGTCTGCAGGGACCCGGGGCAGCCCCCAGGCGGTGAGTACGGCTCTGGCCGTGCTCGCCGCCCTCGCCCTTTTCGTGTCCGGGTGCGGCGCGGGCGGCACCGGCGCCCGTGACGAGGGCCCGGCGCACTCCGACTCGGTGGCGGGCGCCGCCGCCGCCACACCGTCCGCCGCGCCGTCGAGGACGCCCGACGCGGTCGACGCGGTCCGGCTCGTCAAGGACGACCCGAAGGTCTCCCCCGAGGTGAAGCACGAGCTGAAGCCGTGCGTCGCCGATGAGTATCCCGTCGACGTGTCCTACGGCAACCTGACCGGCGGCTCGGCCGACGATGTCGTCGTCAACGTGCTGACCTGCGGTGACGCTGTGGGTGTCGGCAGTTACGTGTACCGCGAGCAGGACGGCTCGTACCAGAATGTGTTCAAGGCCGAGGAACCCCCGGTCTACGCGGAGATCGACCGCGGCGACCTGGTCGTGACCAAGCAGGTGTACGAGAAGGGCGACCCGGTGTCGAGTCCCTCCGGGGAGAACGTGATCACCTACCGATGGACCTCCGGCCGGTTCGACGAGGAGTACCGCACGCACAACGACTACGGGAAGGTCGTCGGCGACACCCCCACGCCGGAGCCCGCGAGCTGACGCGGGCGCAGGACGCGTGAACCGATCGGGCCGCTCGGACCGATCCACCGGTGAACGCATCACACGGACCGTGCGTCCCCCAATGGGAACGCGACACGCACCCCACGAACCACACGAGGACTGAGAGCACCGGGATGGCAGACCAGACCCACGTCCTGTTCGTCGAGGACGACGACGTCATCCGTGAGGCCACGCAGCTCGCCCTGGAACGGGACGGCTTCGCGGTCACCGCCATGCCCGACGGACTGTCGGGCCTGGAGGCGTTCCGGGCGGACCGCCCCGACATCGCGCTGCTGGACGTCATGGTTCCCGGTCTCGACGGGGTCAGCCTGTGCCGCCGTATCCGGGACGAGTCGACTGTGCCGGTCATCATGCTGTCGGCGCGGGCCGACTCCATCGACGTCGTGCTGGGCCTGGAGGCGGGTGCCGACGACTATGTGACCAAGCCGTTCGACGGTGCCGTCCTGGTCGCCCGGATCCGCGCGGTGCTGCGCCGGTTCGGGCACGCGGGCGGCGGCCGGTCCGAGGAGCCGGCCTCCCCGGCGAACGGCGGGGTGCTGACCTTCGGTGACCTGGCGGTCGACACCGAGGGCATGGAGGTCCGCCGGGCCGGGCAGCCGGTGGCGCTGACACCGACCGAGATGCGGCTGCTGCTGGAGTTCTCCACGGCGCCTGGCACGGTGCTCTCCCGCGACAAGCTGCTGGAGCGCGTGTGGGATTACGGCTGGGGCGGGGACACCCGTGTCGTCGACGTGCACGTGCAGCGGCTGCGGCAGAAGATCGGCCAGGACCGAATCGAGACGGTCCGCGGCTTCGGCTACAAGTTGAAGGCCTGAGCAGGGGTTATGAGGGGGCACTTCCGGCGCCTGGTCGCCACGGGCTTGGAGCGCGCGGGCATCCGCACGGGCCTCAGATGGAAGCTGAGCGCGGCCATCGCGCTGGTCGGGGCGCTGGTGGCGATCGCGCTGAGCCTGGTCGTGCACAACGCCGCCCGGGTGTCGATGCTGGACAACGCGCGCGACCTCGCCGACGAGCGCATCCTGATCGCCCAGCGCAACTTCGAGCTGTCCGGGCGGATGAACTTCCCCAACGCCAAGATCGACGACCCGAACCTGCCGCTGGCGCTGCGGGACCGGGTGGAGGCGGGCCAGCGGGCGACGTACGTGGCGGACCGGCCCGGTGGCGCGCCGGACATATGGGCCGCCGTGCCGCTGAAGAACGGGCATGTCATGTCCCTGCACTCGGGCTTCACCGACCGCAGCTCGGACATCCTCCAGGACCTCGACCAAGCGCTGATCATCGGCTCCATCGCGGTCGTCCTCGGCGGCAGCGCGCTCGGCGTGCTCATCGGCGGGCATCTCTCACGGCGGCTGCGCAAGGCGGCCGTCGCGGCCAGCCAGCTGGCGGGCGGCGAGACGGACGTGCGCGTACGGGACGCCATGGGCGGGGTCGTCCGGGACGAGACCGACGACCTGGCGAGCGCGGTGGACGCCATGGCGGACACGCTGCGCCAGCGCATCGAGGCCGAACGGCGGGTCACCGCCGACATCGCGCACGAGCTGCGCACGCCGGTGACCGGGCTGCTGACCGCCGCCGAACTGCTGCCGCCGGGGCGCCCGACCGAGCTGGTGCTGGACCGGGCGAAGGCGATGCGCACGCTCGTGGAGGACGTGCTGGAGGTGGCCCGGCTGGACGGGGCCTCGGAGCGGGCGGAGCTCCAGGACATCATGCTGGGCGAGTTCGTCGCCCGGCGGGTGGCGGCCAAGGACCCGGACATCGAGGTGCGGATCGTGCACGAGTCGGAGGTCACGACCGACCCGAGGCGCCTGGAGCGGGTGCTGTTCAACCTGCTCGCCAACGCGGCCCGGCACGGCAAGCCGCCGATCGAGGTCAGCGTCGAGGGCAGGGTCATCCGGGTCCGCGACCACGGTCCCGGCTTCCCCGAGGACCTGCTCGCCGAGGGGCCGAGCCGCTTCCGCACCGGCAGCAAGGACCGGGCCGGACACGGCCACGGCCTCGGCCTGACCATCGCGGCCGGTCAGGCCCGGGTGATGGGCGCCCGGCTGACCTTCCGCAACGTGCGCACGCCCGGGACGCCGGAGCATCTGCCCGCCGAGGGCGCGGTCGCCGTGCTGTGGCTGCCGGAGCACGCGCCGACGAACACGGGGAGTTATCCGATGCTGCCGGGGTCGGGGACGTAGTCCCTCGGGGTGGTCAGCAGGTCCAGTCCTGGTCCAGGTCGAGTCCGCCCTCCCGGGGCTGCGTGAAGGAGAACCAGTTGCCGGAGTCGTCGCGGAACAGCGCCTCCGTGCCGTACGGGCGCTCCTGCGGCTCCTGGAGGAACTCCACGCCCCGGTCCTTGAGCTTCTTGTAGTCGCCGTGGATGTCGTCGGTGGTCAGCACGCCGGCGCCGAGCGCGCCCTTCGTCACCAGCTTCCGGAGCATCTCGGCGGACTCGGGGTCCATCGCGGGCCCGCCGGGCACCATCAGCGTGAGCTCGACGTCGGGCTGGTGCGGCGAGCCGACGGTGAGCCAGCGCATGCCGCCCTCGCCCATGGTCATGTCCGTACGGACCTCCAGGCCCAGTTTCTCGGTGTAGAACTCCTTGGCCCGGTCCTGGTCGAGGACCCAGACGGTGGAGATGGCGAGACCCTTGATCATGGCGTGCTCCTGCTGCTCGGCGGGGGGTGGGTGCTTGCCCTGCCACGGTAGGCAGCGGGGGTGTCAGCCCGCTTCTCCGGAATTGCGCTGCTGCCCGGTGGCGGGCGCCGGGCGGAAGCCACCGGCCCAGAGCATGGCGTAGCAACCCGGTATGAGGGCGGCGCCACGGCCCACGTGCTTCGTCCGGTACTCGCTCGGCGTCAGGCCCGTCCAGGTCTTGAAGCGGGCCGAGAACGTGCCGACGCTGCTGAAGCCGACCAGGTGGCAGATCTCCGTCACCGAGAGGTTCGCCGTGCGCAGCAGGTCCTCGGCGCGTTCTATGCGGCGGTGCGTGAGGTACTGGCCGGGGGTCTCGCCGTACGCCTCCTTGAAGGCGCGGATGAAGTGGTACCGCGAGTACCCGGCGTGCGCGGCGACGGTGTCCAGGTCGAGCTCCGGATCGGCCCAGTCCCGGTCCATGGCGTCCTTGGCGAGGCGCACCTGCCGCATCTTGTCCATGCGACCGATGGTGGCACGGGGGTCTGACAACGGGGACGTGTGCGGCCGGGCATCACAAAGCCCCCGGGGCGGACACACCCCGGGGGCCTCGTGCGGTCCGGTCAGACGGCCTCCGCCACGGGCGGCTGAGCCGCCGGGGCGTCCGGCTCGTCCTTCGCCTTCGGTCCCGCTCCCTTGAGCGGGACCTCCTTGACGAACACGGCCGCCGCCAAGGCGACCACCGCCACCACGGCTCCCAGCAGGAACGCCGAGTGCATGCCGGAGGAGACCGCGTGCTGGTAGGCCTCACGGGCCGCCTCCGGCAGCTTGGCCAGGCCGGCCTGGTCGAGCTGGGCGGACTGCTCGGTCACCTTGGAGCCCAGCGCCCCGGCCCGCTCGGCCATGACGTCCTGGACGCGGTGGTTGAACAGCGCGCCCATGATCGCGACGCCGAAGGACGACCCGAGGGTGCGGAAGAGGGTCGTGGACGAGGACGCGACGCCCATGTCCTTCATCTCCACGCTGTTCTGAGCGACCAGCATGGTGATCTGCATCAGGCAGCCCATGCCGAACCCGACCACGGCCATGAAGACACCGGACGTGAGCCGCGAGGTTCCCGTATCCATCGTCGACAGCAGGTACAGACCGACGACCATCAGCACGCTGCCGACCACCGGGAAGACCTTGTACTTGCCGGTGTTCGTGGTCACGCGCCCGGCGACCATCGAGGTGACGAGCATGGCACCGAGCATCGGCAGGAGCAGCAGCCCGGAGTTGGTCGCGGAGGCGCCCTGCACGGCCTGCTGGTAGAAGGGCAGGAAGAGCGTGGCGCCGAACATCACGAAGCCGGTGATGAAGCCGATGACCGACATCAGCGTGAAGTTGCGGCTGCGGAAGATGTGCAGCGGCAGCACCGGCTCGGCGGCCTTGGTCTGCCAGAACACGAACCCGACGAGCGCGGCGACCCCGATGCCGATCAGCTCCATGATCCGCGTGGAGCTCCAGGCGTACTCCGTGCCGCCCCATGTGGTGACGAGCACGATCGCGGTGATGCCGACGGTCAGCAGGGCGGCGCCCAGGTAGTCGATCCGCGCCTCGGACCGCTTCTTCGGCAGGTGCAGTACGACGCTGACGGCCACCAGCGCGACCACGCCGAGCGGCAGGTTGATGTAGAACGCCCAGCGCCAGCCCCAGTTGTCGGTGATGGTGCCGCCGACCAGCGGGCCGCCGATCATCGCCAGCGCCATGACGCCGGCCATCATGCCCTGGTACTTGCCGCGCTCGCGGGGCGGGATCAGGTCGCCGATGATCGCCATGACGCCGACCATCAGACCGCCGGCGCCGAGGCCCTGGATCGCGCGGAAGCCGATGAGCTCGCCCATGTTCTGGGCCATACCGCTGAGTGCGGAGCCGATGAGGAAGATGACGATCGACGTCATGAACGTGCCCTTGCGGCCGTACATGTCTCCGAGCTTGCCCCACAACGGGGTGGAGGCAGCGGTGGCGAGCGTGTAGGCGGTGACCACCCAGGCGAGGTGTTCCAGCCCGCCCAGCTCACCGACGATCGTCGGCATCGCCGTACCGATGATCATGTTGTCGAGCATCGCGAGCATCATCGCGATCATCAGCGCGAGCAGCACGACCCGTACGCTCTTCGGCCGTTTCCCTCCGGTGTCGGCGCCGACCGCCGGTGTGTCCGTCGTGTCCGCCATTGCTTTCCCACTCCCCCAGCTACCGCTACTTACTTGCCGACCGGCTAGTGACTATACTCGGAAGCTAGCCGCGGAACTAGCCGGGCGTCAAGTAAGTTTTACCCAAAGGGAGCGGCGTAGGAGGATGAGCGGCACCATGGACGGCACCAGGCAGCGGCGCCGCGGGGACACCCGCCAGCGCATCCAGGACGTGGCCCTCGAACTCTTCGCGGAGCAGGGCTACGAGAAGACCTCCCTGCGCGAGATCGCCGAGCGCCTCGACGTCACCAAGGCGGCGCTCTATTACCACTTCAAGACGAAGGAAGAGATCCTCGTCAGCATCTTCGAGGACCTCACGAAGCCGATCGAGGAACTGATCGAGTGGGGGCGGCAGCAGCCGCACACCCTCGACACCAAGCAGGAGATCGTCCGCCGTTACGCGGAGACCCTGTCCGGCGCCGCACCGCTGTTCCGCTTCATGCACGACAACCAGGCGACGGTGCGGGAGTTGCGCATCGGCGACTCCTTCAAGGAGCGCATCCGCGGCCTGCGCGACATCATCATCGACCCGGACACCGACCTGGTCGACCAGGTCCGCTGCGTCAGCGCGCTCTTCACGCTGCACGCCGGGATGTTCCTGCTCCAGGACCTGGAAGGCGACCCCGAGGACAAGAACACAGCCGTCCTCGAGGTCGCCACGGACCTGGTGACCCAGGCCCACCGGGGAGCCCGGGGCTCCTAGCGGGCCCGGGCCGCCCGGCCTCGTCAGACCTTGACGCCCTTGGCGCGCAGGAACTTCACCGGGTCGACCGCCGAGCCGTAGTTCGGGGTCGTGCGGATCTCGAAGTGCAGGTGGGGACCGCTCGAGTTACCGGTGTTGCCGGACCGGGCGATCTCCTGGCCGGTCTTGACGACCTGGCCGATCCTCACCTCGACCTTCGACAGGTGGGCGTACTGCGAGTACGTGCCGTTGCCGTGCTTGATCACGACGGCGTTGCCGTACGCGGGGCCGTCACCGGCGCCGTTGCCGCCGGCCTTGACGACGGTGCCGCCGTGGGCGGCGACGACCTGGGTGCCGCTCGGCACGGCGAAGTCCTGGCCGCTGTGGGTGGACTGCCACATGCCGCCGTTCTGGGCGAAGCTCGCGGAGAGCTTGTACTTCTTCACCGGGTCGACCCAGGACGGCTTGGCCTTCGCGGCGGCCTTCTGCACAGCGGCCTTCTTGGCCGCAGCCGCCTTCGCGGCGGCCTTCTTCACGGCGGCGGCCTTGGCGGCCTTCGCGGCCTCGGCCTGGGCAGCCTTGGACTGGGCGGCGGCCTGCGCCTGGACGGCACTGGCGGCGCCGGACGCGGCCGTGGTGTCGGCGGCGGACGCGACCCCGGCTCCCAGTGCGACCGAGACACCGAGGCCGGCGGCCAGCACGGTCGCACGGGTGCGGAGCTGGGACGTACGGAAGGAACGGGACGTGACGCGCTGGGACATCGAAACCTCGTGGGGAAGGGGACGGAGAAAACCACCCGGCGCACAGTCGCTCGCCGAATGGCCATCCCTTGGTAACCCGAAGTACGACAAACACCCAAAAACGTGATCTACGACGTAAGTTAGTAATTTCGTTCAGTGTTCTACGTCTCTTGACATGCCGCTCATTAGGGACGAATCAGCGCACTACGCGGCACTTCACCCTGCCCCTACGGAGGAAGAACCCCTTTCCTCCCGACCCGTTCAGCACTATTCCGCCTAGTAACGGACATATCGGCTGTGCGGCATGTCACCGGAGGCCCTCTTCGGCCATTCCGGAAATGTGGCGCACGCCTCTATGCACCTACCGTCCGGTAACCCTACGGTTCCCCTCGCGTCACCCTCGCCCATGAACATGCACACGACATGTTGACAGCGTCACGGACGTGAGAGGACCCCACGACATGCAGACCCGACGCCCCTGGTTGCGCCGCGCATCAGTGACCGCCGTCTCGGCGGCCGCCCTGGTGGCGATGGCCGCACCGGCCGAGGCGGCGGCCCCCGCAGGTGCCGCCACGGCGGTCACCACGGCCGCCGCCGCAGACGTCGACTACGCGACCTGGCAGAAGGACTGCCAGGCGGTGATGGACCAGGCGCTGCCCTATCTGAAGCAGCGGATCGCGGCCGCCAAGCCGGGCGAGAAGCAGGCGCTCGTCCTCGACATCGACAACACGGCCCTGGAGACCGACTTCGGCTTCAGCTACCCGCAACCGGCCAACAAGCCGGTCCTGGCGGCCGCGAGATACGCCCAGGAGCGCGGTGTCGCCCTGTTCTTCGTGACCGCCCGCCCGGGCATCATCTACTCGGTCACCGAGTACAACCTCAAGCAGGCCGGCTACCAGGTCTCCGGCCTCTACGTCCGGAACTTCACCGACCTCTTCAAGAACGTCGCCGAGTACAAGACGGCCCAGCGCGTCGGCATCGAGAACAAGGGCTACACGATCATCGCGAACATCGGCAACAGCGCCACCGACCTCTCCGGCGGCCACGCCGAGAAGACGTACAAGCTGCCGGACTACGACGGGCAGCTGTCGTAGCGCGGCAGGGCAGCTGCCCTCAGGCATGCGAAAAGGGCCGGTGCTTTTCAGCACCGGCCCCTTTCACTCGACCGTGACGCTTACGCGTCCTTGCTCAGGTTCGGTCCCGTACCACCGGCCGCCTGCTCGATCGGCGGGACGTCCGGCAGGGCCGACTTCTCCTCACCCCGGAAGGTGAAGGTCTTGGCCTCGCCCTCGCCCTCGGTGTCCACGACCACGATGTGACCGGGGCGCAGCTCGCCGAAGAGGATCTTCTCCGAGAGGCTGTCCTCGATCTCGCGCTGGATCGTCCGGCGCAGCGGCCGGGCGCCCATGACGGGGTCGTAGCCCTTCTTGGCGAGGAGCTCCTTGGCGGACTGGGCGAGCTCGAGGCCCATGTCCCGGTCCTTCAGGCGCTCGTCCACCTTGCCGATCATCAGATCGACGATCCGCAGAATGTCGTCCTGGGTCAGCTGCGGGAAGACGACCACGTCGTCGACGCGGTTGAGGAACTCGGGCCGGAAGTGCTGCTTGAGCTCGTCCGAGACCTTGTTCTTCATGCGCTCGTAGTTGGTCTTCGTGTCGCCCGAGGCCGCGAAGCCCAGGTTGAAGCCCTTGGAGATGTCCCGGGTGCCGAGGTTGGTCGTCATGATGATGACCGTGTTCTTGAAGTCCACGACCCGGCCCTGGGAGTCGGTCAGGCGACCGTCCTCCAGGATCTGCAGCAGCGAGTTGAAGATGTCCGGGTGGGCCTTCTCGACCTCGTCGAAGAGGACCACCGAGAACGGCTTGCGCCGCACCTTCTCCGTCAGCTGGCCGCCCTCTTCGTAGCCCACGTAACCGGGGGGCGAACCGAAGAGACGCGACACCGTGTGCTTCTCGCTGAACTCCGACATGTCGAGGGAGATCAGCGCGTCCTCGTCACCGAAGAGGAACTCGGCGAGCGCCTTGGACAGCTCGGTCTTACCGACACCGGACGGGCCGGCGAAGATGAACGAGCCACCGGGACGCTTCGGGTCCTTCAGACCGGCACGCGTACGGCGGATCGCCTTCGACAGCGCCTTGACGGCGTCGTTCTGGCCGATGACCCGCTTGTGGAGCTCGTCCTCCATCCGCAGCAGACGCGAGGACTCCTCCTCGGTCAGCTTGAAGACCGGGATGCCCGTGGCCGTGGCGAGGACCTCGGCGATCAGCTCGCCGTCGACCTCGGCGACGACGTCCATGTCGCCGGCCTTCCACTCCTTCTCCCGCTTGGCCTTGGCGGCGAGGAGCTGCTTCTCCTTGTCGCGCAGGGAGGCGGCCTTCTCGAAGTCCTGCGAGTCGATCGCGGACTCCTTGTCGCGGCGGACACCGGCGATCTTCTCGTCGAACTCGCGCAGGTCCGGCGGCGCGGTCATCCGGCGGATGCGCATCCGGGAACCGGCCTCGTCGATCAGGTCGATCGCCTTGTCCGGCAGGAAGCGGTCCGAGATGTACCGGTCGGCCAGGGTGGCGGCCTGGACCAGCGCCTCGTCCGTGATGGAGACCCTGTGGTGCGCCTCGTACCGGTCACGGAGACCCTTGAGGATCTCGATCGTGTGCGGCAGGGACGGCTCCGCGACCTGGATGGGCTGGAAGCGGCGCTCCAGGGCCGCGTCCTTCTCCAGGTGCTTGCGGTACTCGTCCAGCGTGGTCGCACCGATGGTCTGCAGCTCACCGCGGGCCAGCATCGGCTTCAGGATCGAAGCGGCGTCGATGGCGCCCTCGGCGGCACCCGCACCGACCAGCGTGTGCAGCTCGTCGATGAACAGGATGATGTCGCCGCGGGTGCGGATCTCCTTGAGCACCTTCTTCAGGCGCTCCTCGAAGTCACCGCGGTAGCGGGAGCCGGCGACCAGCGCGCCGAGGTCCAGGGTGTAGAGGTGCTTGTCCTTGAGGGTCTCGGGCACCTCGCCCTTGACGATGGCCTGGGCGAGGCCCTCGACGACGGCGGTCTTGCCGACGCCGGGCTCGCCGATCAGGACCGGGTTGTTCTTCGTACGGCGGGACAGCACCTGCATGACCCGCTCGATCTCCTTCTCGCGCCCGATGACCGGGTCGAGCTTGGACTCACGAGCGGCCTGGGTGAGGTTCCGGCCGAACTGGTCGAGGACCAGGGACGTGGAGGGCGTGCCCTCGGCAGGACCGCCGGCGGTGGCGGTCTCCTTGCCCTGGTAACCGGAGAGCAGCTGGATCACCTGCTGCCGCACGCGGTTCAGATCTGCGCCCAGCTTGACCAGGACCTGGGCGGCGACGCCCTCGCCCTCGCGGATCAGGCCGAGCAGGATGTGCTCCGTGCCGATGTAGTTGTGGCCCAGCTGAAGGGCCTCGCGGAGCGACAGCTCCAGGACCTTCTTGGCACGGGGGGTGAAGGGGATGTGACCCGACGGGGCCTGCTGGCCCTGGCCGATGATCTCCTCCACCTGCTGGCGGACCGCCTCGAGCGAAATCCCGAGGCTCTCAAGGGCCTTGGCGGCGACACCTTCACCCTCGTGGATCAGGCCCAGGAGGATGTGTTCAGTGCCGATGTAGTTGTGGTTGAGCATCCGGGCTTCTTCCTGAGCCAGGACGACAACCCGCCGCGCGCGGTCGGTGAACCTCTCGAACATCGTTAATCGCTCCTCAGAGCGGTCAGGCAGTGGGGGGAACTTCCCCTCCCTGTCCTTCCGCAGCTTAGTCCCGCAAGCGGGGACCGCTCATTCCAACTGCCGACACCGTCCTTGGCCTCCTGACCCCGAACGCCGACATCTGCTCCAACCCGATGGTGCGAGACGATGTTCCCGCAGGCCAGGCAGTTACCCCCTTCGCCAGTACGCCCATGGCGAACGTGAGACCGCCTTTTCTGCGTGTCGCCCCCTCCCACTAGGGATGTCTTACCCGGACGGACCGGAAGTCCATGCCGAGCGCCCCCCTTCCCTCCGCTACGGGCGAACAACCTTGCGCCTCCCCGCACCCCCCGCACGCCCTCACTTCGACACTCTGTGCGCTCACATCACCACCCAGCGTAACCCGCACGTCCTTCCGGCTGTTGCACTTGGCATGTTCGGCGCCCCTCGTCCCATCCCGCTCCCCCGTCGGCCGCTCGACGCGAGCTGCCAGGTCCGGCGGTGGTACGAGAACGAACTGGGCTGGCCGACGGTGCCCGGCGATCCACTGCGGCTGGCGGTGGGGGTGCGCTACGACGTCCTGGACGTGCCCGCCGAGGCGGGACACGCGGCCCTGCGGCGCCTGGAGCTGGGCTCGCCGGTTGCCGTGCTCGGTGACCGCATGCGCCTCCTGGTGGCCCCGGGCAGCGCGGAGGAACTGCCCGGGCTGCTGGAGTGGCTGGAGTGGGGGGCGCTACCGCTCGACCTGGCGGCGATCGGGGCCGGGGGTGCCATGGAGGCGCCGCGGCCGCCCGGGATGGGTGTGCCGTCGGGGAGCGGGAGGGGTGGGCTGCTGTCCTGCGAGGCGGGCGGCCTGATGTCGTGCGGGAGGGACGGGCTGCTGCGGTGCGAGGCGAACGCGCCGTTCCGCGAGCCGGACGGCTCGGTGCCGCGCGAGAGCGATGGGCCGCTGTCCTGCCAGACGGACGCGCCGCCGTTCCGCGAGCCGGACGGCTCGGTGCCGCGCGAGAGCGATGGGCCGCTGCGGTGCGAGGCGAGCGCGCCGTCGGCCGACGAGAGGGGCTGGCTGCTGCCTCGTCAGGCGTTCGTGCCGTCGGTCCCGGAGGCGGACCGTGGATCGCCCCCCGCGCCCGGCTCATCCCGTGGCCGGCCGCTTCCCCTGGGGTGGTTCGGTTCCCAGGGGGCCGCTGTGTGGCTGCGGCCCCCCGAGCCGGGGTGCGAGGTCAAGACCTCGCTGCCGACGCTGTCGGCCTTGGGGGGCGGTGGAGACGCCCCCGATCTCGTGCGGCTGGTGAACACGGTGGCCACGCAGTGCCACCGGCTCCGGCTGCGGCGCGTGTGCGCACAGCCGCCGGCCTTGCGTGCGCAGGGTCGGTAGGTGCCGCTGTTCAGCCGTTGGCCTTCTCGTAGGCCTCGCGGATGGTCGCGGGAACACGGCCGCGGTCGTTGACCTCGTAACCGTTCTCCTTCGCCCAGGCGCGGATGGCCGCCGTGTCCTGGCTGCCGCTCGAAGCCGCGCGCGCCTTTCCGCGCCCGCCCGAAGCGCGGCCTCCGGTACGACGACCGCCCTTCACGTAAGGCTCGAGAAGGCCGCGGAGCTTGTCCGCATTGGCGGTGGTGAGATCGATCTCGTACGTCTTGCCGTCCAGCGCGAACGTCACGGTCTCGTCCGCCTCGCCGCCGTCGAGGTCGTCGACAAGAAGGACCTGAACCTTCTGTGCCACCGGATTTCCTTTCATCGATATCTTCAGGGCCGGGGTGTGCGGCGTCCGCCGTATCGCCGTCCCCTGTTATATGCAGTACTGCAGTACCTCGGAAAGCAAACCGCTTTTGCCGGAAAAACACAAACCCTCGGCAGAGACCGACAGCCCCGCCTCCGCCCGGAAACGTGCGCGTTTCGGACATAGGGGCACCCGGGCAGGGCGGCGGTGCGGAATATGTCTTGACGAACCGGCCGGGCGGTCTTGCGACCGACTTGCGACTGGCTTGTGTGTCCGCCCCGGCGATCACAGATGCAGAAGCATCCGGCTGTTGCCCAAGGTGTTCGGTTTCACTCGTTCGAGACCGAGGAACTCCGCGACACCCTCGTCATAGGAACGCAGCAGCTCCGCGTAGACATCGGTGTCGACAGGCGTCTCGCCGATCTCCACGAAGCCGTGCTTGCTGAAGAAGTCCACTTCGAAGGTCAGACAGAAAACGCGGCGAACGCCGAGCCAGCGGGCGGTGTGCAGCAACTTCTCCAGCAACTGGTGTCCGACGCCCGCGCCCTTCAGGCCGGGCTTCACGGCGAGAGTGCGTACTTCCGCGAGGTCTTCCCACATCACGTGCAGGGCACCGCAGCCGACGACCTCGGCGTTGTCGTCCCGTTCCGCGACCCAGAACTCCTGGATGTCCTCGTAAAGCGTCACCGTTGCTTTGTCGAGCAGGATGCCGCTGCGGACGTAGGCGTCAAGAAGGCGGCGCACCACCGGGACATCGCTGGTACGGGCCCGTCGGACGGTGATGGCTTTTGCGGGGGCTTCGGGGCTCTTCGCGGACATGACGGGACGCTATCGTCCGCCGGGGTCCTGAGCAGAGGCGGGGTTCTCCGGAGGTTCAGCCGGTTCCGTTCGTTGCGTCGGCTCGGCCAGTTCCGACGGTCCGGTCGGTTTCTGGGTTTCCGGGCCCTGGACGATGCGTACGGCATCGCGGAGAGTCTCTCGCTGTTCCTCGCTCATCATGCCGAAGAAGGCGACGAGAGCCGCGGCGGGGTTGTCGCTCTGCGACCAGGCCTCGTTCATCAGGGAGGCCGCGTAGGCGGCGCGCGTGGAGACCGCCTCATATCGATAGGCGCGGCCTTCCGCCTCGCGGCGCACCCAACCCTTCTGATGGAGATTGTCCAAAACGGTCATCACGGTGGTGTACGCGATGGACCGCTCCTTCTGAAGATCTTCCAGGACTTCTCGAACGGTCACCGGGCGGTTCCACTTCCACACCCGCGACATGACCGCGTCTTCGAGTTCTCCCAATGGGCGAGGCACAGCTCAGAACAATAGTGGGAGATCTCGACAATCGCGTGCCGGACGTGCGCTTCACCGACGAACGGGAGCAAAAAGGGCGTACGACTCGAAAGTACGAGCCTCGCCGGGGGCGGGCCGCACTGAGTCGTACGCCGTCAGAGCGCTGCGCCGGGGAGGGCGGCAGCGGTCGGGTCAGGCTTGGGCCTTCGGGGGCGTCGCGGAGGGCTGGGGGGCGCCCTCCACGCGCGCGAGGGCGGCGTCGACGGCCGCGTCCTCCTTGGCCTTGTTGGCGCCGCCCTGTGTCTTCACGATCACCCGGATCACGCCGATGAAGAAGACGGCCATGACGACCGGGGGCAGGAGCGCGGAGACGTAGTCCATGGATCCAGAGTAGCCACGTCAGCCCGCGGCGAGCTGCTGGGGGTTCGGCGGGGGTGGCGGGGTGGGCTTGCGGCGCGGGAAGACCTCGCCCGGGGTGGGGATCGGGCGGGTGGGTTTCGGGGTGCCCGGGGTTGGCTTGGGGGCGGGTTTCGGGGCCGCCGGCTTTCGTGCGGGCTTCTTATCCGGGTCTTTCTCGGGCTGCTTCTCCGGGGTGTCCTCGGCGGTGCGGGAGAGGCCTCCGGGGAGGGGCAGGAGATGGAGGCGGGTGCGGGCGCGGGAGGCGGGGACGGTGGGGGTGACGGGCGCGGCCGGATGAGCAGTCGGGTAAGCGGCGGGGTGAGCCGTCGGCGTGGGGCAGTGCGAACGGGTGCATGCGGGCTGCTGCCCGGTGAGCAGGTGGCAGCGGTCCAGGAGGGCGGCGGCGGTGGGGTTGCCGCGCAGGGCGCGGAGGGCGGCGAGGTCGTCGGGGTGGGGGCGGTATCCGGCGCCCAGTGCCTCGTCCAGGAGCGTGAGGTAACCGGCGGCGGTGCCGGGGAGGGCGGCGCGGTACCGGCCGAGGTCGGCCACGAGGAAGGCACGCAGCCTGGCTCCCTCCCGCATCGCCTCGTCGAGTGACTCTGCGAGGCGGAGACAGTCCTGGACGTCGTCGGCCGAGGCGGAGGTGGGGTGGAGGGCGAGGGCGAGAGCGCGGCGGAGCACACGCAGCTCCTCCACGCCGAACGCCATGCCGCCGCGGGATCCGTATGGCGTGGGCATGCGGCGACGATACGCGCTAATCAGACAAATTCTGCATAGCGGATGGGTGTGGCGCGGGGGACCACCCAGGTGGGCGGGGGTGCGCGCCGCGTGCGCCCACCCCGGGTGCGGGTGGGGCGACGAGGTGGTCCCTCTCAGCTGCCCTGGCTGCGGGCAGTCGTGCCGCTTGGGCGGCACCCGTCCCAAGGAGGCGGGACCCCGCTCCGCCGGGCGGCGGTCCCACCCGGCCCGGCACCGGCGCCGAGCACCTCGGAACGCCGTGTCGCACCACGCCCGGCGCCAACGCCGCGCACCGGCTCACATACGGGACACGTTCCGCTCGTACACCAGCCGCAACCCGATCAGCGTCAGCCACGGCTCGTGTTCGTCGATGACCGACGACTCGCCCAGGACCATCGGTGCGAGACCACCCGTCGCGATGACGGTGACATCGTCCGGGTCCTCGGACAGCTCGCGGGCCACGCGGGTGACGACCCCGTCGACCTGACCGGCGAATCCGTAGATGATGCCCGACTGCATCGCCTCGACCGTGTTCTTGCCGATGACGCTGCGGGGCTGGGTCACCTCGATCTTGCGGAGCTGGGCGCCGCGGACGCCGAGGGCCTCGACGGAGATCTCGATGCCGGGGGCGATGACCCCGCCGACGTACTCGCCGCGCGCGCTGACCGCGTCGAACGTCGTCGCCGTGCCGAAGTCGACGACGATCGCGGGGCCGCCGTAGAGCTCGACCGCCGCGACCGCGTTGATGATGCGGTCCGCGCCGACCTCCTTGGGGTGGTCCATGAGGATCGGGACGCCCGTCTTGACGCCCGGTTCGACGAGGACCGCCGGGACGTCGCCGTAGTAGCGGCGCGTCACCTCGCGGAGCTCGTGCAGGACCGAGGGGACGGTCGCGCAGATGGCGATGCCGTCGATGCCGTCGCCCAGTTCGTCGCCGAGGAGCGGGTGCATGCCCATCAGGCCCTGGAGGAGGACCGCCAGCTCGTCGGCGGTGCGGCGCGCGTCCGTGGAGATGCGCCAGTGTTCGACGATGTCCTCGCCGTCGAACAGGCCCAGCACGGTGTGGGTGTTGCCTACGTCGATCGTCAGCAGCATGGCCCGTACCCGCTCCCTACTCCGCCGGCCGCAGGTCCAGGCCGATGTCCAGGATCGGCGAGGAGTGGGTGAGGGCTCCGACGGCCAGGTAGTCGACGCCGGTGTCCGCGTACGCCTTGGCGTTGTCGAGGGTCAGGCGGCCCGAGGCCTCCAGGGCGGCGCGGCCCTGGACGACGGCCACCGCCTCCTCGCACTCGCCCGGCGTGAAGTTGTCCAGGAGGATCAGGTCGGCGCCGGCGTCCAGGACCTCGCGGAGCTGGGCCAGGGTGTCGACCTCGACCTCGATGGGGACGTCGGGGAAGCGTTCGCGCACCGCCGTGAAGGCCTGGGAGACGCCGCCCGCGGCGACCACGTGGTTGTCCTTGACCAGGGCCGCGTCCGAGAGGGACATGCGGTGGTTGACGCCGCCGCCGCAGCGCACCGCGTACTTCTCGAGGGAGCGCAGGCCGGGCGTCGTCTTGCGAGTGTCGCGGACCTTGGCCTTCGTGCCGTCCAGGACGTCCGCCCACGCGCGCGTGGCCGTCGCGATGCCCGACAGGCGGCACAGGATGTTCAGCGCGCTGCGTTCGGCCGTGAGGAGGTCGCGGGTGCGGGTGGTGACCGAGAGGAGTTTCTGGCCCGCCTCGACCCGGTCGCCGTCCTCCGCGTGGCGTTCGATCGCCAGTTCCTCCTCGCAGACGACCGAGATGACGGCTTCGGCGATCCGGAGGCCCGCCACGACGCCTGACTCGCGCGCGGTGAAGTCGGCCGTGGCCACCGCGTCCTCGGGGATCGTCGCCACCGTCGTCACGTCCACGCCGTGGGCCAGGTCCTCCTGCAGGGCCACGTTGGCGATGTCCTCGACCTCGACGGGGTCGAGACCGGCGTCGGCCAGGAGCTGGGCGAGTGCGGGGTCCAGGCCGCACTCCAGGTACGCCTCGCCATCGGCGCCGCAGGCGCAGCCGTCGCCGCAGCCTCCGGACGAGGCGAGAGGAAGGTCGGGGGTGCTCACGTCGGTCACTGCTCCTGGGGGGCCTGGGGCGGGAGGGTCGTAGGGAAGTGTGTGGTGTCGGTGGTGTGCACGGCCAGCGTGCGGTCGGGGTTCAGGCGTACGACGATGTGGCGGCGCCACGTGGTGTCGTCGCGCTCGGGGCGGTCCTCGCGCCAGTGGCAGCCCCGGGTCTCCTCGCGCATCCGGGCCGCGGTGACCAGGACGCGGGCCACGCACAGCAGGTTGGTGGCCTCCCAGGTGTCGACGCCGGCCTCGGCGGTCTTGCCGTTCTCGGCGAGGGCGTCGCGGGCGTCGGTGTGCAGCTGCTGGAGCTGGTCGGCGGCCTTGGCGAGGGACTCCGCCGAGCGCAGGACACCGGCCCCGGTGGTCATGATCCGCTGGATCGTGAAGCGGGCCTCCGGCGTCTGCAGGGGGTGCTCGGGGATCTCCGGGTGCGGGAGTGGCTGCGGCACGCGCGCGTCGAGGCCGTTCGCCGCGATGTCGGCCGCGATGCGTTCGGCGTAGACCAGGCCTTCGAGGAGGGAGTTGGAGGCCAGGCGGTTGGCACCGTGCACGCCGGTGCAGGCGACCTCTCCGCACGCGTACAGGCCGGGGACGGTCGTACGGCCCCGGGAGTCGGTGCGGACGCCGCCGGAGGCGTAGTGGGCGGCCGGGGCGACGGGAATGGGCTCGGTGACCGGGTCGATGCCGTGGGCGCGGCAGGCGGCGAGGATCGTCGGGAAGCGGTGTTCCCACATGTCGGCGCCGAAGTGCCGGGCGTCGAGGAACATGTGCTCGGCGTCCTGCTCCTGCATGCGGCGCGTGATGCCCTTGGCGACGATGTCGCGCGGGGCGAGTTCGGCCAGTTCGTGCTGCCCCTGCATGAAGCGCACGCCGTCGGCGTCGACCAGGTGGGCGCCCTCGCCGCGGACCGCCTCGGAGACCAGGGGCTGCTGGCCCTCCGCGTCGGAGCCCAGGAAGAGGACCGTCGGGTGGAACTGGACGAACTCCAGGTCGCTCACCTCGGCGCCCGCCCGCAGCGCCAGGGCCACGCCGTCGCCCGTGGAGACGGAGGGGTTGGTCGTCGCCGAGAAGACCTGGCCCATGCCGCCGGTCGCCAGGACCACCGCCGGGGCGTGGACCGCGCCCACGCCGTCGTGCTGGCCCTCACCCATGACGTGCAGGGTGACGCCTGCCGTGCGGCCCTCGGCGTCCGTGAGGAGGTCCAGGACGAGCGCGTTCTCGACCGTGCGCACGCCACGCGCGCGTACCGCCTCGACCAGGGCCCTGGAGATCTCCGCACCGGTGGCGTCGCCGCCGGCGTGGGCGATGCGGCGGCGGTGGTGGCCGCCCTCGCGGGTGAGTTCCAGGCTGCCCTCGGAGGACTCGTCGAACTGGGCGCCGGTCTCGATGAGGCGGCGTACGGCGTCGGGGCCCTCGGTGACGAGGATGCGGACCGCTTCCTCGTCGCACAGGCCCGCGCCCGCGACCAGGGTGTCGTCCAGGTGCTGTTCGGGCGTGTCGCCCTCGCCGAGGGCCGCGGCGATACCGCCCTGGGCCCAGCGGGTGGAGCCGTCGTCCAGGCGGGCCTTGGTGACGACGACAGTGGTGAGGCCGGCCGCCTCGCAGCGCAGGGCGGCGGTGAGGCCGGCGACGCCGGAGCCGACGACGACCACGTCCGCGGAGATGGACCACCCGGGCGCGGGCGCGTGCAGTCGTATGCCTGTGGTGGTCACGAGGCGGCTCCGAGGGTTCCGAAGGTGAGCGGGATGTTGTCGATCAGCCGGGTCGTCCCGACCCGGGCGGCGACGGCGAGGACCGCCTCACCGGTGAAGTCGTCCCCGATCTCGGTGAAGTCGGACGGGTCGACCAGGGCGAGGTAGTCCAGCACGAGCGGCGGGTCGAGGCGGGCGGCCTCGTCGAGGACCTGGCGGGCCGCCGCGCGGACGGCGGACGGGCCGCCCGGGACGGCCGTCGCGACGGCGTGCGCGTCCGCTGCCGCGCGGGACTCCCCTATGGCGCTGAGGGCCTCGGCACGCGCGCGCGTGGCGGGCACTTCGCGGGCTCGGGCGCGCAGCGCCTCCTGCGCGGCGTGCCGGTCCTGGCCCGCGAACAGGGCACTGGACAGCGCGAGGGCGGTGCGCCGCTCCGCGGGCGAGAGGTAGCGGTTGCGGCTGGACAGGGCCAGGCCGTCCTCCTCGCGGACGGTGGGGACGCCGACGACCTCCACGCCGAAGTTCAGGTCCCGCACCATGCGGCGGATCAGGGCGAGCTGCTGGGCGTCCTTCTGGCCGTACAGGGCGACGTCGGGGCGGGTGAGGTGCAGCAGCTTCGCGACGACCGTGAGCATGCCGTCGAAGTGGCCCGGGCGGGAGGCGCCCTCCAGCCGCTCGCCCATGGGGCCCGCGGTGATGCGGACCTGGGGCTCGCCGCCGGGGTAGACCTCGTCGACGGCCGGGGCGAAGACGACGTCCGCGCCCGACTCCCCGGCCAGCTTCACGTCGGCGTCCAGGGTGCGCGGGTAGCGGTCGAGGTCCTCACCCGCGCCGAACTGGAGCGGGTTGACGAAGACGGTGACGGCGACCTCGCCGTCGGGTCCGGCGAGGGCGCGCGCGGTGCGGATCAGCGTGGCGTGGCCCTCGTGCAGCGCGCCCATGGTCATCACCACGGCGCGGCGGCCCGTACGCGCGCGTGCGTGCAGTTCACCGGCGGTGCTGAGCAGGGTGGTGGTCATCGGGCGTCCCCTTCGGTGCCGTCGGTCCCGTCGGCGAGTACCCCGAGGAGGTCCTCGGCGAGCTCCGGCTTCAGCAGTCCGTGGGCCAGGGCCCGGTCGGCGGTCGCGCGGGCCATCGCCAGGTAGCCGGCGACGGCCTGCGGGGCGTGCCGGCGCAGCTCGGTGACGTGCGCGGCGACCGTGCCCGCGTCACCGCGCGCGACCGGGCCGGTGAGGGCCGCGTCGCCGGAGCGCAGGGCGTTGTCCAAGGCCGCGCCGAGCAGCGGGCCGAGCATCCGGTCGGGGGCCGCGACCCCGGCCGTGCGCAGCAGCTCCAGGGACTGGGCGACCAGGGTGACCAGGTGGTTGGCGCCGAGCGCGAGGGCCGCGTGGTACAGCGGCCGGTTCTCCTCGGCGATCCACTCCGGCTCGCCGCCCATCTCGATGACCAGGGCCTCGGCGGCCAGCCGCAGTTCCTCGGGCGCGGTGACTCCGAAGGAGCAGCCGGCCAGCCGCTGGACGTCCACGGGCGTGCCCGTGAAGGTCATCGCGGGGTGCAGGGCGAGCGGCAGGGCGCCCGCGCGCAGGGCCGGGTCGAGCACCCGCGCGCCGTACCGCCCGGAGGTGTGCACGAGCAGCTGTCCCGGTCGTACGGACCCGGTGTCGGCGAGGCCCGTGACCAGTTCGGGCAGGGCGTCGTCCGGAACGGTCAGCAGGACCAGCTCGGACCGCTGGAGGACCTCCGCGGGCGGCATCACCGGCACGTCGGGCAGCAGCTGCGCGGCGCGGCGCCGGGAGACGTCGGAGACCGCGGAGACGGCGACCGGGCGGTGGCCGGCGAGCTGGAGTGACGCGGCCAGTGCGGGTCCCACGCGACCGGCGCCGACGACGCCGACGGTGAGCCGCGCGGGGCGGTCCTTGGGGTCTGGCTGTGGGGTTGTGTTCACTCGACGGCGGCCTTCCCGTTCCAGTCCGCTCCGGGTACCGGACGATTTCTCGTCATGTTAACGCGATCGGTTCGAGGGGCGTTCGGTTGTCCACAGGGTGTGCGTTCCCGTACGGAAAACCGGGTGCCCGCCCGCACACGCGCGCGGCATGATCCGGGCCATGAGTGACGCGGCGGAACAGGACGACCAGGTGACCGGGCGACTGCCGGACGAGGACCGGAGGTCACGGCTCCGTGAGCGGCGGCTGGCCGCCCACCGCGGCGCACGACGGGTGTTCGCGCGCTTCGGTTTCCACAAGACGCTCCGGGAGCGGCTGGCGGAGCTGGACGGGGCGCAGGGTCTGTACGACCTGGACGAGCTGGCCGACGTGTACGGCGACGGCGTCGTCGAGGCGCTGGAGACGAAGGTCGCCGGACTGCTCGGCACCGAGGCCGCCGCGTTCTTCCCGACGGGCACGATGGCCCAGCAGGTGGCGCTGCGCTGCTGGGCGGGCCGCACCGGCGACCCGACCGTCGCGCTGCACGCGCTCAGCCATCCCGAGGTGCACGAGCGGAACGCGTTCAGCGAGGTGAGCGGCCTGCGGCCGGTGCGCGTGACGGGCGAGCCGCGGCTGCCCACCGCCGCCGAGGTGCGCGACTTCGAGGAGCCCTTCGGGGCGCTGATGCTGGAACTGCCCCTGCGGGACGCCGGTTTCGTGCTGCCCTCCTGGGAGGAGCTCACCGAGGTGGTGGCGGCCGCGCGGGAGCGGGACGCGGTGGTGCACTTCGACGGGGCCCGCCTGTGGGAGTCCACGGTCCACTTCGGCCGGTCCCTGGAGGAGATCGCGGGCCTGGCCGACAGCGTCTACGTGTCGTTCTACAAGTCCCTGGAGGCGTTCGGCGGTGCGGCACTGGCCGGGCCCAGGGAGCTGGTGGAGGAGGCGAAGGCCTGGCGGCACCGGTACGGCGGCCAGGTCTTCCAGCAGTTCCCGACGGCCCTGTCGGCGCTGGCCGGGCTGGAGCGGGAGCTGCCCCGGCTGCCGGAGTACGTGGCCCACGCGCGCGTGGTGGCCGCCGCCCTGCGCGAGGGGTTCGCGGCGGCCGGGGTGCCGTGGGCGCGCGTGCACCCGGAGGTGCCGCACACCCACGACTTCCAGGTGTGGCTGCCGTACGACGCCGACGTCCTGTCGGAGGCGGCTGTGCGGACGGCCGAGGAGACGGGCTCCGTCCTGTTCGGCTCCGCCTGGGACCGGGGCGGTCCGGGTCTGGCCGTCACGGAGGTGCATGTGCGGGCCGCCGGGCTGCAGTGGACCGCCGAGGACGTCAAGAGCGCGGTGGCGGAGTTCGTGGCCCGGCTGCCGGAGGAGGTCAGGTAGGGCGCCGCCGCCACCGGTTCAGGGCGTCCCGGAACCGATGGCGGGCCGGGCGGCCCGCCAGGACCGCCCGGAACCGCCGTTCGTCGCGCCCTTCCCGTACGACCTGCCAGTCGTGCGTGCCGGGTGCCGGCGGGGCGGGCTCGCCGAGCTGCCGGGCGCGGTAGGTGTCGAGGAGGTACTGCTGCGTGACGCTCATGGGGAATCGCCTCTGCGGGACGGGGTGATGGAGGTCCGAAGGCTCCGCGGTTGCCCCGGTGGTCCCACAGTGCGCCCGTGCCGGGGGCGGCGTCGCGTCGATTGACGAGGCCCGTCAATCGGCGGCGGCGTTGTCAGTGGCGGGGTGCACCATGAGGGCATGAGCGTGCACATCGACATCACGGGGCTGCGGCCGATGGGGGCGCCCCCTGCTCGAGCGGAGCCGAGAGCTTGGGGGAGGGTCGCCGTCGTGCCCTCGCCCCTGGCCGAGCTGGGCATGGCGCTGCACGCGCTGTCCGAGCCGGGACACCACCCCGGCCTCCAGGGCTGGGTGACGGGCGTGACCGCCCGGCTCGACCCACATCTGGCCGACCGGATGTGCGAGGCCGACTTCCTGTGGCGGACGACGTTCTCGGACCTGTTCCTGCCGTACGCCGGCGTTCCGGGCGGGAGCACACTGCCGTGCGCCACCCTCGCCGAGGAACTGGACCTGCTCGACAAGCTGACGGACGAGCAGTTCGTGGACGCGGCGCTGGAGTTCACCTGCGCCGTCGGGTACGGCTCGTGCGGGCCCACCGCGCTGTCCGATCCCGAGCTGCGCCGCCGCTCCCTGGACCTGGCCGCCGCGCGGGGGCCGCAGCAGCTGCGGTTCAGCGAGCGGCTGCTGGCCGACCCGCCCCGGATCCGGGCCTGGCTGCGGCAGTTCCTCCAGGACTGCGACGAGGCGTTCTTCGCGGAGACGTGGTCCCGGCTGCGTCACCAGCTCGCGGCGGACGCCCGCCACAAGACGGACCTCCTCAGACACCGGGGCCTGGCCGAGGCGCTCGCCGCGGTGTCCCCGGCGGTGACGCTCGACGAGGCCGCCGCCGACATCACGGTCGACAAGCTGGGCGACGGCCGTACGGCCACAGGCGACGGCGGCCTGCTGCTCGTCCCGACAAGCCTGGGCTGGCCGCACCTGATGGTCCTGTACCGGTACGGCTGGCAGCCGGTGCTGCACTACCCGGTGGGCTCCCCCGAGCTTTCCGCCCCGCCCGCGCTGGAGCAGCTGGCCCTGCGCATGACCGCGCTGTCCCACCCCGTGCGGATGCGTATGTGCCGCCATCTGGCCCGCAGCGCGTACACCACCGGCGAGCTGGCGCAGGTGCACGGCATGACGGCCCCGGAGATATCCCGGCATCTGGCCGTGCTGAAGAAGGCGGGTCTGGTCAGCACCCGTCGCCGCGGGCGCTACGTCCTGCACCAGCTGGACGTGACGGTGGTGGCCCGGCTGGGCAGCGAGTTCCTGGAGGGGATCCTCAGATAGCGGCCCCCTGGCGGACGGCTCAGCCGTGCCCGCCGGCCCGCACCAGCCCCGTCTCGTAGGCCAGCACCACCACCTGCACCCGGTCCCTGAGCCCCAGCTTGGTCAGGATGCGGCCCACGTGCGTCTTCACCGTCGCCTCGGACAGCACGAGCCGGGCCGCGATCTCGCCGTTGGACAGGCCCTGCGCGACCAGCACCATGACCTCCCGCTCGCGCTCGGTGAGCCGCTCCAGCTCCTTGTGCTGCGGCTGCTTGGTGCCCGGCAGCATCGGTGCGAAGCGGTCAAGGAGCCGCCGGGTGGTGGAGGGCGCGACGACCGCGTCACCGCTGTGCACGGCGCGGATCGCGGCGAGGAGCTCCCCGGGCGGCACGTCCTTGAGCATGAAGCCGGAGGCGCCGGCCTTCAGCCCGGAGAAGGCGTACTCGTCGAGGTCGAAGGTGGTCAGGATGAGCACCTTCGGCGGGTCGGCGTCCGCGCAGATCCGGCGGGTCGCCTCCACACCGTCGAGCTTCGGCATGCGGACGTCCATCAGCACCACGTCGACCTCGGTCGAGCGCAGCGCCTGGAGGGCCTCGACCCCGTCGCCCGCCTCGGCCACGACCTCCATGTCCGGCTGGGCGGCGAGCACCATCCGGAACCCGGTGCGCAGCAGCGCCTGGTCGTCGACGAGCATCACGCGGATCGTCATCGGGGCCTCTTCCATGTCTCTGTTACAGGTGTCAGCGAGGGGCGTGTGCCGAGGTCAGCCGGCGGGTTTGAGCGGCAGCAGGGCACTGATGCGGAATCCTCCGCCCGGGCGCGGGCCGGCGTCCAGGGTGCCGCCGACCATGCCGACCCGTTCCCGCATGCCGATCAGGCCGTGGCCCTGGCCGTCGAGCCCGCCCTCCTCGTACAGCTCGTGCGGGGCGCCCTTGCCGTCGTCCTCGACGAGCAGGCCGAGGCCGTCGTCGAAGTACACCAGGCGCACGCTCGCGCCCGCGTTGGGTCCGGCGTGCTTGCGGGTGTTGGTGAGCGCCTCCTGCACGATGCGGTAGGCGGTGAGCTCGACGCCGCTGGGAAGCGGGCGGGGGGTGCCCTCGACCTTGAAGTCGACGGGCAGCCCGTGTCCGCGGCACTGCTCGACGAGGTCCCCGATCTGCTGGACGTCGGGCTGCGGCACGTACTCGCCGGCCTCCTGGTGTTCCCCGGTGCGCAGCACGCCGAGCAGGCGGCGCATCTCGGCGAGGGCTTGGCGGCCGGTGGAGGAGATGGTCTCCAGGGCCTTCTTCGCCTGGTCGGGCGCGGCGTCGAGGACGTAGGCGGCGCCGTCGGCCTGCACCACCATCACCGAGACGTTGTGCGCGACGACGTCGTGCAACTCGCGCGCGATGCGGGCGCGTTCCGCGGCGACGGCGACCTTGGACTGCGCCTCGCGCTCCCGCTCCAGGCGGGCGGCCCGCTCCTCCAGCTGCGCGAAGTAGGCACGGCGGGTGCGGATGGAGTCGCCGAGCACCCAGGCGAGGGCGAACGGCACGCTCATGAAGATCGTCGCGGCGATGCCCCCCACGACGCTCATGTCGTCGCTCGGCCAGCGCAGGTGGGCCACGGGAGCCGCGCACAGGCCGGCGCCCAGCGCGAAGCGGGAGGCCCAGCGCGCGCCCTCCGCCGCGACCGTGTAGACGATCACCAGCATGGCGAAGTCGTGGGGCCCCATCTCGACATCGGTGATCAGCTGGGCCACCCCGACCGCGGTCGCGAGCAGCAGCATCTTCTCCGGCATGCGGCGGCGCAGCGCCACCACCAGGCACAACAGCAGCGAGAGCGGAACGGCGACGGCCGGGGGGCCGAATCCGCCCGACGCTCCGCCGACCCCGGAAATCCCGAGGAGGACCACGGCCCACGAGCCGTCGACCCACATCGGGTGCCTGCGGAGGAAGTCATAGAGACGCTGCACGTAACCCAGCGTAGGGAAGCGCACTAGGTGCAGGGGTCAACCGGAGGGCCGATCCGCGCCGGGCGCGCCTACTCCGCAAGGTGGAGTTGCGTTCTTTGTGTGCCCTTAGCCTGGCCCGGTGACAGCGGTGACGAGGGGCGAAGGCCCAGAGGAACGACAGGGACTCCAGTGGCGCGGGTGGCGTGCGGCGGCTCGGGAGGCCCTGTACGGGCCGGGCGGCTTCTATCGCCGGGCCGAGGGGCCGGCCGGGCACTTCCGTACGTCCGTGCACGCGTCGCCGCTGTTCGCCGGGGCTGTGGCGGGGCTGCTGTGCCGGGTCGACGACGCGCTGGGACGGCCCGCGACGCTGGACTTCGTCGACATGGCGGCCGGGCGGGGCGAGCTGGCCGGCGGGGTGCTCGCCGCGCTCCCGGCCGACGTGGCGGCCCGCACGCGCGCGTACGCCGTCGAAATCGCCGAGCGACCGGCGGGGCTCGATCACCGGATCGAGTGGCTGGCCGAGCCGCCGCAGGGTGTCACCGGGCTGCTGTTCGCCAACGAGTGGCTGGACAACGTGCCGGTGGACGTCGCGGAGGTGGACTCCGCGGGCGTGGCGCGGCTGGTGCTGGTCCGGAAGGACGGGACCGAACGACTCGGGGACCCGGTGGCCGGGGCGCAGGCGCGGTGGCTGGCACGGTGGTGGCCGCTGTCCGTCGAGGCGGGGCTGCGGGCCGAGATCGGCCTGCCCAGGGACGAGGCGTGGGCGGCGGCGGTCGCCACGCTCGACCGGGGGCTCGCCGTCGCCGTGGACTACGCGCACACGGCGGACACGCGGCCGCCGTTCGGGACGCTCACGGGCTTCCGGGAGGGCCGCGAGACGGCGCCCGTGCCGGACGGCTCGTGCGACATCACGGCGCATGTCGCGCTCGACGCGTGCGCGCTGCCCGGCGGGCGCCTGCTCCCGCAGCGCGAGGCACTGCACGCCCTGGGCCTCACCGGCGCGCGCCCCCCGCTCACGCTGGCGTCCGCCGATCCCGCCGCCTACGTACGCGCCCTCGCGAGCGCCGGGGAGGCCGCCGAACTCACCGCGACGGGCGGACTGGGCGACTTCGGGTGGCTGGTGCGGCCGGTCGGGATCGGGGACCCGCTCTAGGACCTACTTGTCGATGTCCCCCACCACGAAGAACATCGACCCCAGGATCGCCACCATGTCCGCGACCAGCGTCCCCGGCAGCAGTTCCGTCAGCACCTGGATGTTGTTGTACGAGGCCGAGCGCAGCTTCAGCCGGTACGGCGTCTTCTCGCCCTTGCTGACCAGGTAGTAGCCGTTGATGCCGAGCGGGTTCTCGGTCCAGGCGTAGGTGTGGCCCTCGGGCGCCTTCAGGACCTTCGGGAGCCGCTGGTTGACCGGCCCGGGCGGCAGCTCGGCGAGCCGGTCGAGGCAGGCGTCGGCCAGGTCCAGCGCGTTGTGCGTCTGCTCCAGGAGGCACTCGAAGCGGGCGAGGCAGTCGCCCTCCTGCCGGGTCACCACCCGCAGGGTGTCCTGGAGGTCGCCGTAGGCGAGGTACGGCTCGTCCCGGCGCAGGTCGAAGTCGACGCCCGAGGCGCGCCCGATCGGCCCGCTGACGCCGTAGGCGTGCACGGCCTCCGGGCTGAGGACGCCGACGCCCCGGGTACGGCCCCGGAAGATCTCGTTGCCGAGCACCAGGTCGTCGAAGCGGTCCATCCGGGAACGCACGTCGGCGACGGCGCCGCGCGCGCGCGTGGTCCACCCGGCCGGGAGGTCCTCCTTGAGGCCGCCCACGCGGTTGAACATGTAGTGCATCCGCCCGCCGGAGACCTCCTCCATGACGTGCTGGAGCTCCTCTCGCTCCCGGAAGGCGTAGAAGATCGGCGTGATCCCGCCGAGCTCCAGCGGGTACGAGCCGAGGAACATCAGGTGGTTGAGCACCCGGTTCAGCTCGGCGAGCAGCGTGCGCAGCCACACCGCCCGCTCGGGGACCTCCATGCCGAGCATCCGCTCCACGGCGAGGACCACGCCCAGTTCGTTGGAGAACGCCGACAGCCAGTCGTGGCGGTTGGCGAGCATGATGATCTGGCGGTAGTCGCGCGCCTCGAACAGCTTCTCCGCGCCGCGGTGCATATAGCCGATCACCGGCTCCGCGTGCGTGATGCGCTCGCCGTCCAGGACGAGCTTCAGCCGCAGCACGCCGTGCGTGGACGGGTGCTGCGGCCCGATGTTGAGCACCATGTCGGTGCTCTCCGCGGCGCCGCCGATTCCGACCATGGTCTCCGTCGTAGGAGTCATGGACACAGTCTCTCCTACGTACGCTGGCCTCATGGAGACGGGGAGCCCGCGGGACACGGGGCCGGCGGGGACACAGGGCGCGGCGCAGACGCGGGGCGCCGCAGGGACGCAGGACGGCGCGGGGGCCGCCGGGGACGGGCCGGTGTGGATCGCGCTGCCGCCCGGGCTGCTGAAGATGCGGCGGCTGCTGCTGGTGGTGTGGCTGGGGCTGATCAGCCTGGCCGCCGGGCTGGTGCCGGGCCTGCTGGCCGGGCCGGCCTGGGCCGCCTTCGCGCTGCCGCCGCTGGCCCTGATGATCTGGGGCTGGGTGATGCTGGAGCGCAACTGGCGTTCCTGGCGGTACGCCGAGCGTGCCGACGACCTGCTGATCAGCCGCGGTGTGCTGTGGCGGGAGGAGACGGTCGTGCCGTACGGGCGGATGCAGCTGGTCGAGGTCACCTCCGGGCCCGTCGAGCGGCACTTCGGGCTGGCCAGCGTGCAGCTGCGCACGGCCGCCGCCTGGACCGACGCGACCATCCCCGGCCTGGACCCGGCCGAGGCGGAACGGCTGCGCGACCGGCTCACCGAGCTGGGCGAGGCCCGATCGGCGGGGCTGTGACGGCGCGCGAGGCGGCCGGGGATCCCGGGGATGCGGGGGCTGTCGAGCCCCCCGAGGCCGCCCGGACCGCCGGGGCCCCCGGAGCTGCCGAAGCCTCCGAGGCCGCCCGGACCACCGGAGCTGCCGAGGCCCCCGAGACTGCCCGGACCGCCGGGGCCGGGAAGGGGATCGCCGAGCGGCGGCTGCACCCCGTCACACCGCTCAGGCGGGCCTGGGCGCCGGTCGCCGTGGTGATCGGCTGGGCGGTGCACGACCCCGACGGGGCGCAGCGCCATCTGACCCGGCTGAACACGACCACGCTGCTGATCGGCCTCGCCGTGATCCTCCCGGCCGCGGCCCTGTACGGCTTCTGCTCCTGGTGGTTCACGCACTTCGCGGTGACCGAGACCGAACTGCGCATCCGTACCGGCCTGGTGTTCCGGCGTACCGCGCACATCCGGCTGGAGCGGATCCAGGCCGTCGACGTCACCCAGCCGCTGCTCGCGCGGGTCGCGGGCGTCGCCAAGCTGAAACTCGACGTCATAGGCACCGACAAGAAGGACGAGCTGGCCTTCCTGGGCGCGGACGAGGCCCGGGCGCTGCGTGCCGAACTACTCGCCCGCGCGGCCGGATTCGCGCCCGAGACCGCGCACGAGGTCGGGGAGGCGCCGTCCCGGCAGATGCTGCGGGTGCCGCCCGGCGTGCTCGCGACGTCGCTGGTGCTGAGCGGGGCGACCTGGGTGTCGCTGACCGCGGCGCTCGTCGTGCCGCCGGTGCTGTGGCTGGCCACGGAGAGCGTGTGGACGGTCCTGGCCGTCGCCCTGCCGCTGCTGGGCGCGGCGGGCGCGAGCAGCGTGGGGCGGTTCGTCGCCGAGTACGACTGGACGGTGGCCGAGTCACCCGACGGGCTGCGCCTCGACCACGGCCTGCTGGACCGGGCCCACGAGACGGTGCCGCCGGGGCGCGTGCAGACCGTGCGGATCGTGGAGCCGCTGCTGTGGCGGCGGCGCGGCTGGGTGCGCGTGGAGCTGGACGTGGCGGGCTCCTCCAACTCCGTGCTGGTGCCGGTCGCCCCGCGCGAGATCGCGGAGGTCGTCGTCGCGCGCGTGCTGCCCGGGGTGACCGTGCCGGAGCGGGCGGCGCTGTCGCCGTCGCCACGCCGCGCCCGGTGGTGCGTGCCGGTGTGGTGGCGCGGGTACGGGCTCGCCGTCACGGACGCGGTGTTCGCGGCGCGTTCCGGGCTGCTGCGGCGGAGGCTCGCGCTGGTGCCGCACGCGAAGGTGCAGAGCGTACGGATGACGCAGGGGCCGTGGGAGCGGGCCCGGGGCGTGGCCGACGTGTGCGTGGACACGGGTGCGAACAAGACGGTGCGGGCACGGCTGCGGGACGCGGCCGAAGCACGCGAACTGCTGCAGGCGCAGGCGGAGCGGTCACGGACCGGGCGCAGGGACGCACGGCCGGACCGCTGGATGGCGTGACCCGACGGAAAGGAGAAGGCCCCCCGGCCGCGGCCGGGGGGCCTTCTCAGCGGCGAGGGCGTCAGGAAACCGCGCTCCGCAGCCCCTGTACGTCGATCTGCTCCGTCTCGTCGTGCGCCGTCAGGTCGATGACCTGGCCGATCCCGCGAGACTCCTCGTCCACCGGCTTGAACCGGGCCTCGGTCTCGGCCTTGTGCAGCGCGAGGGCCTCCTGGCCGACGACATCGGCCAGGTCCTCGTTCTGCACGGCCTCCAGGGCGGCCCGTGACGTCCCCTGCTTCGTACCGAAGTAGTCGAACCCGCCTTCGGAGACGTGCCGCCGCACCGGCGGCTGCGGCGCCACGGCCACAGCGGTCGGCACGGTGTAGTGACCCGAGGAGGCGGGCTGCGGGAGTCGCTCGGCCTCGGCCGTGGTGGAGGTGCCGGCGGTCGCGCGCTCGGGCCCGGCGACCGCCTCGGACCGCCCCTGCGCCTCGTCCTCCCGCGACCGCTCCGGCTGGTCGTCCTTCCGGTCGTCCCGCGCGGGCTCCGCGTCGTCGCCCTTCGGTACGCCGTCGCCGTCGCCGCCCCCGTCCGGATCAGGGGCCGGAGCCCAGTCGCCGTCGAGCCGGGCGAGCGCCGCCGCGGCCCGCAGGAACAGCCGGGAACCCTCCGGCGAGAACACCGCGGGAATCGCCGTCTGTTCCTCGACGGCAAGGGCCTCCGCCTCGGCGGCAGCCGCCTCGCCCGCGTCCGCCGGGGCATCCGCCGGCTTCGCCGCTCCCGCGGGCAGCGCGGCCCGGACCGGCGCCGTCGCCTCTATCTCGAGCACCCGGCGTTCCTCCAGGACGCTCGCGCGCTCGGTCTCGGCGGTGGCGTACCGGCGCAGCAGTGCGGCGTGCTCGTTGCGCAGTCCGGCCAGTTCCGTGCGCTTGGCACGCAGGCGCTGCTCCAGCTTGGCGCGCAGCTCGCGGGACTCCTCGAGGTCGGCCTCCAGTTCGGCGACCCGCTCCTCGAAGCGCCACTCGTCGCTCGCCCGCGCGCGCGTGAGGTCGGCGACGCGTTTGCCCGCCTGGGTGTCCCAGCGGCGGAGCACGACCGCGCCGATGACCGCCGTCGCCGCGGCGGCCGCGGCCAGACCGCGGAGCACCATCGGCTCCGTGAACACCCAGGGCCCCAGGGCGCAGACGAGGGAGACGCCTGCGATCGCCGACGGGGGCAGCAGCCTGTGCAAGGGCGGGGAATGGCGGTGACGTCCACGTGGCATGGCCAGAAACTTACCGCGCGTAGGCGAATCATGGTGACCCGCCCCGCAAAAACAAAGCCATACCGAAGCGTCCGCACGGGATCGGAACTCGGGAACAAGCGGAATCGGCCCCTCGGGTCCCGGGAGCGAATTCCCAAGATCATTTCCAGCGGCCGTTCAGCCGTCCGCCGATCCACTCCAGCGTCGCCGGAATCTCGCGCCGCCAGGTGTTGAAGTTGTGCCCGCCGCTTTCCAGGATGATCGACGAGATCCGTGTCCGCCCGGTGGCCCGCACCCGCTCTATGAACCGCATCGTGTCCTGGTAGTTGGACTCGCCGGACCTGCTGCTGGTGACGAGCAGTGAAGTGTCGGGAGCGGGCCTGTGCTTGAGGTACCACCACAGGTCGGCGCGATTGCGGAGCCCCTTGTCGCCCTGGAAGAGATCGCCCGTCGTGGCGTCGATCGGCGCCTTGTAGTACGCGGACAAGCCCGCCCCGGCGGCATACACACCGGGATGGTGCATGGCGATCTTCAAGGCGCAGTAGCCGCCCGTCGAGTTGCCGATGATGCCAAAACCACCCGGCTTTTCGGCCACCCGGTAGTGCGTGCGCAACGCGTCGGGCAGATCCCTGGCGAAGAACGACTCGGTCTGCGGACCGCCCGGGACGTCCACGCACTCCGTGTCCCGGGGCGGCGCCACCGTGGGCCGCAGCATCACCAGGATCATCGGCGGCATCCGGCCCTCCCGGGCCAGCTCCAGTGCCGTGCGCGGGTAGTGGAGCTTCTCCACCAGCGCCGACGCCGTGCCCGGGTAACCGGTCAGCACGACGGCCGTGGGGAACGTACGGGTGCGGTACCGCGGCTGGAAGTACTCCGGCGGCAGATAGACGTACGCGGGCGTGGCGATGCGCGTCGTACGGCCCACGATGTCGACCTGCTGGATCCGGCCGCCCGCCCGGGGACTCACCCCGCCCGCCCCCGGCACCCGGCGCGAGCCGACCACCTCCAAGGGGCCGCCGCCCGGCGTGTGGTCGACGACCACGCCCTGGTCCTTCTCCTGCCCGAACAGGTCCGCCCAGCTCGCGTAGAAACCGAAGGCCTGGTTGGCGGCGAGGCCGACCGCGGCGAACAGCGCCAGCTGCGTGGCGAGCAGCAGGCCGACCCGCCCGCCCACGGCCCGCCAACCGCGCCGGGCCAGCCGTGGCCACAGCCAGACCGTGCCGGCGAACAGCAGCACGGCGGACAGGACCGCCAGCGCCAGCATCTTGTTGCTCGTGAGACCCAGACCCATCGGTGGTTACCCGTCCGCGCTTTCCGTCCGGGCGCTCTCACCGCACTCACACCTTCGCGAGGGCTTGTCCCGGACTTTCCTTGGCCTTTGAAACGGCTTTGACGTAGGGAGTGAACCTCTCCCCCCGAGACACCGTCCTAGAGAGCGCAATGTCGCCGGATGCCCGAATCGGCACCGGAGCCAAGGTCTCTCGCAGAACTACGGGATGCGATGTCTGTCAGGACAGATGAGGAAATGTCGGGCGAGGTTCCGAGTCACGGAGCCGCCACGGCTGGTACGGGCCGGATGAGCCGTCTGCGCCACCGGCTGCCCGGACCACGCCCCGAGGCCGTCCCGGTCCTGGTCGGCAGAGCCTGCGCCCTGGTGGGGCTCCTGGACATCGCCGCGGGCGTCTTCCCACGCTTCCGGCACAGCCGTATGCACGCCATCGCCGAGGTACTGCCCGGCGCGCTCGGCCCGTTCGCGGCTGCCCTGTCCCTCAGCGCCGGAGTGCTGTTGCTGCTGCTCGCCCACGGCCTCAAGCGTGGCAAGCGCCGGGCCTGGCGGGCGGCCGTGGTCCTGCTGCCGGCCGGTGCCGTCGCGCAGTTCACGTACCGGCACTCGATCGTCGGCGTGCTGATCTCACTGGCCCTGCTGGCGCCCCTGCTGCGGCACCGCGACCAGTTCTCGGCCCTGCCCGACCCGCGCAGCCGCTGGCGGGCGCTCGCCAACTTCGTGCTGATGAGCGCCGGTTCGCTGCTGCTGGGCCTGCTCATCGTCAGCGTCCACGCCGAGCGCATCGTCGGCGACCCGAGCCTGGCCGACCGCATCACCCACGTCATCTACGGCCTGTTCGGCTTCGAGGGGCCGGTCGACTACCAGGGCAACACCTCCTGGACGGTCGCCTTCTCGCTCGGCGCCCTCGGCCTGCTCACCGCCGTCACCACCATCTACCTGGCCTTCCGCCCCGAACACCCGGCCGCGCAGCTCACCGAGGAGGACGAGGCCCGGCTGCGCGCCCTGCTGGAGCGGCACGGCGGCCGCGACTCCCTCGGCCACTTCGCGCTGCGCCGCGACAAGGCCGTCGTCTTCTCCCCCAGCGGCAAGGCCGCGGTGACGTACCGCGTGGTCTCCGGCGTGATGCTCGCCAGCGGCGACCCGATCGGCGACGTCGAGGCCTGGCCCGGCGCCATCGAACGGTTCATGGACGAGGCCAAGGCCCACTCCTGGACACCGGCCGTCATGGGCTGCTCCGAGACCGGGGGCGAGGTGTGGACCCGCGAGACCGGGCTCGACGCCCTCGAACTGGGTGACGAGGCGGTGGTGGACGTCGCGGATTTCTCCCTGGCCGGCCGCGCGATGCGCAACGTGCGCCAGATGGTCAAACGCATCGAGCGCGCCGGTTACGAGACCCGGGTACGGCGTGTCCGTGACGTCGGCGAGGCCGAGCTGGAGCGCATCCGCCGCGCCGCCGACGACTGGCGCGGCACCGACACCGAGCGCGGCTTCTCCATGGCCCTGGGCCGCGTCGGCGACCCCGCCGACGGCGACTGCCTCATCGCCACCGCCCACAAGCAGGACGACCACCTCGGCCCCTACGGCGACCTGAAGGCGATCCTGCACTTCGTGCCCTGGGGCACCGACGGCGCCTCCCTCGACCTCATGCGCCGCGACCGCTCGGCCGACCCCGGCATGAACGAACTGCTCATCGTGGCCGCCCTCCAGGCCGCCCCCAAGCTCGGCATCGCGCGCGTCTCCCTCAACTTCGCCATGTTCCGCGCGGCGCTGGCCCGCGGCGAGAAGATCGGCGCCGGACCGGTGCTGCGCGCCTGGCGCGGACTGCTGGTCTTCCTCTCCCGCTGGTTCCAGATCGAGTCGCTGTACAAGTTCAACGCCAAGTTCCAGCCACGCTGGGAACCCCGCTTCGTGGTCTACCGGGCCTCCGGCGACCTTCCCCGCATCGGCTTCGCCGCCATGCAGGCCGAAGGCTTCGTCAACCTCGCCCTGCCGCTGCCGCGCTTCCTGCGCCGCCGTCGCCCGTCGGTCCGCCGCCCGTGCCCCCACGGCACGACGACGGAACGGAACGTCCGAGCGGCGTGACCTGTCCGCTCCGACCCGGGCGGCAGCGCCTGACGGCCCCCGCCGGGGGCCTACGCTGAACATATGAGCAACCAGAGCGGACGCGGGCGCGTGGCGGGCCTACCGGAATGGGACCGCTGCGCGGTCATGGGAGTCGTGAACGTCACCCCCGACTCCTTCTCCGACGGCGGCCGCTTCTTCGACACCACGGCCGCCGTCAAGCACGGCCTCGACCTGGTCACCGAGGGCGCGGACCTGATCGACGTCGGCGGCGAGTCGACCCGCCCAGGCGCCACCCGGGTGGACGAGGCCGAGGAACTGCGCCGTGTCGTCCCCGTCGTGCGCGGCCTGGCCTCCGAGGGCGTCACCGTCTCGGTCGACACCATGCGCGCCTCCGTCGCCGAACGGGCCCTCGCGGCGGGCGCCGCCCTCGTCAACGACGTCAGCGGCGGCCTCGCCGACCCCCGTATGATCCCGGCCGTCGCCGCCGCCGGTGCCCCCTTCGTCGTCATGCACTGGCGCGGCTTCCTCCAGGGCGGCAACGTCAGGGGCGTGTACGCGGACGTCGTCACCGAGGTCGTCGACGAGCTCCACGCGCGCGTGGAGGCCGTTCTGGCCGGCGGTATCGCCCCCGACCGGGTCGTCGTCGACCCCGGACTCGGCTTCTCCAAGGACGCCGAGCACGACCTCGCGCTCCTCGCGGGCCTCGACCGGGTCCTCGCCCTCGGCCACCCGCTGCTCGTCGCCGCCTCCCGCAAACGCTTCCTCGGCCGGGTCCTCGCCGGCCCGGACGGCCCGCCCCCGCCCGCACGCGAACGCGACGCCGCCACCGCGGCCGTCTCCGCGCTCGCGGCGCACGCCGGCGCATGGGCGGTACGCGTGCACGAGGTACGCGCCACAGCGGACGCCGTACGCGTCGCCCACGCCATCGCAGAGGCACGCACCAGCGCAGAAGGAACCCGGTGAGCGCCCCCCACACCGACGTCGAACAGGTCGAGGCCGCCAACACCGCCTTCTACGAGGCACTGGAACGGGGCGACTTCGAGGAACTGGCGTCGCTCTGGCTGACCCCCTCCGACCTCGGCGTCGACGAGACCTACCACGACCCGGCCGACACCGGCGTGGTCTCCTGCGTGCACCCCGGCTGGCCCGTGCTCACCGGCCGCGGCGAGGTCCTCCGGTCGTACGCGCTGATCATGGCGAACACCGACTACATCCAGTTCTTCCTCACCGACGTGCACGTCTCGGTCACCGGCGACACCGCCCTGGTGACCTGCACGGAGAACATCCTCAGCGGCGGCCCCGCCCCCGAGGGCGAGGGTGAGGAGCTCGGCCCGCTCGTCGGACAGCTCGTGGTCGCCACCAACGTGTTCCGGCGCACGCCCCAGGGGTGGAAGCTCTGGTCGCACCACGCTTCCCCCGTCCTGGCCGAAACCGACGAGGACGAGCAGGACGACACACCCGCCTGAGTGGGTACGTGCCAGGAAGTGGTTGGAATCACGGACCCGCGGGTATGGGCGGCTACCAACCCGTGAGCCGCCGGGTTTCCCAGGGGAAACGCCGGATGAATCCTGCCGGGCCCGGCCCGGCCCACGCCCCCGTGGCCCGGCCCCGTCCAGGCTCGCAGGTAGATTCGACCGAGGCCGGTGTGCCGCCCGCACACGGCACGGACCGGCCCTGACCGACGACTGCAGGAGTGATTCGCGTGGATCGTGTCGCGCTGCGCGGCCTGAAGGCCCGCGGGCACCACGGTGTGTTGCCGAGGGAACGCGAGGAGGGCCAGACCTTCATCGTGGACCTCGTGCTCGGCCTGGACACCCGGCCGGCCGCGGCCGACGACGACCTGGCGAAGACCGTGCACTACGGCATCGTGGCCGAGGAGGTCGTGGCCGTCGTCCAGGGCGAGCCCGTCAACCTCATCGAGACGCTCGCCGAGCGCATCGCCCAGGTCTGTCTGAAGCACGACGGGGTCCGGCAGGTCGAGGTGTGCGTCCACAAGCCGGACGCCCCGATCACGGTCCCCTTCGACGACGTGACCGTCACCATCATCCGGAGCCGAGTATGACTGCACCCTTCCTCAAGGGTCCCAGCGACCCGACCGTACAGCCGGTACCCGCCTCCGTCGTCGAGAAGGTCGACGCCGCCGACAGCACGCTCAGCAATCCGAAACGGGCCGTGGTCGCCCTCGGCTCCAACCTCGGCAACCGCCTGGAGACCCTCCAGGGAGCCATCGACGCCCTGGAGGACACCCCGGGCGTCCGCATCAAGGCCGTCTCCCCGGTCTACGAGACCGAACCCTGGGGCGTGGAGCCCGGCAGCCAGCCCGCCTACTTCAACGCGGTCGTCGTCCTCAAGACCACCCTGCCGCCGTCCTCACTGCTGGAGCGCGCGCACGCGGTCGAGGAGGCCTTCCACCGCGTCCGGGACGAGCACTGGGGTCCCCGCACGCTGGACGTCGACATCGTCTCCTACGCCGACGTCGTCTCCGACGACCCGCGGCTCACCCTCCCCCACCCCCACGCCCACGAGCGCGCCTTCGTCCTGGCCCCCTGGCACGACCTCGACCCCGAGGCACAGCTGCCCGGCCGCGGCCCGGTCGCCGCTCTGCTGGACTCCGTCACCCGCCACGGCGTGGCGCCCCGCGCGGACCTGGAACTCCGGCTGCCCGAGTAGCCGTTAAGGTCGAGACGGCCGCACAACCAGGCCGGAGCCGGGGGAACCGAAGGGACACTGTGAAAGAGCTGCGCATCAGGGTGCTGGTCGGCGTCTTCGTCGTGGCAGGGGTGCTGTCCTGGGCGGGCGCCCGCCTGTGGAACTCGATCGGGACCCTGCCGAGCGTCCCCCTGGCCGCCCCCATCGTCCTGGCTCTGCTCGCCGTGGTCCTGCTGGCCACGGCGCTCTCGCTCCGCACCCGCCTGAAGGACCAGCGCGAACGGCAGCCCGACGCCAAGGGCGTCGACCCCATGATGGCGGCCCGCGCGGTCGTCTTCGGCCAGGCCAGCGCCCTGGTCGCCGCCCTCGTCGCCGGCATGTACGGCGGCACCGGCGTCTTCCTCCTGGAGTCCCTCGACAACCCCGCCCGCCGCGACCAGGCCATCTCCGCCGGCTTCTCCGTCCTCGCGGGCATCGGCGCCATAGCGGCCGCCCTCTTCCTGGAGCGCGTCTGCAAACTCCCGGAGGACGACGAACACGACGGCACGGGGGCGGCGCCGACGACGTGACCCGGCCCCGTGGGGGTCGAGGCGGTAACCGTAAAGAGTGAAGGACTCGCGGCGGCGCAGACGACCCGCGCGGGACCGTCGGTGCCGTTCAGCTGCCCCAACGCCGAGAGCTGAGGGAGAGTTCACTCACCTCGCTGCCGAGATCCGCGTTCAACCCCACTGATCGCCGACGGTATCGGGCACCACTGACGATCAGGTCAGCGCGCCATGATCAGGCTCATGGCCTCATTGCGGGTCGCCAGATCACGAAGCTGGCCGCGGACCGCCGAGGTAATGGTCTTCGCACCCGGCTTCCGGACCCCGCGCATCGACATGCACATGTGTTCACACTCGACAACGACGATCACGCCACGCGGCTCCAGGATCTGCATCAGGGAGTCGGCGATCTGCGTGGTGAGTCGTTCCTGCACCTGCGGACGCCGTGCGTACACGTCTACGAGCCGCGCCAGCTTGGAGAGGCCTGTGATCTTACCCTCGACGGACGGAATGTAGCCGACGTGAGCAACTCCGACAAACGGTACGAGATGGTGTTCACACGAGCTCAGGACTTCGATGTCCTTCACCAGCACCATCTCGTCATGCCCGAGATCGAACGTCGTCGTCAGCACGTCCTCGGGCTTCTGCCACAGCCCCGCGAATATCTCCCTGTACGCCCGCGCCACCCGCGCCGGCGTCTCCCGGAGCCCCTCGCGGTCAGGGTCCTCGCCGACCGCGATCAGCAGCTCCCGTACGGCGTTCTCGGCCCGCTTCTCGTCGAACTCGCCGATCTGGCCCTCGCCGTCCAGCGTCACGGGGTCGGTCATCTGGTGCCTCGTTCCTGTGTTCATGAGGGAGCGGCCCGCGCAGATGGCGAAAAGCCGCGCCCCCCAGGCTAAAACCTGGGGGGCGCGGCATCCATTCCGGGCCCGGTGGGGCCGCCGGGAGCGGTGGTCAGCTCTCGGGGCGTTCCTCCGGGGCTCGCTCGGGCGCCGGGGCGGGCTCCGCCGCGGTGCTCTTCGCGGTGGTGATCGCCGGCGTGGCGCCGTTCGCGCCGTTCGTCAGGGCCAGCTCCTTGGGGGAGAGGACCGGCGGGCGGGTGGACGGCGTACGACGGGAGGAGCCCGTCCAGGCAGGCCGCGGCGGGCGCTTGACGATCGGGGCGAAGATCTCGGCGATCTCCTCCTTGCCCAGCGTCTCCTTCTCCAGCAGCTGCAGCACGAGGTTGTCGAGGACGTCACGGTTCTCGACCAGGATCTCCCACGCCTCGTTGTGCGCGGTCTCGATGAGCTTCTTGACCTCTTCGTCGACCAGCGCCGCGACCTCTTCCGAGTAGTCGCGTTGGTGAGACATCTCACGCCCGAGGAACGGCTCGGTGTTGTCGCCGCCGAACTTGATCGCGCCGAGACGCTCGGTCATGCCGTACTGCGTGACCATCGCCCGGGCCAGGCCCGTGGCCTTCTCGATGTCGTTGGCGGCACCCGTCGTCGGGTCGTGGAAGACGAGCTCCTCGGCCGCGCGGCCGCCCAGCATGTAGGCCAGCTGGTCCAGCATCTCGTTGCGCGTGGTCGAGTACTTGTCCTCGTCCGGCAGCACCATCGTGTAGCCGAGGGCGCGGCCTCTCGACAGGATCGTGATCTTGTGGACGGGGTCGGAGTTCGGCGAGGCCGCCGCGACCAGGGCGTGTCCGCCCTCGTGGTACGCGGTGATCTTCTTCTCCTTGTCCGACATGATCCGGGTCCGCTTCTGCGGGCCCGCGACCACACGGTCGATCGCCTCGTCGAGCATGTGGTTGTCGATCAGCTTCTTGTCGCTGCGGGCCGTCAGCAGGGCGGCCTCGTTCAGCACGTTGGCCAGATCGGCACCCGTCATGCCGGGCGTACGGCGGGCCATGGCCGACAGGTCGACGTCGGGCGCGACCGGCTTGCCCTTCTGGTGAACCTTCAGGATCTCCAGACGGCCCTGCATGTCCGGGCGGTCGACGGCGATCTGCCGGTCGAAACGGCCGGGGCGCAGCAGCGCCGGGTCGAGGATGTCGGGCCGGTTGGTCGCGGCGATGAGGATCACGCCGCCCTTGACGTCGAAGCCGTCCATCTCGACGAGCAGTTGGTTCAGCGTCTGCTCGCGCTCGTCGTGCCCACCGCCGAGGCCGGCGCCGCGGTGGCGGCCGACCGCGTCGATCTCGTCGACGAAGACGATCGCCGGGGCGTTCGCCTTGGCCTGCTCGAACAGGTCACGGACCCGGGAGGCACCGACACCGACGAACATCTCGACGAAGTCGGAACCGGAGATCGAGTAGAACGGCACCCCGGCCTCGCCCGCGACGGCACGCGCGAGCAGGGTCTTGCCGGTACCGGGAGGCCCGTAGAGCAGAACGCCCTTGGGGATCTTGGCACCGACGGCCTGGAACTTGGCCGGCTCCTGGAGGAACTCCTTGATCTCGTGGAGCTCCTCGACGGCCTCGTCGGAACCGGCGACGTCCGAGAACGTCGTCTTGGGGGTGTCCTTGGTGATGAGCTTGGCCTTGGACTTCCCGAAGTTCATGACGCGGGAGCCGCCGCCCTGCATCTGGTTCATCAGGAACAGGAAGAGGACCACGATGAGAATCAAGGGAAGCAGGAAAGAGATCAGCATCCCGATGAACGGGTTCTGCTTGGACGGCGAAACCGTGTAGCCGTCCGGGATCTGCTTGTTCTGGAACTTGTTCTGCAGCGTGCTGGCGATGTCCTCGCCCTGATTGCCGATGTAGCTCGCCTGAATCTTGGAGCTGCCCTCGACCTTTACGCCGTCCTTGAGCGTGACCTTGATGGTCTCGTCATCGCCGGTGGTGAGCTTGGCCGACTCCACCTTGTTCTGGTTGATCGCCTGGACGACCTGGCCGGTGTCCACCGTCTTGTAGCCACCGGACGAGCCGACGACCTGCATCAACACGACCACGGCAAGGACGGCCAGCACGATCCACATGACCGGCCCACGGAAGTATCGCTTCACGTCCATCCATACGGAGCGGTGCCGCCCCGTCCCTCCTGCCATAGTGAGTTTGATAAAGCCTGTTCTTCGGACGGTACCCCAGCATTGTCACCTGAAGCCGCGCGGGACGGCTGGCGATCCGTCTACGCATGCTCCAACGGCGGGAAGCACGCTGGGGTTCCCGATCACCCTCACGGCACCCCGGCCGGAGTCTCAGCCGCCGTACACGTGGGGCGCGAGCGTACCGACGAACGGGAGGTTGCGGTACTTCTCGGCGTAGTCGAGGCCGTAGCCCACGACGAACTCGTTGGGGATGTCGAACCCGACCCATTCCACGTCGATGGCCACCTTCGCGGCCTCGGGCTTGCGCAGCAGCGTGCACACCTTGAGGGAGGCGGGCTCGCGCGAGCCGAGGTTGGAGATCAGCCAGGACAGGGTCAGGCCGGAGTCGATGATGTCCTCGACGATGAGGACGTGCTTGCCCTTGATGTCGGTGTCGAGGTCCTTGAGGATCCGCACCACACCGGAGGACTGGGTGCCCGCCCCGTACGAGGATACGGCCATCCAGTCCATGGTGAGGGGGGTGGACAGCGCCCGGGCGAGATCGGCCATGACCATCACCGCGCCCTTGAGGACGCCGACGATCAGCAGGTCCTTGCCCGCGTACTCCGCGTCGATCTTCGCGGCCAGCTCGGCCAGCTTGGCGTCGATCTCTTCCTTGGTGATGAGTACCTGCTGAAGGTCGGCACCCATGTCTTTCGCGTCCACCCGCATCACTTTCGGTCGTCCCTGACTGAGCGGCCCCTCCACCGACTGCCCGGTGGGGACGCGATTCAGCCTTGCCGAATCACCAGTCTGCCACCCTGCCGCCGGGCCACGACCTTGCCGGGGAGGTTGATGGCACCCTGACCGCGCCAGCCGGTGATCAATCGGTCGACTTCCTCGAGGTGCCGGGCGAACAGCGAACCGGCCGGGGAACCGGCCGCGATGGCGGCCCGGCGCAGGACGCGGCGGCGTACGGCGGGCGGCAGGGCGTAGAGCTTCGCGCACTCCAGGAGCCCGGCGGCGTCGCGGACGGTGGCCTCGGCCTGGGTGGCCCAGGAGTCGAGGGCGTCGGCGTCGTCGCGGGAGAGCTGGGCCGTACGGGCGAGGGCCTCGACGACGCCCTTGCCGAGGGCCTTCTCCAGGGCGGGCAGGCCCTCGTGGCGCAGCCGGGAGCGGGTGTAGGCCGGGTCGGCGTTGTGGGGGTCGTCCCAGACGGGCAGGGACTGGACCATGCAGGCCTTGCGGGCGGTCTGCCGGTCGAGTTCCAGGAAGGGCCGCCGGTAACGGCCGTCGGCCCCCGAGACCGCGGCCATCCCGGACAGGGAGCGGATGCCGGAGCCGCGGGCGAGGCCGAGCAGGACGGTTTCGGCCTGGTCGTCCCGCGTGTGGCCGAGCAGGACCGCGGCGGCGCCGTGGCGTTCGGCGGCGATGTCGAGCGCGGCGTAGCGGGCGTCGCGGGCGGCGGCTTCGGGGCCGCCGGCGCGGCCGACGGTCACGGCGACGGAGTCGACCGGGTCGAGGCCGAGTTCGCGCAGGCGCAGGACGACTTCCGCGGCCCGCAGGTCGGAGCCGGGCTGGAGACCGTGGTCGACGGTCACGCCACCGGCTCTGACGCCGAGCTTCGGGGACTCGAAGGCGAGGGCGGAGGCGAGGGCCATGGAGTCGGCGCCGCCGGAACATGCCACGAGCACGAGCGGCGGGGATGGGGGTACCTCCCTGCTCGAGCGCAGCCGAGAGCTTGGGGAAAGCTCGTGCGAGGGGGCGTGCGGGAGTGCGGCGGCGGTGCGGTGGTGCTCGGTGAGGAGGTCGTGGAGGACGCGGCGGACCGCCAGGCGTATCGCCGCGACCGCAGGATGGGGACCCATGTCCGGTTCCCTTCATGAAGTTTTCGGGGGGTGAGCCCGATGCCGGTCACGCAGAGTGTGTAGATGGTGACAGAACCGGGCCGTTCCCCGAGCATTGCACGCCTACCCCTCGCTCACGGTCCCTCGGACGGGTGATTGGAGGGGCGTTCGCCTCCCGTGGGCCCGTTTCCTTTCACGACCTTCCCGCGATGTTCACTACTCGGCCCTGCGATGCACCCGCGCGACCCAGTCCGCCGGTTTGGCGATCTCCGTCTTGGTGGGGAGGGTGTTGGGCGAGGTCCAGACGCGGTTGAAGCCGTCCATGCCGACCTCGTCGACGACGGCCCGTACGAAGCGTTCGCCGTCCCGGTACTGCCGCAGCTTGGCGTCCAGGCCGAGCAGCTTGCGCAGGGCCAGGTCCAGGCGGGAGGCGCCCTTGGCGCGGCGCTGCTGGAACTTCTCGCGGATCTCCCCGACGCTCGGGACGACGTCCGGTCCGACGCCGTCCATCACGAAGTCGGCGTGGCCCTCCAGCAGGGACATCACGGCCGTGAGGCGGCCGAGGATCTCGCGCTGGGCGGGGGTCTGCACGATCTCGACGAAGGAGCGGCCGCCGTCGTCCTCCTCGCCCTCGGGGCGGCCCCCGGCGAGGCTCTGGGCGGCTTCGCGTACGCGCTCCAGGACGGTCATGGGGTCGACGTCGGTCTCGGCCAGGAACGACTGGATCTCACCCTCGAGGTGGTCGCGCAGCCAGGGCACGGCCGTGAACTGCGTGCGGTGGGTCTCCTCGTGCAGGCACACCCAGAGCCTGAAGTCGTGCGGGTCCACGTCGAGTTCGCGCTCCACGTGCACGATGTTCGGGGCGACGAGCAGGAGCCGGCCGCCGCCACTCGGTGCATCAGGGGGGCCTCCGGCCGGGAACTGGCGCGTGGCCGGGGCGAAGGTCTCGTACTGGCCGAGGACGCGGGAGGCCAGGAAGGACAGGAGCATGCCCAGCTCCACGCCGGTGACCTTGCCGCCGACGGCGCTCATGACCGTGCCGCCGGGGCTGTTGCCGCGCCGGTCCTGCATCTTGTCGAGCAGGGGTTTCAGGAGTTCCCGGAAGCCGGCGACGTTCGCGCGGATCCAGCCCGGGCGGTCGACGACCAGGACGGGGGTGTCGTGGCCCTCCTCCGTGCCCAGACGAGTGAAGCCCCGGACGTGTCCCTCCGAGGCCTTGGCATGCCGGCGCAGCTCCGCGACGACGGCCCGGGCCTCGTCGGCGCTGACGTCGGGGCCCGGCCGTACGAGCCGGGTCGCGGTCGCGACCGCGAGATTCCAGTCGACCATGCCGGTTGAAGCGCCACCGATGCTCGTCATGTGTCAACCGTACGTGAGCTCCGGCCGCTGGGGCAGGGCGGCGAGGGGTGGGGGACGCCGGGTTCGTTGCCGGGTGCTCGGCGTCGCAGGCCGTGCCCACTCTCCCCCATCGCCCCAGCGGAACGACTGCCCACGGCCAGGTAGGCAGTCACCGGCAGCCGCACGCCGCCAACGTCGTTGCCGCCTTGTCCAGGGCCTTCTGGGCCGCTGCCGGGTTTCTGGTGTCGTTGGCCATGAAGGCGAAGGCGAGCAGGCGGCCGTCCTGGTCGACGACCGTGCCTGCGAGGGTGTTCACGCCGGTCAGGGTGCCTGTCTTGGCGCGGACGACGCCGGCCGCGCCGTCCGTGTATCGGGTGGTCAGGGTGCCGGTGAAGCCGGCGACGGGGAGGCCGGTGAGGGCCGGGCGGAGTTCGGGGTGGGCGGGGTCGGCCGCCTTGGCCAGGAGGGCGGTGAGCAGGTCGGCCGTCAGTCTGTCGGCGCGGTTCAGGCCGCTGCCGTCCTTGAAGGCGGCGCCCTTGAGGGGCAGGCCGAGCTTGCGGAGCCGGGCATTGATCGCCCGGTCGGCGCCGGCGAAGTCGGCCGGGTGGCCCGTGGCGATCGCCGTCTGGCGGGCGAGGGCCTCGGCGATGTCGTTGTCGCTGTTGGTCAGCATCCGTTCGACGAGGGTCGAGAGCGGGGGCGAGGCGACCGTGGCCAGAGTGTTCGCTCGGGTCGTGGCCTTCGACGGGCCGGGGGCCGTGGCCTTGATGCCGCGGGACTTCAGGAGGTCCCCGAAGCGGCGGGCCGCGTCCGCGGCCGGGTCGGTCACGCGGGTGACCGGGCCACTCGCCGAGTCGTCCGTGCGGCCCTCGTCGACCATCAGGGGGCTGACGAGGGCGAGGTTGGGGTTGACCCCGATCGGGTGCTGCTGGGTGCCCGCGTAGCGGGTCGTGTCGTAGGAGAGCGTCACGTCGCGGATACCGCGCTGGGCCAGGGCCGCGGCGGTCTTGTCGGCCAGGGTGCGCAGGCTGGCCCAGCCGTCGGAGGCCTCGCGGGCCGTGAGGGTGGGGTCGCCGCCGCCGACCAGGACGACTTCCTTCGTGTCGGGTTCGAGCGCGGCACGGGTGGTGAGGCGGTGGTCGGCGCCCATCGCGGACAGTGCGGCGACGGCCGTGGCGATCTTCGTCGTCGAGGCCGGGACGAGCGCGGCGTCCGAGCCCGTGCCGAACAGGCGCCTGCCGGTCGTGACGTCGACGACCGCCGCCGCGGGCCGGGGGCCGAGCTCCGGGTCCTTCAACAGAGGCGTGAGGGTCTTCGCGAGCGCCCTGCCGTCCGGGGCGGACTTCACGGTGCTGACGCCGCCGAGGCTGGTGAGTACGGGCCCGGCGCTGGGGGCGGGCCGGGGTTGCGCGGGTGCGCCGGGGGCACGGCCGTGATCTGTGCCACCCGTGCGGCCCAGAGCCACGGCCCGGTCCCGCTCGGCCGTACGCTGACCCGCGGAGTCCCAGGGGCCGGCGGCGGTCACCACACCGGCGGCCAGTGCGAGACCGGCGGTGGTGGCGCCCGCGGTGTACTGCCAGGTCTTCGACCGTGTGACCCGCGCGACCTGCGGTTTTCCGACTTGGGCGAGCCGCGCGACCCGTGGTTTGGCGGCCGCGGCGGCCCTGGCCAGCCGCGGTCGTACGGCATCCGCGATCCGCACCACATGCGGTCTCGCGGCCCGCCAAGGACGCAGCTCAGGCACGACCACCAGCCCCTTTCGCGATCACACACCGGCGTGAGGGACACTTAACCACCAGACCTATGTGTTGATCATGGAGGAGCCACCGGTGGAGTTCGACGTCACGATCGAGATTCCGAAGGGTTCGCGCAACAAGTACGAGGTGGACCACGAGACCGGTCGTATCCGCCTGGACCGGCGACTCTTCACCTCGACCGCCTACCCGACCGACTACGGCTTCGTCGAGAACACCCTCGGCGAGGACGGCGACCCGCTGGACGCGCTGGTCATCCTGGACGAGCCGACCTTCCCGGGCTGCCTCATCAAGTGCCGGGCGATCGGCATGTTCCGGATGACGGACGAGGCCGGTGGCGACGACAAGCTGCTGTGCGTGCCGGCGACGGACCCGCGCGTGGAGCACCTGCGGGACATCCACCACGTGTCGGAGTTCGACCGCCTGGAGATCCAGCACTTCTTCGAGGTCTACAAGGACCTGGAGCCCGGCAAGTCGGTCGAGGGCGCCGACTGGGTGGGCCGTACGGACGCCGAGGCCGAGATCGAGCGGTCGTACAAGCGCTTCAAGGACCAGGGCGGTCACTGACCCTTCTGATGCTCACGGGCCGTACGCCTGCGCGTGCGGCCCGTTCGCCTGTATGTGCGCATACTGAGGCTGGGGGTACTGAGGCTTACGTGTCGTACAGGGAGCGCCAGGCAGTGACGGACGCGGAGGACCGCAAGCCGAAGTCGGACGAGGTGAGGAGCATGTTCCTGCCTCCGGCGGGGGCCGCCCTCGACGGAGACATGTCGACGACGTCGGAGTTCGCGATCCCCGAGGGTCTTGCCGTTCCCAGAGCGACCGTCTCGGAGTCCGAGGCGACGTCCGAGTTCGCGCTGCCGCAGGGGCTGGACGTCTCGCAGGGGCCCTCGGCGGAGTCGGAGGGGTCGGCGTTCACGCCGCCGAGCACGTACAGCGCGAAGCACGCCCCGTCGGCGTTCACCCCGCCGAGTGGGATTCCCGTGGTCAGCCTGACCAAGGACGTGCCCTGGCAGGACCGGATGCGCACCATGCTGCGCATGCCGGTGGCGGAGCGGCCGGCGCCGGAGCCGAGCCAGCGCGGCGGCGACGACTCGGGGCCGGCCGTGCCGCGCGTGCTCGACCTGACGCTGCGTATCGGCGAGTTGCTGCTGGCGGGCGGTGAGGGCGCCGAGGACGTGGAGGCGGCCATGTTCGCCGTCTGCCGGTCGTACGGGCTGGACCGCTGCGAGCCCAACGTCACCTTCACGCTGCTGGCGATCTCGTACCAGCCGTCGCTCGTCGAGGACCCGGTCACGGCGTCGCGGACCGTGCGCCGCAGGGGCACGGACTACACGCGGCTGGCGGCCGTGTACCAGCTGGTGGACGACCTCAGCGACGACGAGACGGCGGTCTCCCTGGAGGAGGCCTACCGGCGGCTCGCCGAGATCCGCCGTAACCGGCACCCCTACCCCGGCTGGGCTCTGACCGGCGCGAGCGGGCTGCTGGCGGGTGCGGCCTCCGTGCTCGTCGGCGGTGACCTGATCGTGTTCGTCGCGGCCGCGCTGGGCGCGATGCTCGGCGACCGGCTGGCGTGGCTGTGCGCGGGGCGCGGGCTGCCGGAGTTCTACCAGTTCACGGTGGCCGCGACGCCGCCGGCGGCGATCGGGGTCGCGCTGACCCTCAGCCATGTGGACGTGAAGGCCTCCGCGGTGATCACCGGTGGGCTGTTCGCGCTGCTGCCCGGGCGGGCGCTGGTGGCGGGGGTGCAGGACGGGCTGACCGGCTTCTACATCACCGCGTCCGCGCGTCTGCTGGAGGTCCTGTACTTCTTCGTGGGCATCGTCGCGGGCGTGCTGATGGTGCTGTACTTCGGCGTGCAGCTGGGGGCCCGGCTGAACCCGGACGCGGCGCTCGGGGTCTCCGACGAGCCGGTGCTGCTGATCGGTGCGTCGATGCTGTTGTCACTGGCGTTCGCGGTACTGCTCCAGCAGGAACGATCCACCGTGGTGTGGGTGACGCTGAACGGGGGTGTCGCGTGGATCGTGTACGGCGCGATGCACTACGCGGGGGGCATCTCGCCGGTGGCGTCCACGGCGGCGGCGGCCGGGCTGGTGGGGTTGTTCGGGCAGCTGTTGTCCCGGTATCAGTTCGCTTCGGCTCTGCCGTACACGACCGCCGCGATCGGGCCGCTGCTGCCGGGTTCCGCGACGTACTTCGGGCTGCTGGCGATCGCGCAGAACAAGGTGGACGAGGGGTTGGTGTCGCTGTCGGCGGCGGTGGCGCTGGCCATGGCGATCGCCATCGGGGTGAATTTGGGATCCGAGATCTCGCGGATGTTCCTGCGGATCGGGTCTGCCGAGAAGCGGCGGGCCGCCAAGCGGACCAGGGGTTTCTAGCGCCCTTCGGCCCTTCGGCCCTTTGCCCCTGGGCTCCGGGCTTCCGGTCCGTCGGCGGCCGCGAGTCGTCTGTCAGTAACCCCCGTTGTAAGGGGGCTGGCCCCCGCCCTGCTGGGTGCCGTACGGCTGCTGCTGGCCGTAGCCCGGGGCCTGGGGGTACTGGCCGTAGTACTGCTGGTCGTTGTAGCCGTTGTGGTTGCCGTACGGCTGCTGCGGCTGCTGCTGGTGGTGGGGCTGGTCGTCCGGGGTGATGCGGCGGAGCTGGGTCGTCGCGTCGTCCATGACGGGGGGACAGGGCTGGGACGCCGGGGTCTCGGACGCTGCGCGCTTCTTCTTGGAGCGGTCGCGGAGGTACTCGACGATGATCGGGACGACGGAGAGCAGGACGATCAGGATGAGGATCGACTCGACGTTCTTCTTGATGAAGTCGATCTGGCCGAGCCAGTAACCGGCGACGGTGACACCCGTCCCCCACGCGATGCCGCCGATCACGTTGTACGTGAGGAACGTGCGGTACTTCATACGGCCGGCGCCGGCCACGATGGGGGCGAACGTGCGCACGATCGGGACGAAGCGGGCCAGGACGATCGCCTTGGGGCCGTACTTCTCCATGAACTCGTGGGCCTTGTCCAGGTTCTCCTGCTTGAAGAGCTTGGAGTTGGGACGGTTGAAGAGCTTCGGGCCCAGGAACTTGCCGATCATGTAGCCCACTTGGTCGCCGACGACGGCGGCGATCACGATCAGCGTGCAGACCAGCCACAGGGGCTGCGTGATGTAGGTGCCCTCGGCCACGAAGAGACCCGCCGTGAACAGCAGCGAGTCGCCGGGCAGGAACGCGAAGAGCCCGGATTCCGCGAAGACGATGAGCAGGATGCCGGGCAGGCTGAACGTCGAGATCAGGTAGTCCGGGCTGAGCCACTCGGGGCCGAGCGCAAGCGTGGTCACGGGGATGTGGCTCCTGCTGCTGGGGGGTACGGGCTGGGGCTGGCTGCTTCAAAGTATCAACGCAGCCGTGATGGCCCAGGTTCCATGGGGGTACTCAGGATGCACTGTCGGCCGTCCCGGAGAAAGCTGTGAACCATGGGCATCGATGAATTCGGCGGCGGACAGGGCCCCCAGCCCGACGTCCTCGTCGTCACCACGAACGACGTACCCGGCTACCGCGTGCGGGAGGTGCTCGGCGAGGTCTTCGGCCTGACGGTGCGGTCCCGGCACGTGGGGAGCCAGATCGGCGCCGGGCTGAAGTCGATGGTCGGCGGCGAGCTGCGCGGTCTCACCAAAACACTCGTGCAGACCCGCAACCAGGCCATGGAGCGACTCGTCGAACAGGCACGCGCGCGTGGTGCCAACGGTGTGCTCGCCTTCCGCTTCGACGTGACGGCGGCGGCGGACGTCGGCACGGAGGTGTGCGCGTACGGCACGGCCGTGGTGATCGAGCCCGAGGACGCGGGGTGACCACCCTTTGCCCGGCGCGGCGGCAGGGCGCGTTACCCGACAGCCCCCCTACCGCCGGCCGGGCGTGCGTCACGCCTGGTGGCGGTCCGCGTTCGCCTGGATCGCGTCGCGCAGGTGCTCGGCCATACCCGGGCGCATCGAGTCCTTGAAGCGCTCGTCGGAGACGTACATCCCGCCGAGGCAGCGGTGGAGTTCGTACGAGCACTCGTAGAACCACGTGCAGATGTGCTGCCGGTGCTCCTCCGCCAGGGCCATGGCCGCCTCGCCGGCGGGCGGTTCGCCGGCGGCCATCAGGGCGCCGTAGCGCTCGTCCCAGTCGGCCGCCTCGTCCTGGATCCGCTGCCAGTCCTCCTTGGTGTAGCGGGCGACGCGGCGCTGCGACTCGGCGTACTCCTCCGTGTCGCCCCAGCGCGCTTCCACCTCTTCGGCGTACTGCTCCGGGTCCTTGCCCCCGAAGACCTCGAACTTCTCCTCGGGCGTGAGGTTGATGCCCATCTTGCGTGCCTCCATGGCGTTCTCCACGGCAGCCGCCATCTTCCGCAGCTTCTCGATCCGGGCGGTCAGCAGTTCGTGCTGCCGGCGCAGGTGTGCCCGCGGGTCCGCGTCCGGGTCGTCGAGCAGGACGGCTACCTCGTCGAGCGGGAAGCCGAGCTCCCGGTAGAACAGGATCTGCTGCAGCCGGTCGAGGTCGGTGTCGCTGTAGCGCCGGTGACCCGCGCGGCTGCGTTCACTGGGGACGAGCAGGCCGATGTCGTCGTAGTGGTGCAGCGTGCGCACCGTGACGCCGGCGAAGCCCGCGACCTGTCCCACGGAGTAACTCACTTCGGCTCCCTTCTTCTTCCGTGCTTCACGGTGGGGCCTCACGCCACGTGAGGTGCAAGCGTGTTTCCCATTTGTCCCGTTTGATACGTCTGATCCGTTTATCGTGTGCCTGTGGTCCAGGACTCCGCGCGGCAGGCGCCCTCCGTCAGCCCCGCGGCTCCCGCCCGCGCCCTGCTGCCGTCGATCCTGCCCGCCGTGGCCGTGGGGGTGTTGGCCGGCCTGCTGCTGGTGGGGGTGGAAATCGCCGCCGGGGAGCTCCAGGGCGTGCTGTGGCGGACCGTGCCGGACGCGCTGGGGATCGGCCGGTACTCGGTGGCGTGGATGTTCGTGGTGCTCGTCGCGACCGGGGTCGCGGTCGGGCTGGTGGTGTGGAAGGTGCCGGGTCACGCGGGCCCCGATCCGGCCACGGTCGGGCTGGACGCCCCGGTCCTGCCGCCCGTCGTGCTGCCGGGGCTGCTGCTGGCGACCGCGCTGACGCTGGCCGGCGGGCCGAGCCTGGGCCCCGAGAACCCGATCATCGCCGTGAACGTCGGCCTGGCCGTCTGGCTGGGCGGCCGGGCCCTCCCCCGGGCGCCGGGCCGGATCTGGCCGGCGCTGGCGGAGGCGGCGACGCTCGGCGCCCTGTTCGGCACGCCCGTGGCCGCGGCCCTGGTGATCTCCGAAGTGCTGGCCCGGCAGGAGACCCGCGGGCTGCTGTGGGACAACCTGTTCGCGCCGCTGACCGCCGCCGCGGCCGGTGCCCTGACCGCGACCCTCGTCGACCACCCGAGCTTCGACCTGGACCTGCCGTCCTTCGGCCGGCCGGGGTGGGCCGACCTGCTCGCGGCGCTCGTGGTCGCCGCGGCGGGCGCGCTGCTGGGCATGGGTGCCGTGCGCGCCTTCCCGTACGTCCACGCGGCGTTCCGCCGGCTGCGGCACCCGATGCTGATGCTCCCGGTGGGCGGGGCCGTGCTGGGCTGCCTCGCCGCTCTGGGCGGCCCTCTGACGCTGTTCAAGGGGCTCGACGAGATCGCCGAGCTGGCGCACGCCCCGGACGGCCGGTCGGCCGGGGAGTTCGCCGTCCTGACGGTGGTGAAGCTGGCCGCGCTGCTCGTCGCCGCGTCCTGCGGATTCCGCGGCGGGCGCATCTTCCCGGCCGTGTTCGCCGGCACCGCCCTCGGTCTGTGCGCGCACGCCCTGGTGGCCGGGGTGCATCCGTCGGTGGGTGTGTCCGCCGGGGTGCTCGGGATGCTGCTGGCCATCACCCGGCAGGGCTGGATCAGCCTCTTCGTCGCCGCGGTGCTGGTCGCCTCGCCGGGGATCATCGCCCTGCTCTGCGTCGCCTCGCTGCCGGCCTGGCTGCTGGTCACGGGGCGGCCGCAGATGCAGCTGCACCCGGACGGCGCACCCGTCCGCTGACACCCCGACCCCACTCCTGGAGGCTCCCTTGCCGCTCAACGAAGGCCCCCGCCGGCCCGGCGAACGCCGCCTGTCCGTCAACCCGTTCTACGGTCCCGCCAACCCGGTCGGCGACATGGCCGAAGCCCCGCCCACGCACCGGCTCCCGGACCAGCCGATGGCACCGGTGACCGCCCACCAGCTGGTGCGCGACGAGCTGATGCTGGACGGCAACGCGCGGCTGAACCTCGCCACCTTCGTCACGACCTGGATGGAGCCGGAGGCCGGGGTGCTGATGGCGGAGTGCCGGGACAAGAACATGATCGACAAGGACGAGTACCCGCGCACGGCCGAGTTGGAGCGGCGGTGCGTGGCGATGCTCGCCGACCTGTGGCACGCGCCCGACCCGGCCGCGGCCGTGGGCTGTTCGACGACCGGGTCGAGCGAGGCCTGCATGCTCGCCGGGATGGCGCTGAAGCGGCGCTGGACGCGGCGCAACGCCGACCGGTACCCCGGGGCCCGGCCCAATCTGGTGATGGGCGTGAACGTGCAGGTCTGCTGGGAGAAGTTCTGCAACTTCTGGGAGGTGGAGGCCCGGCTGGTGCCCATGGAGGGCGAGCGGTTCCACCTGGACCCGCAGGCCGCCGCCGAGCTGTGCGACGAGAACACCATCGGCGTCGTCGGGATCCTGGGCTCGACCTTCGACGGGTCCTACGAGCCGGTCGCCGAGCTGTGCGCGGCGCTGGACGCGGTGCAGGAGCGGACCGGGCTCGACATCCCCGTGCATGTCGACGGGGCGTCCGGTGCCATGGTCGCACCGTTCCTCGACGAGGACCTGGTGTGGGACTTCCGGCTGCCGAGGGTGGCGTCGGTCAACACCTCGGGGCACAAGTACGGCCTGGTCTATCCGGGCGTCGGCTGGGCGCTGTGGCGGGACGCGGAGGCACTGCCGGAGGAGCTGGTGTTCCGGGTGAACTACCTGGGCGGCGACATGCCGACGTTCGCGCTGAACTTCTCCCGGCCGGGCGCGCAGGTGGTGGCGCAGTACTACACGTTCCTGCGGCTGGGCCGGGACGGCTACCGGGCCGTGCAGCAGGCCGCGCGGGACGTGGCCACGGGGCTCGCCGGGCGGATCGAGGCGCTCGGCGACTTCCGGCTGCTCACCCGGGGCGAGCAGTTGCCGGTGTTCGCCTTCACGACCGCGCCGGACGTGACGGCGTACGACGTCTTCGACGTCTCACGGCGGCTGCGCGAGAGCGGCTGGCTGGTGCCCGCGTACACCTTCCCGCCGCACCGGGAGGACCTGTCAGTGCTGCGGGTGGTGTGCCGCAACGGCTTCTCGGCGGACCTCGCCGAGCTGCTCGCCCAGGACCTGGAACGCCTGCTGCCGGAGCTGCGCCGGCAGCCGCGGCCCTTCACGCGGGACAAGGGCGCGGCCACCGGGTTCCATCACTAGCGACTCAGGCGCCCGAACCTCCCTACCGCCAGCGGGAAGAACACCGCCAGCAGGGCCAGGGGCCAGACGACCGCCGCCCACACGTGCCCGGACTCCGCGCCGGGGCTGCCGAACAGGTCCCGTACGGCCGTGGCCGTGTGGGACATCGGGTTCCACCCCACGACCGTGCCGAGCCAGCCGGGCATGGTGTCGGGCAGGGCCAGGGCGTTGGACAGGAAGCCGACCGGCCAGACCAGGATCTGCACGGCCTGGACCATCTCCGGCTTCCCGGCCACCAGCGCCAGGTAGATGCCGATCCACAGCATGGCGAACCGGAACAGCAGCAGCAGGCCCACGGCGCCCAGGAAGGCCGCCGGACCACCCTGGACCCGCCAGCCGAGCGCGGCGCCCACGCCGGTCAGCACCACCAGGGCCAGCGCCGACTGGAGCATGTCGGCGGCCGAACGGCCCACCAGCACCGCTCCGTCGGCCATGGGCATCGAGCGGAAGCGGTCGATGACCCCCTTGTCGAGGTCCCGGGTGACGGCGATCATCGTGCCCTCCAGGCCGAAGGCCATGGTGAGCGCGAGCATGCCCGGGATCAGATAGTCGCGGTACTCGCCGCTCACTCCCCGGCCGCCGCCGACCAGGTAGCCGAACATGAGCAGCAGCATCACCGGGAAGACGAGGTTGACGACCAGCTGCACCGGCTGCCGCCCCCAGCGGGCGAGTTCCCGGCGGGTCATGGTCCAGGAGTCGGTCAGGGCGTAGGCGGTCACGCGGCCTCCTTCACTCGGCGGTCGTCTCCGGTCAGGTGCAGGAACACCTCGTCCAGCGTCGGCCGCCGCAGGGCGACGTCCTCCGCTTCGATACCGGCCTCCTGAAGGGCCCGTACGACCCCGGACAGCGCCTCCATGCGGTCGGTCACCGGGGCGCTCAGCAGGCGGCGGTCGGTGTCGACGGTGACCCCGGCAAGCGGCAACACGGCGGCCGCCGCGCCCAGTTGGCCCGCGTCGCGCAGGACCACGTCGACGCGGTCGCCGCCGGTCTCCGCCTTCAGCTCGTCCGCCGTCCCCTCCGCGATGACCCGGCCGGCGTCGACGACCGAGATACGGTCGGCGAGCTGGTCGGCCTCCTCCAGGTACTGCGTGGTGAGCAGGACTGTCGTGCCGCCGCCGACGAGGGAGCGGACGGAGTTCCACACTTCGGCGCGGCCGCGAGGGTCGAGGCCGGTGGTCGGCTCGTCCAGGAACAGCACCTCCGGTTCGGTGATCAGGGAGGCCGCGAGGTCCAGGCGGCGCCGCATGCCGCCGCTGTACTGCCGGACCGCCTTGCGGCCGGTGCCGGCCAGGCCGAAGCGCTCCAGCAGCTCGTCGGCACGCGCGCGTGCCCGCTTCGCGCCCAGGTGGTGCAGCCGGCCGAACAGCTCCAGGTTCTGCCGGCCGCCGAGCTCCTCGTCGAGCGCGGCGTGCTGGCCGAGCAGGCCGATGCGCAGCCGCACGGCGTACGCCTCGCGCACCACGTCGTGCCCGGCCACCTCGATCCGGCCCGCCTCGGGTCGCAGCAGCGTGGACAGGACCCTCACCAGGGTCGTCTTGCCCGCGCCGTTCGGGCCGAGCACCCCGTGCACCGTGCCGCGCGCGACCCGCAGGTCGAGCCCGTCCAGCGCCTTCTTGTCGCCGTATCTCTTCTCCGCGCCTTCGACGGTGATCGCCGTGTCGGCCACAGACACTCCCTCGCTAGTCAAACTTGACTACAGGCTCGAAGGTAACTCCGGGCCACCCATTCGTCAAATTTGATTAGTGGTCGTCCCCGGGGTGCCGCTCCCCCGTCGCGTACGGGTTCTCCTCGCCCTCGGCCAGCACGCCGACGAACGGGTCCCCCTCGTCGGCGAAGGTGTAGGCACCGCCCTCGATCCGCTCGATGAGACCGCGGGTCCACTCGGCCTCCGAGTCGGCCGTGTGGACCCACATGTTCATGATCTCGCCGATGTGGCCCAGCTGTCCGGGCCCCTCCTCGGGGACGTAGTGCTCCAGGACGGAGGCCCGCCACTGCTCGATCCGCAGGGTGCGCTCCTTCAGCAGCGCGACCGCCTCCGCCCGCGGCAGGTCGACGACGAAGCCGACGGCGGCCGTCTTCACGTCCCCCCGCTGGTCGTACGTCACCAGCGCCTCGCGCAGCAGCCGGAAGTACTCCTCGGTCCCCTGCCCGGTGAGCTCGTACTCCGTGCGCGGCGGGCCGCCGGCCGTGGACGGGGCGACCTCGTGCGCGTGCAGCAGTCCCTGCTTCGCCATCTGCTTCAGGGCGTGGTAGATCGAGCCGGGCTTGGCGTTGGACCACTCGTGCGCGCCCCAGTACTCCAGGTCGTTGCGCACCTGGTAGCCGTGGGCCCGCCCGTGCATGCGGACCGCGCCGAGCACGAGGAGACGGATCGCTGACATGCGCCCCAGCCTAGGACGCGGGCGCCACCTGCTGTTCCGCGGCCACCAGCTCGAAGGCCGTCGCGCCGTCCAGCGACTCGCGGATGATGTCGGCGTGGCCGGCGTGCCGGGCCGTCTCGCGGATCAGGTGCAGGCACAGCCAGCGCAGCGAGAGCCACTCGTCCTTCGGGTTCCAGGACGTCTTCGCCAGCAGGAAGGTGTCGTCGAGGCTGGGTGCCGAGCGGATGAACGACTCCGTCTCGGCGGCCACCTTCTCGTAGTACGCGAGACAGGAATCCACGGTCTCGTCGCCCACCAGGCGGAAGCACTCGTGCCAGTTCGACTCGTCCCGGTGGACGGCCGGCGGCTCGCCCTTGGCCCGTGCGATCCAGCCCTGCTCGACCTCGGCGACGTGCTTGAGCAGCCCGGCGAGTGACAGCTCGCTGGCGCTGGGCGTGCTCACGGCCTGCTCGTCGGTCAGCCCCAGCACCGCCCGCCGGATGCCGCCGCGCTGCTCCGCGATGAAGGAGAGCAGCGCTCCGCGCTCGTCGCCGCGTGTCTCCGCGGGAACGTGAGTGACCATGACCGCCGCCTTTCGCCGCATCCGGGGGCCTCTCCCCCGACACCGACGAAGCTACGGGCCCTTGCGGTCAGGTTCTGTCCGCAAGGGCCCGGCGTCTCGTACGAGGTCTAGAACGGGAAGCGGCTGCGCCCGTGCTGCACGGAGATCCACTTCAGCGTGGTGAAGGAGTCCAGCATCGTCTCGCCGTTGAGCCGGCCCAGGCCCGAGTGCTTCTCGCCGCCGAAGGGGACGATCGGCTCGTCGTGGACGGTGCCGTCGTTCACGTGGAACATGCCGGTGTCGATCTGCTTGGCGAAGTTCACGCCCCGCTCGATGTCGCCGGTGTGGACGGCGCCGCTCAGGCCGTAGGGGGTGTCGTTGACGAGGCGGACGGCCTCTTCCTCGCCGTCGAACGGGACGAGAAAGGCGACCGGGCCGAAGATCTCCTGCCTCAGCAGGTCCGAGTCGGCGGGCAGGCCGGTCAGGACGGACGGCTCGACGAGGTTGTCGGTGCGACCGCCGCGCACCAGGGCCGTGGCGCCCTCGGCGAGGGCCTGCTCGACCGCGCCCGCGACGGCGTCCGCCTGCGAGGAGTTGATGACCGGGCCGATGACGGTCTCCGGGTCGCGCGGATCGCCCGCCTTGAGGGTCTTCACCTTGGCGACGAACTTCTCGGTGAACTCGTCGGCGACGGACCGGTCGACCAGGACGCGGTTGGCGGCCATGCAGACCTGGCCCTGGTGGACGTACCGGCTGAAGACGGCCGCGTCGACCGCGTAGTCGATGTCGGCGTCGTCGAGGACCACCAGCGCGCTGTTGCCGCCCAGTTCGAGGACCGAGCGCTTGAACTGCCGGGCGCAGACGGTCGCCACGTGCCGGCCGACCTGGTCGGAGCCGGTGAAGGAGATGACCTTCGGGATCGGGTGCTCCAGGAAGGCGTCGCCGATCTCGGCGATGTCGGTGATGACGACGTTCAGCAGACCGCCGGGCAGGCCCGCGTCCTCGAAGATCTTCGCGACCAGGGAGCCGCCGACGATCGGCGTGTTCTGGTGCGGCTTGAGCACCACGGCGTTGCCGAGCGCGAGCGCCGGGGCGACGGACTTGATCGAGAGCAGGAACGGGAAGTTGAACGGGCTGATCACGCCGACGACACCGACCGGCACGCGGTAGACGCGGTTCTCCTTGCCGTCCACCGGCGAGGGGAGGATCCGGCCCTCGGGGCGCAGCGCCAGCTGGACCGCCTCGCGCAGGAACTCCTTGGCGAGGTGCAGTTCGAAGGCGGCCTTCAGACGCGTCCCGCCGAGCTCGGCGATGATCGCCTCGGATATCTCGGCCTCGCGCTCCTCGATGAGCCTCAGGGCCTTCTCGAAGACGGCACGGCGGGCGTAGGGGTTGGTCGCGGCCCACTGCTTCTGGGCGCGGGCGGCCGCCTGGTACGCCTGGTCGACCTCGTCGACCGTGGCTATCGTGATCGACGCCAGCTTCTCGTCGTCGTACGGGTTGAAGTCGATGATGTCCCAGGAACCGGTACCCGGGCGCCACTCACCGTCGATGTACTGCTGTGCAAGGTCGGTGAAGTAGGACGACGACATGTGATCCCTCGATCCCTAGCAGACCCTCGATCGCGCCTTCACGATCTGATCACACGTCATCGTACTGACGTTTCAGGCGAGTTGGAGGCTTCAGGAGAGTTGGAGGAGCCCCCGGAGAAGATCGCGGCTCTCCGAAGGGCCCGGACTGTCGCTCTGGAGCTCCTTGAGCGCCTTCTCGTACTGGGCGACGTCCTCGTGCTTGTCCAGGTACAGCGCGCTGGTGAGCTGCTCCAGGTAGACCACGTCCGAGAGGTCGGACTCCGGGAAGCTGAGGATCGTGAACGCGCCACTTTCGCCGGAGTGGCCTCCGAGACTGAACGGCACCACCTGAAGGCGCACGTTGGGCCGCTCGGAGACCTCGATGAGGTGCTGGAGCTGGCCGCGCATCACCTCGCGGTCCCCGTACGGGCGGCGCAGGGCGGCCTCGTCCAGGATGATGTGGAAGTCGGGCGCGCGCTCGTCGACGAGGTGCTTCTGCCGCTCCAGACGCAGCGCCACACGCCGCTCGACATCGGCCTCGCTCGCGCCCTGCATGCCCCGCCGGACCACCGCGTGCGCGTACGCCTCGGTCTGGAGCAGGCCGTGCACGAACTGCACCTCGTACGCCCGGATCAGCGAGGCGGCGCCCTCCAGGCCGACGTAGGTGGGGAACCAGCTGGGCAGCACGTCGGAGTAACTGTGCCACCAGCCCGCTACGTTGGCCTCCTTCGCCAGGGACAGCAGGGAGGCGCGCTCCTGCTCGTCCGTGATGCCGTACAGCGTCAGCAGGTCCTCGACGTCTCTGGTCTTGAAGCTCACCCGGCCCAACTCCATCCGGCTGATCTTCGACTCGGAGGCGCGGATCGAGTAACCCGCCGCCTCGCGCGTGATGCCCCGCGCCTCACGCAGTCGCCTGAGTTGTGATCCGAGCAGCATGCGCCGCACCACCGATCCCGGCTCTCCCGCGCTCACGTTCGCCAGCCTCCCCAACGTCTCCAGGGGCCGAAGTCTGCCACTAAAACACTCCGAGCAGTACTCGTCCGGTTACGGAAACGGAATCCAGCCGGGGGACGCACGCGCGCGGTAACAAGAAAGAGGCAAGCGAACGGGCAGACAGCGGCGTGAAGATGACGGAAAAATTGACCAACAAGCGGTACGGGACGACTCATTCCGGTCACGTGCACGTGCATCTGCCCTTGCATCTGCTGTACGCATCCGAAACCATGGTCTCGCACCACCGCCGCATCGCACCGACCGCGAATTCCCGGGAGTGCCTCGCATGGGGACGAATGGATCGACCATGCTCGAGCCGTTACGGCAGGGCCTTCCGCCGCTGGATCCCGCGGCCGTGTCCGACGCCGCCTCCTGCGCTCTGCCCGCCCGCTACGAAGCGGTGCGTGAGGCGCGGCAGTTCACCCGCAGAACGCTCGACCAGTGGGACATGGGCGACCGTTTCGACGACGTCTGCCTGGTGGTCTCGGAACTTGTCACCAACGCCCTGCGGCACGGCCTGCCGGCGAGCACCCGCTGCGTCAGCGGACAGGAGCCTCCCGTACGGCTGCACCTGATGCGGTGGGCCGAGCGGCTGGTGTGCGCGGTGCGCGACCCCAGTCACGACAGTCCCGTCACCCGGGAGACCGACGACTTCTCGGCCGAGTCGGGCCGGGGGCTGTTCCTCGTCGACTCCTTCAGCGACAGCTGGGGCTGGCATCCGCTCGCGGGCGCGCTCAGCGGCAAGGTCGTCTGGGCGCTGTTCCGGCTGCCGCGGACCTGTTCGGGGCCGGACGCGGAATGAGAAACCGCGGCGCTTCCTGACGCCGCGGTTCTACGCGCGTCGCCGCGCGTTGAGTTCCGATTGCCCCGTTTCGTTACGTCCGTAAGGCGCCTGCCGGACTGTCAGCCCGCCACCAGGTGGTCGAACTCGCCGTCCTTCACGCCCAGCAGCATGGCCTCTATTTCCGCACGGGTGTAGACCAGTGCGGGACCGTCGGGGAAGCGCGAGTTACGGACGGCCACGTCACCGCCCGGCAGCCGGGCGAACTCCACGCACGAGCCCTGCGAGTTGCTGTGCCTGCTCTTCTGCCAGGCCACACCGCGCAGCCCGGCGGCCCCCATACCGTTGTACACGTCGTGGTCCACAGGTCGCTCCCCGGTGGTGCACTGGCTTGTGTGGCCATTGATGCAGTGGTCAACTGACCCGGATCATAGCCCTGTTCATGTGCAAATGCATGGGCAGATGCACGTGCACGCGCGGTGGTCCTGCGGTTACAGCTTTGACGACCGCTTTATCGAAGCTCTTGCCTGTTTGACGGCACTGCGCCGCCGCGCGTTCCCGGGCGCCTGCGACGAACCCGGTGGGTTCGGCGGAGGTGTCGTGGAGGCGGAGCATCCGCTCGGCGGCGGGGACGGGCGCCGGGGCGGTGGCGAAGCCGGAGAAGCGGGAGCTGGGGCGTGGGGTCCGGGGCCTCGGGCAGGACCGGCCGGCCTCCATGCGGAAGACGGCCGCAGCGGGCGGGGGCGGGGAGAAATGGGCCGTGCGGATGACCCAGAGGTCCTCCTCGGGGCCGGTACGGGGGTCAGTCGATCGCCGGACGGGCGGTCGGTCACCCGGCCCTGACGGACCGTGCGGCGTGCGCCCCGTGCGGCCCGGCGGCCGATGCATGGGGTTCCCCATGCGTCAAGCGTGGGGAACCTCACCTGGGCCAGGGCTGTCAGGGGCCGGTGTTCGGCGTCGGCGGCCGGCGGCTGGCGACCGGTGGCCGGTTGTCCGGTGGCCGGCTGTCCGAGGTCCGGCGACCGGCGACCGGCGACCGGCGACCGGCTGTACGACGTCCGGCTCCGGCTCCGGCTGTCCAGTGGCCGGCGTCCGGCTCCGGCGACCGGCTGCCCGACGTCCGGCTGTCCGGTGGCCGACGTCACCGCGGGAGTGCGCCGCGGCAGCCGGAGTACGGCCTCAGCGGCTGGCCTGCGGCAGCAGCAGCCGGAGAACCGCCTCAGCGGCTGGCGTACGGCAGCAGGGCCATTTCGCGCGCGTTCTTGATCGCCCGGGCCAGCTGCCGCTGCTGCTGGGCCGACACGCGGGTGACCCGGCGGCTGCGGATCTTGCCGCGGTCGGAGATGAACTTCCGCAGCAGGTCGGTGTCCTTGTAGTCGATGTACTCGATCCCGGCCTGGTCCAGCGGGTTGGGGCGGTTCTTGACCGGCTTGCGGTCGATCTTGCGGGGCATCTCGGGTCAGACCTCCAGGAGGGTGTCGAAGGCGTGCGGCAGCCGCTGCCAGGCGTCGCGCCCGGCCGCGTACTCGGCGTCGGTCAGCAGGCAGGACTCCAGCAGCGTCTCCAGGCCGTCCCGGTCGAGGCCGGGCGAGGTGAAGACCAGGTGCTGGCCCCGGTCGCCGTGCTCGGGGTGCCAGTCCAGCGCGGCGGCGGCGCGGCGCACCGGCGGGACCATCTCCCAGGCCGCGTCCGGCAGGGAGGCGAGCCACGGCCCCACGCTCTCCACGCACAGGGCCCCGCCCGCCGCGTCCCAGTGGAACAGCGTGTCGGGCTTGTCGGCGAGCCAGAACCGGCCCCGGCTGCGGGCGGCCGCGCAGGTCAGGTCCTCCAGGGCGGCGTAGAGCCGCTCCGGGTGGAAGGGGCGGCGCTGCTGCCAGACCAGGGTGGAGACGCCGTGCGCGTCGGCGTCGGCCGGGAGCAGGGCGCAGGCCGGGTGCTGGGCGGCCGCCGCCGACTCCACGTCGAAGCCGGCCAGGGCGGCCTCGGCCAGCGGCGACAGCGGGCGCCGGCGCGGGGACGGCACGGTCAGGCCGTCAGCCGTGTCCTGCACGAAGGCGCCGAGCGCGGGTGCGCCCGCCAGGTCACCGTGGCCGATCGGGACCTGACGGGCCGTCGGGTGCAGCTGGGCGAGCAGCTCGCGGTCCTCGTCGTCGGCCTCCGGGGACTCGGCGATGGCGAGGACGGGGGCGTACTCCAGCTGGCGGGCGAAGGTGTCGGCGACCGTGCGCTGGTCGGTGGTGGCGGCGGCGAGACCGCCGTCGGCCAGGTCGTCGCCGTTGCCGAGGTACGGCAGGACCAGGGCCGGGTCGACGGCGGTGATCACGCCGGTGACGGTCAGCCCGCCGGCCGTGACGACCTCGGCCATGGCCTTGGGTTCGACGGAGTCCCACAGCTCGACGACGGCCAGGGGCGTCTGCCCGGCGTCCGCGAGCCGCTCCAGCTCCGGGACCAGGTCCTCGCGCAGGGCGCAGCAGGCACAGTCGTTGACGAGCGGCGCCTCCCCCGCGTCCAGGATGCCCGTGGCGTCCCGGACGGTCCGTACGACTGTGCCGGCCGCGGCCGTGCCCAGGTCGTGGTGGAGAGCGACGCTGCCCGGCACGTCGGCGAGCAGCCGCACCACGGCCTCCTTGCGGGCGTCGGCGTGCAGCCCGCCGACGATGACGACGGAGAGCTCGGGCACGGGGTCAGCCCTTCTTTCCGTACCGGCGCTCGAAGCGCTCCACGCGCCCCGCGGTATCCAGGACGCGGGCCGTGCCGGTGTAGAAGGGGTGGCTGACGTCGGAGATCTCGACGTCCACGACCGGGTAGGTGTTGCCGTCCTCCCACTCGATGGTCTTCTCGCTCGTCATGGTCGAGCGGGTGAGGAAGGCGTAGTTCGCGGCACGGTCACGGAAGACGACGGGACCGTAGTCCGGGTGGATTCCCTTGCGCATGAGTCAGCGCTCCTCTCGGAAGTCGACGTGGCGGCCGACGACCGGATCGAACTTGCGCAGGGTCAGTCGGTCCGGGTCGTTGCGACGGTTCTTGCGGGTCACGTAGGTGTAGCCGGTCCCGGCCGTGGACCGGAGCTTGATGACCGGCCGGAGTTCGTTGCGTGCCATGCCGCTATGCTACTGAAAATGAATTCCATGTGCATCACCTGGGCCAGAGAGAGAGGAACGTCACCACCATGTCCGCGCACTGCATGCTGACCGGCACCCAGCCCGGCTTCGGCAACCGCATCTCGCACTCCCACCGGCGCACGTCACGCCGGTTCGACCCCAACATCCAGACCAAGCGCTACTGGCTGCCGAGCGAGGGCCGGTACGTACGCCTGCGGCTGAGCGCCAGGGCGATCAAGACCATCGACACGATCGGAGTCGAGGCGGCCGTCGCCCGGATCCGCGCCCGGGGAGTGAAGGTCTGATGGCGAAGAAGAGCAAGATCGCGAAGAACGACCAGCGGCAGGAGATCGTCGCGCGGTACGCCGCCCGGCGGGCCGAGCTGAAGGAGATCATCCGGCGGCCGTCGTCCACGGATGCCGAACGGCTCGCCGCGCAGGCGGAACTGCGCAGGCAGCCGCGCGACGCCAGCGCCACGCGGGTGCGCAACCGGGACCAGGTGGACGGCCGGCCGCGCGGTTACTTCCGGGCGTTCGGGCTGTCCCGGGTGAGTCTGCGGGAGCAGGCGCATGCGGGGTATCTGCCGGGGGTGCGCAAGTCGTCCTGGTGAGCTGGGGGACTTCCCCGATGCGGAGGTCTACCCAGCGTGGGGGCTTCCTGGCGTCGGCGGGCCGTAAGAGGCCCCCGGGGATTCACCCCGGGGGCCTCTTGACCGGCCCTGGTAGCTTGCTTCGATCGTTCCGGCAAGGGCCCGCGGGCTCCGCCGGGGCCGGTCGGCGGCTACAGCTTGGGGGCTTGCAGTGACTACGGTGATCTTCTCGCGTCGCCCGGGAGCGCGTCAGGGCGTGCGGGTGGCGGCGGCGGCCGCGGGCCTGGCGGGCGTCCTCGTGCTGTCCGCGTGCAGCGGTGACGGCGGCTCCGGGGACGATGCGACGTCCAGCCCGGCCCCGTCCGCCGCGGCGTCCGCCGGAACGGGCGACGACTCCGGCTCGGGGTCCGAATCCGGTTCCGGTTCCGACGGGTCGGCCGCCGACGGGCTCGCGGGCAGTTGGCTGGCGACGACCGACGGCAAGGCCGTGGCTCTGGTGATCACCGGCAAGCAGGCCGCGCTCTTCGCCACCGGCGGCAGCGTGTGCAGCGGCACCGCGGGCGAGGAGTCCGGGATGCGGATCATCCGCCTGAAGTGCACGGACGGCAGCAAGAAGCGGACGACCGGCATGGTCGACTCCGTGAACGGCCAGAGCCTCAAGGTCACCTGGGAGGGCGGCCTCGGCGCGGAGACGTACACCAAGGCCGAGGGCGGGAAGCTGCCGACCGGGCTGCCGACGGCGGGCCTCGGGTAGGAGCGCGGGGTTTTACGGGGCGGTGGTTCCAGAGGCCTCCCGGGCGGGCGACCGGTCCGGGTGCGTGACGGCCCACGGGTCCGGGATGATCCATGCGTCGGAACCGCTCATCGCCATCACGCACCAGAGGACCACATGCGCACCCTTCCTCCCCTCGCCCTGGCCACCGCCCTCGCAGCCACACTCCTGCTGACCGCCTGCGACGACGACAAGGCCAGTTCCGACGACGCCAAGAACGCGGACCGGCCGGGCAGTTCCGCCTGCGCCATCGGCGACTTGGGCGTGGAGGTCGGGGCCGGTGCCGCCCCGGCCGCCGGGGACACCGGCAACGTCACCGTCACCCTCACCAACAACGGCGCCCCGTGCACCCTGAAGGGCTTCCCCGCCGTGGACCTCGCGGCCGAGGACAGTACGACGTCCGTGTCCCCGGAGGAGGGCGCGAAGGCCCAGCCGCTCACGCTGGGGAAGGGCAGCACCACGTCCTTCACGATCACCTACGTCCGGGGCAAGGCCGGCGCCGCGCAGAGCCTTGCCGTGCGGAAGGCATCCTTCACCCTGCCCGGCGCCTCCGAGGACGCGCACGACCTGACGTGGTCGTACGGCGAGGTCGCCCGGAGGGACGGGAGCAGCAGCGGTGGCGCGGCGCAGGCCTCGGTGAGCGGCTTCGAGTCCGCGGGCGACTGACGGCAGGTCAGCGCAGCGGCGGGCGGTGTGCGACCTGGGCGCGGTCCGCCGCCTGGGCGCCCTCCGTCCAGCCCGCCGCGTCGCGCACGCCGCGCAGGCGGGTCGTGGTCGTCTCGGGGAACATCGAGTCCAGCCGGCCGGTGACCGCCACGTCGCGGGAGGCGAGGACCGGGAGCAGGTCCCCCGTCACCTGGGTCTCGGCGGCTGCCGCCAGGCGGGTGCCGATGCGGTGGGCGTAGGCCGCGAGGAAGGACTGCCGGAACGTCTTGGTGCGCTTGCGGCCGGCCGCGCGCTGGGCGGCCTCCGCCTTCGTCATCGCGGTCGTGGCCTGCACGAGGAGTGAGGTGTAGAGGAGTTCGACCGCTTCCAGGTCGGTTTCGAAGCCGACGACGGTGGAGAAGCCGAAGGGCTCGTTCCACACCGCCCGGCAGTGGTTGGCGGCGGCGACGGTGTCCAGCAGCACCGCCTTGGCCTGCTCGTACGGCGGTTCGACACCGATCCGGCAGGCCCCTGGCATCGCGGGCGAGGGCGCCCGGGCGGCGAGCAGCGCCTCGTCGACACTGTGCCGGGCCATCAGCTCCTGCGCCTTGGCACTGAGCGCCTCGGCCTCCTCCGGGAACCCGGTGGCCTCCGCCTTGGCGAGCAGGGCACGGATGCGGCCGAGCATCCGGGACTCGGTCTTCGGCTCCCCGGGCGACTCGTCGAGGGACTCAAGGACCGGCAGGCGCAGCAGCAGGCGGTACAGCTCCAGCACGGCGGTGCCGTACGAGAAGCGGTCGGTGCGGGGCGGGGCGTCGGCGGGGAGCTCCGCGAGCTGCGCGCTCCAGCGGCGGCCGCGCGGACGGTCGTGCGGCGCCTGCGCGCGGATCAGCGCCGCCACCAGGCGTACGTGTACGTCGTCCAGCTCCCGCCGGACGGTCCGTACGACGTCGGCCGGCTGCCAGCCGCGCCGCCAGGCCGCCGCCACCAACTCCTCACCCCGCCGGGCGAGTTCGGCGTCGGCGGCCGGGTCGGAGGCGAGCAGGGACGCGCCGGTGTCGAGGGCCTTCTCGCTGTTGTCGTACAGGGCGGCCTCGAACGCGCGGTCGACGGTGGTGGACGTACTCACGGGCCGATGGTGCCACGTCGGCGGGAGTGAACGCCGACTGTCAACTCTCGGTTGACACCCTCAGGGGCGCAACCTACGGTTGACACTATGACGACGAACTCCAACATCACGTCATCCGTGCGCCTCGACGACCTCATCGCGGCGATCAAGAAGGTTCACCAGGAACCCCTCGAACAGCTCCAGGACGCGGTGCTCGCCGCCGATCACCTCGGCGAGGTGGCCGACCACCTGATCGGTCACTTCGTGGACCAGGCCCGGCGTTCGGGCGCCTCCTGGACGGACATCGGCAAGAGCATGGGGGTCACCCGGCAGGCCGCGCAGAAGCGCTTCGTGCCGAAGGAGTCGGCGGACCTCGACCCGAGCCAGGGCTTCAACCGCTACACGCCCCGCGCCCGCAACACGGTGATGGCCGCGCACAACGCGGCCAAGACCGCGCGCAACGCCGAGGGCCTGCCCGAGCACCTCGTCCTCGGTCTGCTGGCCGAGCCCGACGGTCTCGCCGCGAAGGCGCTCGTCGAGCAGGGCGTTTCCCTCGACACGGTCCGCGAGGCGGCGACCGCCGCACTGCCGCCGGCCGTCGAGGAGGCCCCGGAGCTCGTGCCGTACGGCCAGGCCGCCAAGAAAGTCCTGGAGCTCACCTTCCGCGAGGCCCTGCGCCTCGGCCACAACTACATCGGCACCGAGCACATCCTGCTCGCCCTGCTGGAGCACGAGAACGGCCAGGGCGTCCTCAGCGGCCTGGGCATCGACAAGGAGCGGACCGAGCAGTACGTCGCCCGCGTGCTGGAGAAGATCGTGCAGGCCCAGAAGGGCGCACTGGACGAGTCCTGACACCGCCCGGCGGCGGCGAGGGGGCGTTGTCAGACCCCCCTGTCACACTCGCAGCATGGCCGACCGGTGGGCTCTCGCTCCGGCCGAGGACGGTGGCGTGGACGTCGCCCCCCTCGGTCCGGACGGGCTGCCCGCCGGGCCGGTGCGGCGGGAGGCGGATCCCGCCGAGGCCGTGCGGAGCCGTCCCGGCGTCACGCGGTGGGTGTGGCGGTCCACCGCCGAGGTCTACCCGCGCCTGCTCGCCACGGGGGTGCGAGTCGAGCGGTGCTACGACATCGAGGCCGCCGAGACGCTCCTCCTCGGCCACGAGGGGCGGTACGGGGAACCTCGCTCGGCCGCGGCCGCCCTGGCCCGGCTGCGCGGCGGCCCCGTACCGCCCGATCCACCGCAGCGCTCGGCCGAACCGGGCTCCCAGTCCTCCCTGTTCGAGCCGCAGGGCGTCCATCTGCCGCTGCCGGACCTCCTCGCGGTCTACGCCGAGCAGCAGCGGCGGCACGAGCGGGCCGAACACCCCGACCGGATGCGCCTGCTGACGGCCGCCGAGTCCGCGGGCATGCTGGTGGCCGCCGAGATGAACCGCGCAGGGCTGCCCTGGCGCGCCGAGGTGCACCGCGCCGTGCTGCACGACCTGCTGGGCGAGCGGTACGCGGGCGGCGGCGAGCCGCGCCGCCTGGCCGAACTCGCCGACGAGGTGTCCGCGGCGTTCGGCCGCCGGGTCCGCCCCGACCTGCCGGCCGACGTGATCAAGGCCTTCGCCCAGGCCGGCATCAAGGTCTCCTCGACCCGCCGCTGGGAGATCGAGTCCGTCGACCACCCGGCCGTGAAGCCCCTGATCGAGTACAAGAAGCTGTACCGCATCTGGGTCGCCCACGGCTGGTCCTGGCTCCAGGACTGGGTGCGCGACGGGCGGTTCCGGCCCGAGTTCCTCGCGGGCGGGACGGTGACCGGGCGCTGGGTGACCAACGGCGGGGGCGGGCTCCAGATCCCCAAGGTGATCCGGCGGGCCGTGGTCGCCGACCCCGGCTGGCGGCTCGTCGTCGCCGACGCCGACCAGATGGAGCCGCGCGTCCTCGCGGCGATCTCCCGCGATCCGGGCCTGATGGAGGTGGCCGGGCGGGAGACCGACCTTTACCAGTCCGTCTCCGACCGCGCGTTCTCCGGTGACCGCGGCCAGGCCAAACTCGCCGTGCTCGGCGCGGTCTACGGCCAGACCTCCGGCGACGGACTGAAGAACCTCGCCGCGCTCAGACGCCGCTTCCCCCGGGCCGTGGCGTACGTCGACGACGCGGCCCGGGCCGGCGAGGAGGGCCGGCTCGTGCGGACGTGGCTCGGCCGAACCTGCCCGCCGGCGGCCCGGGGGACGGACGACGCGACCGAGGAGGCCGGCATCCCGGCCACCGACGAGGAGCAGCCCGACAGTGGCCAGTGGGTCCCCGGGTACGCCTCCACCAACGCCCGCGCCCGCGGCCGGTTCGCCCGTAACTTCGTCGTCCAGGGCAGCGCCGCCGACTGGGCCCTGCTCCTGCTCGCCGCGCTGCGGAGGTCCTGCGCGGGCATGGCGGCCGAGCTGGTCTTCTTCCAGCACGACGAGGTGATCGTGCACTGCCCCGAGGAGGAGACGGCCGCCGTCGTGACGGCGATCCGCGAGGCGGCGGCCCTGGCGGGACGGCTGACCTTCGGTCACACGCCGGTGCGGTTTCCGTTCACGACGGCGGTGGTGGAGTGTTATGCGGATGCCAAGTAGCAGTTCCGGTGCCGTCCGCGTCCCGCTCCCCGGCCAGTTCGCGGGCGAAGTCGCGGACGAGGTCGTGGGGTGCGTAGCGGCCGTAGGCCGGCTCCTGGAGCAGGGCCACGTCGACGAGGCGGTCCAGGGCGGCCTCGGTACGGCGTTCGCCGGTGCCGGTGAGGCGGGCGAGCAGGGGCGCGCCGTAGGTGGGCAGATCGAGCGCGCCGATACGGCGGAGGGCGAGGGCCGCGTCCCGGTCGGCCTCGCGCTCGGAGCCGGCGAGCGCGTCGTGCGCGACGGCCAGGGAGCGGCGCACGCTCAGGTCGTCGTACTCGAGGTGCCGCAACCTCCCCTCCGTCTCGGCCAGTTGCCCGGCGAGGACGTCCGGGGTGAGGGCCTGCCGGGCGGCGAGCCGCGCGGCGACGACACGCAGGGCCAGAGGGAGGCGGCCGGTGAGCTCGACGAGACGGCGGGCGGCGTCCGAACCGTCCAGTCCGTCCCGGCCCGAGGCCGCGACGAGGAGGGCCGCGCTCTCCTCGCTCGACAACGGGCCGAGCGGAAAGCGGGCGACGCCGTCGAGGGCGGTGAGCGGCGAACAGCTGGTGACGATCACCGCGCACCCGGCACCCCCCGGCAGCAACGGCCGTACCTGCGCGGCGCTCGCGGCATCGTCCAGCACCAGGAGCGTGCGGGTCGGCGCGAGCAGCGAGCGCAGCAGAGCGGATGCCGCGTCGGGAAGTTCGGGGGTACGGCAGGGCTCGACGCCGAGGTCACGCAGTAGTGCGGTGAGCGCCTGACCAGGGGTGAGAGGGGTCATGCCGGGGGTCGCACCGCGCAGGTCGAGGTAGAGCTGCCCATCGGGGAAACGTTCCGCCAGCTCGTGCGCGACGTGCAGCGCGAGGGCGCTCTTGCCGACGCCGGGCATGCCACTGATGACGGCGGTGGCGGGGATGACGGGGGTGGCCGGGGCGGACGAGGCGATCGGGGTGGCCGAGGACGCTCCCCGCGTCGTCAGTGTGCGGCGCAAGGAGTCGCGTAGGGCGGCGCGCCCCGTGAAATGCGCCGGGGGCGGGGGAAGTTGAGCAGGCGGCGGCTGAGCGGACGAGGGCGACGCCGCGACGGACGGCGTGGCGCCACGCGCGGCAGAAGCGGCAGAAGCGGCACTTCCGCCACCGAAGCCATCACCGAAGCCGCCTCCCGGACCACCGCCCCCCACGGCCCCCCGCAGCACTTCCACATGCGCCTCCCGCACCCCGGGCCCCGGCTCGATGCCGAGCTGGTCGACCAGCCGGGTGCGCAGCTCGCGGTGGACGGCCAGGGCCTCGGCCTGGCGGCCGGTGCGGTGCAGGGCGAGCATGAGCTGGCGGTGGTACACCTCCCGCAGTGGATACTCGGCGGTCAACGCCGCCAGCTCCGGCACGAGCCCGTCGAGTCGCGGCCCGCCCAGCGCCAACTCGGCGTCGTGGCACCACTCCAGAAGCAGCAGCCGTGCCTCACGCAACCGCCGTGCGAAGGCGTACCCGCCCACTTCGGACGGCAGCCCGGCGAGCGGTGCGCCCCGCCACAGTGCGAGCGCGGCGGCGCACTCCCGCACGACGCGCTCCCACTCCTGCCCTGCGTGCGCGGCACGCGCCGCGGCGACGTGGGCGTCGAACACATGGACGTCCAGTTCGCCCTCGTCGACCCGCAGCACATACCCGGACGGCACGGTCCGCAGCCGCTCGGGATCGTCGAGCAACCGCCGCAACCGGGCTACGTGGTTGTGCAGCGAGGCCTGGGCCGAAACGGGCGGCGCCCCGCTCCACAGCGCGTCCTTGAGCGACTCGACGGAGACGACCCGCCCGGCGTCGAGCAGCAACGCGGCGAGCAGTACGCGGGACTTCGGGCTTGCGACACCCCGGGCTTCGCTCCGGCCGCCGCCGTAGTACAGCACCGGCGGCCCGAGCAGTCCGAACCGCAGTCCGCTCCGCTCACCGGAACCGTCCTCGCTGTCCGAGCAGGCAGATGCCCCCATCGCGCCCCCGTCTCCCCGGGGCAGCGGTTTTCCGCCACCTTCGTCTTCACGTTCTCCGCCGGAACAACCCCCGCACAGGCCGTCATCCCTCATGGTTCGGCGACTTCACGCCAATCGGCAGACGACGCAAAGACGAACCGTTGGCCACATGTTAGCGATCCGTTGGCAAAACCTGATGTGATCACTACGTCGGATCTGGCCCGGCGGCGCGCGCGTCTGGACGCGCAACTCGGGGGAGTGTCGCCGCCGCGGCCGGGTCCGGGTCCCGGTCGGCGGAGGTGAACGGCCGGGGCCCACTCACCCTTTACGACATCCGCCGGCCGGCCTCAGATGACGGGCGGACGCCCCAGCCGGGTGAGCCGCCACACCGTACGCCAGCGCATGGGCCGCCGCTCTCCCGCCGACTCCCGTACACCTTCCACGAATCCGCCGAACCACGCCCGCAGCCCGGCGCCCGACCGGTTCCGCGCCAGGGTGAGCAGCACCCAGACGCCGAGATGGACGGGGACGAGCGCGAGCGGCAGCCGGCGGCGGGCCAGCCAGACCCGGTTGCGGGCGTTCACGCGGTAGTAGATGGCGTGCCGGGCGGGCGAGGTCTTCGGGTGCTGGAGCAGCAGTTCGGGCGCGTACAGGATGCGCCAGCCCGCGTCGGCCGCGCGCCAGGCCAGATCGGTCTCCTCGTGCGCGAAGAAGAACTCGGCGGGCCAGTCGCCGACCTCGTCGAGCATGGCCATCCGCAGCGCGTGCCCGCCGCCGAGGAACCCGGTGACGTACCCGCCCCGCAGAGGGTCCGAGGTGCCGATCCGGGGCACGTGCCGCTGCTGCGTCTCGCCCAGCTCGTCGGCGATGCGGAAGCCGACGATGCCGAGCCGGTCGTCCGCGGCGTAGAGGTCCCGCACGCGGCGCAGCACATCGGCGTCGACGAGCAGACCGTCGTCGTCCAGATCCACCACGACGTCGATGTCGCCGAACTCCCGCAGCCGCGCGAGGGCCGCGTTCCGCCCGCCGGGGCAGCCGAGGTTCTCGTCGAGCTCGACCGGGGTGACCTCGCCGGGCAGCGACAGCCGCCGGGCGAACTCGGGCAGCGGGCAGCCGTTGCCGACGATCACGATCCGCTCGGGCGGCACGTCCTGCTTGGCCACCGACTCCAGTAGCGCGTCGACCTCCTCGGGCCGGTTGCCCATCGTGACCACGGCGACGGCGATCCTGGGCGCCCCCATGTCCTCACCTCATCCCGGTCGGCGGCTGACGGGCGATGCTATCCGTTCACGATGAGGACCCCTTAAATACGCCTGTCGGACAGCGACACGCCTACGCCGTTCAGCCGAGCCGCCACGGGTGCGGCCCGTCCGAACGCCGGCGTCGGACACCTCCAGCGCCGTGGACGCCGGGTCCGTCGCTCTCCGTGCGACGGAGCCAGTCACCGGAATCTTTCGAGCTCGCCACCGTGGAGCGGGGCGGCACCGGAGCAGTCGTCGCCCGCGGCCACGACGTCCTCGTGCCGGTCCGGCGGCCCTGCTCAGCGGGCCGCGCGCTCCTCCAGCCGGTGTCGACCGCCTCGGCCCCGGCCGCCGTCTCCGGCACCGCCGCCGGCCGCGGCGCCGGGCGGGGCGTGCCGTGCGCCGCCATGATCCCGGCGATGACCAGCACCGCCCCGAACGGCTGGTTCCACGTCAGCCGCTCGCCCAGCAGGATCACGCCCGCCGTGACACCGACGACGGGGGTGAGACAGGTGACCGCGGCGGCGTTCACCGCACCCCACGCCTGGACGATGTTGTTGTTCCACAGATAGGCGAGGCCGGTGCTCAGGGCCCCCAGCGCCAGCATGCTCAGCGCGATCGGCGCGTCGATGCGGGGCGTGGGCGCCGCCAGCCAGGGTGTGGCCGCCACCATGGGAAGGGCACACAGCGCACGGACAGACGGGCAGCCGCAGCCACAGCCACAGCCCGGATCCCGGGGGATCCTGCTGCGGGTCACCGCCATGACCGCGCAGAGCGCCGGCGCGCCCAGCACCAGTCGCCCCCACACACCACCTGAGCGGGCGTCAGCCCCTCCAGCGCGACCTTGACGAACAGGAAACTCGAGCCCCACGCGCGCGCCAGCGCGACGAACTGTGCCCCGATGCGCACGCGCAAGCCGACGCACCCCCCTTGACTCGTGTCGGTCCCTACTCCGCGGCGGCCGGAACCGCCGGCGCCGCGATGGGCGCCACCGCGGGCGCCACGATGCGGACGTAGTCCTCTGTGGCCATGACCACCGACCGGTCCAGCCGGCCCGCGTTGAAAGCGATCTCCTCGTGGGCCGCGAGGAACTCCGCGTCCACGACGACGGGCAGCGTCCCGGACAGCGACAGCGGCGGGATGGCGCCGACCACGCAGCCGGTGAGCTGCTCGGCCAGTTCCGACGGGGCGAAGCCGCCCTTCTTGCCCGCGACCGCGGCGACGACCTTCTTCAGGTCCGCGCGCCGGTCGCCCGCCAGCACGGCCAGCACCGCCGGGGACTCGATCCCCTTCACCCGGCACACGAGCGCCTTCGCGCCCTGCGACACGGTCGTGCCGCGCACCGCGGACACCTCCTCGGAGCGTCCTTCGGCCGGGTGCTCGACCACGCGGTAGGTGGCCTTCTCCCGGTCGAGAAGGTCGAGGATCTGCTCAAAGGGACTCAACTGGGGCCTCCCAGGGCCTTGGCGGGCGTACGGCCACGGAACGGGGCCGCGTAGCACCGCTCCAGCCGGCTGACGAAAGTGTCGACGAAGGACGGCGGCGCGTCGGTCCAGGACCGCCAGTCACGCGTCGCCTCCGCAAGGTACGACATGCGCCGCAGGTGCCTCCAAGTCCCGTCACCCGTCGGCGCATCGGGATCCACGGTGAGGTCGACGGGCAGGTGAGCGCGCAGCGCCTTCAGATAGTCGGTCTTCCGCCGAGCCGGCCCGGGCCTTGCTTCGACGTCACCACCTGTCGTTTGTCTCCCACCAGCCCGGTGATCGCTCGGGTAGCTTTTCCGGCGGTGGCTTGAGGGCTCGGGCTTTCAGTGTTGGCGGGGCCTTGACGATTGCTGGCCTTGGTTTGCTCTGAAGCGGCATGCTCCCGACCGGTGACCTCGGCTGGACTGTGCGCTGGGGGCCTTCCTTCGCAGAGCCCTGTTTCCTCTGCGGGGCCGTCCCGCGATCGTTCTGGTGTGTGGACGCGGCCCCGGAAGTTGCTCCCCTGCCGCAGGAGACGCACCGTGCCTTGGCATCGTCCACGGCAACGCCGCAGGGCGTGCAGATCCAGTACGTCGGCGGCTTCTTTTTCGTTTGCTTCACCCCACGAGGCCGACTCGTCACGGGCTTCGTCTCCGCAGACGCGCGCCGCCTCCTGGGGCCGCTCCGTCTGGAGGAGGGTCCTGTCGGCTGGATGACGCGCTCAGCGGCCTTACGCTCCTTGCGCTGCTGTTTGGCCAGAGCCCGAAGCCTCTCCCGCTCGGCTTGTGCAGCTGCGAGTTCCTGCGCGTGCTGGTCGGCCCGATAACAGTGGTAGCAGTAGTCGTAGCCAGGAAACGTTGGACTACTGCACTCAGTAGCGATGCACTCCCCTGCCTGCACACTTATCCCCCCTTTTCGCCCCCTCGCGGCCAGTCCCGGGCGCCGGACAAAGCCGGTGCCGGTCAGTGGCCACCTCGTCGCCGGCACCGCGCAATCGCGGTGACGGCGGCGACTGCCCGCAGGCCGTCAGGACAAGTACAGGCCATTTCCCCAACCGGGGCTACGGGATTCGACAACTTGCTGTTCGTTCGGCCGCCGCCCGCCCAGCCATCGACAGCCAAGACGCCGGCAGCAGTTGCGGAGTGTGGGCCTGTGCAGCCAGACCACGATCAAGAGCGTCCCCGCTCACGCATCGCTCACGCAGGCAAACCCAGGACACTCCGGCCGCGCGCCCCGCCCTACCCCGAGCACCAGAAAACCCCAGGTCAGCGACTACGCGACCTGGGGTTTGATGGAGCCGCCTTCGGGATTCGAACCCGAGACCTACGCATTACGAGTGCGTTGCTCTGGCCATCTGAGCTAAGGCGGCGCGCTGTCCGCACTATGGTGCGATCAGCAACGACGGTAAGTCTACACAGTTTCCGAGGGTGCTCCGCACCAGCCCCGGAGGCAGGCGCTCCGGGGCTGGGCGCCCGGTTAGGAGCAGCGCTTCCCGTCCTTGGGAGGGGTGCCGCCGAGGAGGTACGCGTTGATCGTGCGGTCGATGCACGAGCTGCCGCGGCCGTACGCCGTGTGACCGTCGCCCTCGTAGGTGAGGAGGCGGGCCGAGGAGAGCTGGCCGGCCAGGGCCTGCGCCCAGCGGTAGGGGGTCGCGGGGTCGCGGGTGGTGCCGACCACGACGATGGGGGCGGCGCCCTTGGCCTCGATGCGGTGCGGCTCGCCCGTGGCGTGCACCGGCCAGTACGCGCAGTTCAGGGCGGCCCACGCCAGGCCCTCGCCGAAGACGGGGGACGCCTTCTGGAACTTGGGGAGCGCCCTGCGCGCCTCGTCGGGGGTGTCGAAGGCGGGTGGCAGGTCGAGGCAGTTCACGGCCGCGTTGGCGAACATCAGGTTGCTGTAGCCGCCGTCGGCGTCCCGCTCGTAGTAGCCGTCGGAGAGGGCGAGCAGCCCGGAGCCGTCGTTCTCCTTCATCGCCGACGTCAGCGCCTCGCGCAGCTGCTGCCAGGCGCCCTCGTCGTACATGGCCGCGATCACGCCGGTGGTGGCCAGCGACTCGGTGAGGCGGCGGCCGTCGGCGTCGCCGGTGGCGGCCGGCCGTGCGTCCAGCTTCTCGAAGAACGCCTTCAGGTTCTTGCCGACCTGATCGGGCGAGGTGCCCGCGCCGCCCAGCGGGCAGTCCGCGTGCCGTACGCAGTCCCGCGCGAACGACCGGAACGCCGTCTCGAAGCCCGCCGTCTGTTCGAGGTTCAGCCGCCGCGCGGACAGCGACGGGTCCATCGCGCCGTCCAGCACCAGCCGGCCCGTCCGGTCCGGGAAGAGCCCGGCGTACGTCGCGCCGAGGAAGGTGCCGTAGGAGGCACCCACGTAGTTCAGCTTCTCGTCGCCGAGCACCGCCCGCACGATGTCCATGTCCCGGGCCGCCTCCACCGTGGACACATGGCGCAGCAGCCGGGGCGCGTCCGCGCCGCAGCCCTCGGCGAACGTCCGGTACGCCTCGACCAGCCCGTCGGTCTCCTCGGCGTCGTCGGGCGTGGTGTCTGTCTGCGTGTGCCTGTCCATCTCCGGCCCGTCCAGGCACTCCACGGGCTCGCTGCGGGCCACACCGCGCGGGTCGACCGCCACCATGTCGTAGCGGGCCCGGACCTCGGCCGGGTAGCCGATGCCCGCGTACGCCTGGACGTAGCCGATCGCCGAGCCGCCCGGCCCGCCGGGGTTCACGAGCAGCGAGCCGAGCCGCTCCCCCGGGCCCGTGGCCTTCTTGCGGGAGACGGCGAGCCGGACGTCTCCGGCGGCCGGCTCGGCGTAGTCGAGCGGCGCCTTGATCGTGGCGCACTGGAAGCCGGGGACGCCGCAGCCGCGCCAGGCCGGCTTCTGGTCGTAGTACGACGTGAGTGCCGCGGGGGTGGCCCGCGGCAGCGCGACCAGTGCCGCTTCGTCCGCCGCAGCCGTGGCGGACGTCGTCGAGCTCCCGGAGGAGCAGGCGGAGACGAGCAGCGCGGCCGTGGCGAGGAGGCCGGCCGCGGTGCTGACTGCGCCGCGGGTCCGGCGGTGCGGGCCGCCGGAACGGGAGACGGAGCGGTCGGCGGAGCGGGGAGTGCGCCTTGTGTCCATCCAGCGAGCGTAACTCTGCGCGACGGAACGGATGCCCTGCGTGCGTGTCGTGCCTCGTACGAGTTACAGCGTCAACTCCGCGTCCACCTCGTGTGCGGTGCCGGGCGGACCCTGTCGGCTCAGCCCGCTCTGAGCGCCATCGTCATGGCTTCCACCGCGAGCAGCGGGGCCACGTTCCGGTCGAGGGCGTCGCGGCAGGCGGCGACCGCCTCGATGCGGCGGAGCGTGGACTCCGGGGAGCTGCTGCGGGCGAGGCGCTCCAGGGCGTCCTCGGCGTCGGCGTTGGCGATGGCCACGCGAGAGCCGAGCTGGAGGGCGAGGACGTCGCGGTAGAAGGCCGTGAGGTCGGTCAGGGCGAGGTCGAGGCTGTCACGCTGCGTGCGCGTTCTGCGGCGCTTCTGCTTGTCCTCCAGATCCTTCATCACGCCCGCGGTGCCGCGCGGCATGCGGCCGCCCTGGGCGGCGCCGAGGGCGGCCTTCATCTCCTCGGTCTCCTTGGCGTCCGTCTCCTCCGCGAGCTGCTTGGCGTCCTCGGTGGCCGCGTCGACGAGCTCCTGGGCGGCCTTGAGGGCACTGCCGATCTCGTCGACCCGCAGCGGCAGCCTCAGCACGGCCGCGCGGCGCTCCCGGGCGGCAGGGTCGGTGGCCAGGCGACGGGCCCGGTCGACATGGCCCTGGGTCGCGCGGGCCGCCGCGGCGGCGACGTCCGGCTCGATGCCCTCACGGCGGACGAGCATGTCGGCGATGGCGGCGACCGACGGCGTGCTCAGGTTCAGGTGGCGGCAGCGGGAGCGGATCGTCGGCAGGACGTCCTCGATGGAGGGGGCGCACAGCAGCCAGACCGTGCGGGGGGCGGGCTCCTCCACGGCCTTGAGGACGGCGTTGGCCGACTTCTCGTTCAGCCGCTCGGCGTCCTCGACGAGGATGACCTGCCAGCGGCCGTTCGCCGGTGACGTGAACGACTTGCGGACCGTGTCGCGCATGTCGTCGGCGAGGATCTGTGTGCCGACCGCGGCGACGGTGGTGACGTCGGCGTGCGTGCCGATCAGGGCGGTGTGACATCCGTCGCAGAAGCCGCAGCCCGGGGAGCCGCCGAGGGCCCGGTCCGGGCTGACGCACTGCAGGGCCGCCGCGAACGCCCGCGCCGCCTGGTTCCGCCCGGCCCCGGGCGGGCCCGTGAACAGCCACGCGTGCGTCATCTTCGATGCCTCGGGCGGGGGAGCGTCGGCCGCGGCCGCGGTGACCAGGGCGTCGGCGTCCCGGGCGGCGGCGGCCAGCTGCTCGCTGACCCTCTCCTGCCCGACGAGGTCGTCCCACACGGTCATGGGTCACGCCGCCCTTCCGTCACGTTCCGCGGTACGAGATCCATTGTGGGGGTGACCACTGACAACGCCTGCCGCCACCTGATCTCGCGGGCCGCCCGGGCCGTCTCCTGCGCCGGCCCGGGCTCCCTTGCCGACCGCCCAAGGCCTCAGCGGCCCCGGCCGCCCTTCCCCCGGCGTCCCCGCCCGTCGTCCGGCTCCTCCTCGTGCGGTCCGAGCAGCTCGTCCGCCAGCGAGGGCAGGTCGTCCAGCGGCGTCTCCTCGGCCCAGTCGGACCGCCGACGGGGCCGGCCCTCGGCGTCGACCTGGGGCAGCTCCCGCGTACGGCCCTCACCGTCGGGCCGGGCGGCCGGGGCGTCCTCGCGGAAGTACCCGGGCGGAACCCGATCCGCCGGTTCGTCCCCGCGTACGGGCGGCAGCACGGCCGTCTCATCGTCGTCCCCCGGCCGGACCGGAGGCAGCACGGCCGTCTCGTCCGCGTCCCCCGGCCGGACCGGAGGCGCCGTCTCGTCGCCCGCCCCGGAGGGCACCCGGGGCAGCACCTCGGTCTCGTCCCCGGATCCGGACGCGGACCTGGGGTGGACCGGCGGCAGTACCTCCGTCTCCTCCCCCGCACCCGGCGGAACCGGCGGTATGGGCAGCTCGGCCGTCACGTCGGCATCGGACCCACCGGAGGTCCGGCCCGGGCCCTGCTCCTCGTCCCGCACCGGGCGCAGCACGGTCGTGTCGTCCGCCGCGCCGCCCGGCTTCACCACGGGCGTGGGCACCGTCGCCGCGTCCTGGGCGACCGTCGAACCGGCGACACCCCGCGGGGCGGTGCGCTTCGGCCCGGCCTCCGCGGCAGCGGCCGCCGCCTCCGCCAGACGCCGCGCCTCCTCGGCCCGCAGCAGGGCCTCCTCGGCCTTGCGCTGCTTCTCCACGCGAAGCGCCTCGGCCTCGGCACGCAGCCGGGCCTCCTCCTCGGCCTGCTGGCGGCGGCGCTCCTCCTCGGCCTTGCGCCGGGCCTCCTCCTCGGCGCGGGCCTTCTCCTCCGCGAGGAGCCGTGCCCGCTCCTCCTCGGCCTTTCTGCGCGCTTCCTCGGCCCGTCGCCGGGCCTCCTCCGCCTGCCGTTCGGCCTCGCGGCGCTGTGCCTCTTCCAGCTCGCGCCGCTTGCGCTCCTCCTCCTCGGCGCGCAGCCGGGCGAGCTGCTCCTGGCGCTCACGCTCCAGGCGCTCCTCCTCCGCCTTGCGCGCCGCCTCTTCCTCGGCCTTCCGACGGGCCTCCTCCTCGGCCTTCTTCCGAGCCTCCTCCTGAGCCTTGATCTCGGCCTCGGACAGCGGCAGCACCTGGTCGAGCCGGTGCCGGATGACGGTCGTGACGGCCTCGGGCTCCTGGCCGGCGTCCACCACCAGGTACCGCCCGGCGTCGGCCGCGGCCAGGGTCAGGAAACCGGCCCGCACGCGCGCGTGGAACTCGGCCGGCTCCGACTCCAGCCGGTCCGGCGCCTCGGTGAACCGCTCGCGCGCGGTCTCCGGAGCGACGTCCAGCAGGACGGTCAGATGCGGCACCAGCCCGTTCGTGGCCCAGCGGTTGATCCGGGCGATCTCGGTCGGCGACAGGTCGCGGCCCGCTCCCTGGTAGGCCACGGAGGAATCGATGTACCGGTCGGAGATGACGACCGCGCCGCGCTCCAGGGCGGGCCGTACGACGGTGTCGATGTGCTCGGCCCGGTCGGCCGCGTACAGCAACGCCTCCGCGCGGTGCGACAGGCCCTCGCTCGACACGTCCAGCAGGATCGACCGCAGCCGCTTGCCCACCGGCGTCGCCCCCGGCTCGCGCGTCAGCACGACCTCGTGGCCCTTGCCGCGGATCCACTCGGCGAGCGCCTCGGCCTGCGTGGACTTCCCGGCCCCGTCGCCGCCCTCCAGGGCGATGAAGAACCCGGAGGCGGCGGGCGCCTGCTCCGGGTCATCACCGCGGAGCAGGGCGTCGCGCAGATCCTGGCGCAGCGGCACCCCGGAGCGGTCGTCGACCTTGGCCAGCACCAGCGCGGCCACCGGCAGCAGCAGGGCACCGGCCAGCATCAGCATGAAGGCCGCACCGCCGTGCGCGAAGACGAACTTGCCGCTCTCCAGCCGGTGCGGCCCGATCCCGGCCGCCACCAGCGGGGCGATCACCGCACCGAGCGCCACGCACACGCGGACGACCGCGTGCAGGTGCTCCGTCGTACGGGACCGCCGGTACTCCTCGGTCTCCTGGTCCAGCAGGATGTGCCCGATGTTGGCGGCCATGCCCGCGCCGACGCCGGCCAGCGCGAGGATCAGCAGCACGCTGGTGACGTCCGGGACGAGTCCGGCGGCCAGCAGAGCGACACCGGTGAAGGCGATGGCCAGCGCGAGCAGCCGGCGGCGCGAGAGGGCGGGCAGCAGCGAGGGCGCCGTACGGATGCCGACGACGACACCGCCGGTCAGCGCGGCCACGAACAGCCCGTACAGCACCGGGCCGCCGCCCAGGTCCTTGGCGTGCAGCACGGCCACGGCGACGGCGGCGGACACCGCGGCGGCGACGGCCGCGCAGGCCAGCACCAGCAGCGGCATCACGCCGGTGCGGCCCTTGTCGGCGCCGGTGGTGGTCTTCGGGCGGCGCAGCCCCTCGAGCGGCGACCGCGCGCGCGGGGTGCGCGTGCCGGGCAGCTCCAGGAAGGTCAGCACGGACAGGGACGCGGCGAACAGCCCCGCCGCCACGTAGGAGGCGAGGGCCGCCTGGTGCTCGCCGAACCAGTCGACGCCGGCGCCCAGCAGGTTGTTGAACAGGGCCGCGACGACGAGCGCGACGGCCGCGAGCGGGATCGAGGCGAAGCCGGTGCGCAGCGACAGGCGGCGCAGGGCGTCCATGTGGTCGGGCAGCGGCCGGACCGTCGCGCCTTCCGGCGGCGGGGGCGGCAGCAGCGCGGGGGCCGCGCTCTCGCGGCACACCGTCCAGAACCGCTCGGCGACTCCGGTCACGAAGGCCGTGACGAGGAGGATGGCCAGCGCGTCCTCGGGCGTCCAGTCGATCCACAGCGGGGCGACGATGAGCAGCGTCGCGCGCAGCCCGTCCGCGCCCACCATGGTCCAGCGGCGATCCAGCGGACCGTCCTGGGAGGTGAGCGCGGTGAGCGGGCCGAGGAGCACGGCGCCGAACAGGAGCGTCGCCAGGATGCGCACCCCGAAAACGGTCGCCACTGCGAACGCCACGCCGCGATAGCCGCCCCCGAACGAGCCCTCGGCGACGGCTGCTTGGAGAGCTAGGACGACCAGCACGAGAAGGGCGAGGGTGTCGCCCACGCCGCCCACGAGCTGTGCGCTCCACAACCGCCTCAACTGCGGACGGCGCAGCAGGGCGCGGACGGCACGCTCGCGGGAGTCCGCGACCAGGGCGTCGTCGGGGGCCGGCTGAGAGGCCGTTGGATGCTCGGCTCGCGTCATGCATTCAGCCTATCGGGAGCCACCGACACCCTGGCATGCCCGGCCTGGCATGCGCACGCCCCGACACCGAAGTGTTGCCGGGACGTTCGCTTTCCGAACCCTCGGCGAAGATCCGGACCTTGGCGGTCCGGATACCGAACAGATCCCGAACGGACCTGGCCCGGACCTCGCGCGGGGTCCGGGCGGGTCCGACGGGCCCTGAACCAGCCTCAGTCCTCCGCCGGCTCCGAGGCGGTCGCCGTCTTGGCGGCCGTCTTCTTCGCGGTGGTGGTCTTCTTGGCCGTCGCCTTCTTCGCGGTCGTGGTCTTCTTCGCCACGGTCTTCTTGGCCGCCGTGGTCTTCTTCGCCGGAGCCTTCTTGGCCGGGGCCTTCTTGGCCGCCTTCTTCGCGGTCTTCTTGGCCGGGGCCTTCGCGCGCTTCTCGGCGAGCAGCTCGAAGCCGCGCTCCGGGGTGATCGTCTCGACGCTGTCGCCGGAGCGCAGGGTCGCGTTGGTCTCCCCGTCGGTGACGTACGGCCCGAAGCGGCCGTCCTTGACGACGACGGGCTTCTCGCTGACCGGGTCGGTGCCCAGCTCCTTCAGCGGCGGCTTGGCGGCCGCCCGGCCACGCTGCTTCGGCTGGGCGTAGATCGCCAGCGCCTCCTCCAGCGTGATCGTGAAGAGCTGCTCCTCGGACTGGAGCGAACGCGAGTCCGTGCCCTTCTTCAGGTACGGGCCGTAGCGGCCGTTCTGCGCGGTGATCTCCTGGCCCTCGGCGTCCGTGCCGACCACACGCGGCAGCGACATCAGCTTCAGGGCGTCGTCGAGGGTCACCGTGTCCAGGGACATCGACTTGAACAGGGACGCCGTGCGCGGCTTGACCGCGTTCTTGCCCGTCTTCGGGGTGCCCTCGGGGAGGATCTCCGTCACGTACGGGCCGTAGCGGCCGTCCTTGGCGACGACCGTGTGACCGGTGGCCGGGTCGGTACCCAGCTCGTAGTCACCGCTCGGCTTGGCGAGCAGCTCCTCCGCGAGGTCGACGGTCAGCTCGTCCGGCGCCAGGTCGTCCGGGATGTCGGCGCGCTGGTGCTGCTCGGTGTCCTTCTCGCCACGCTCGATGTACGGCCCGTAACGGCCGACCCGCAGCACGATGCCGTTGGCCACCGGGAACGACGACACCTCGCGCGCGTCGATCGCGCCCAGGTCGGTCACCAGCTCCTTGAGGCCGCCGAGGTGGTCCCCGTCGCCGTTGCCGGCGTCGGCCGCGCTGCCGTTGGACGTGCCCTCGCCGAAGTAGAACCGCCTCAGCCACGGCACGGCCTGTGCCTCACCGCGGGCGATGCGGTCGAGGTCGTCCTCCATCTTGGCGGTGAAGTCGTAGTCGACGAGCCGCCCGAAGTGCTTCTCCAGGAGGTTGACCACGGCGAAGGACAGGAAGGACGGCACCAGGGCCGTGCCCTTCTTGAACACGTAGCCGCGGTCCAGGATCGTGCCGATGATCGACGCGTACGTCGACGGGCGGCCGATCTCGCGCTCTTCCAGCTCCTTGACCAGGGAGGCCTCGGTGTAGCGGGCCGGGGGCTTCGTGGCGTGCCCGTCGACCGTGATCTCCTCGGCGCTCAGGGCGTCGCCCTGGGTGACCTGGGGCAGCCGGCGCTCGCGGTCGTCGAGCTCGGCGTTCGGGTCGTCGGCGCCCTCGACGTATGCCTTGAGGAAGCCGTGGAACGTGATCGTCTTGCCGGACGCGCTGAACTCGACGTCCCGGCCGTCGGCCGCCGTGCCGCCGATCTTCACCGTGACACTGTTGCCGGTCGCGTCCTTCATCTGGGAGGCGACGGTCCGCTTCCAGATCAGCTCGTACAGCTTGAACTGGTCGCCGGTCAGTCCGGTCTCGGCAGGGGTGCGGAAACGATCACCCGAGGGCCGGATCGCCTCGTGGGCCTCCTGCGCGTTCTTGACCTTCCCGGCGTACGTCCTCGGCTGCGGCGGCAGGTAGTCGGCGCCGTACAGCTGCGTGACCTGGGCGCGGGCGGCGGCGATGGCCGTGTCGCTCAGCGTCGTGGAGTCCGTACGCATGTAGGTGATGTAGCCGTTCTCGTACAGCTTCTGCGCGATCTGCATCGTCGCCTTCGCACCGAAGCCGAGCTTGCGGCTGGCCTCCTGCTGCAACGTCGTCGTACGGAACGGGGCGTACGGCGAGCGGCGGTACGGCTTGGACTCGACGGACCGGACCGCGAAGCTCGTGTTCTCCAGGGCGGCGGCCAGGGCGCGGGCGTTCGCCTCGTCGAGGTGGAGGGTGTTCGCGCTCTTCAGCTGTCCCAGGGAGTCGAAGTCGCGGCCCTGCGCGACCCGCCTGCCGTCGACGGTCTGCAGGCGCGCGACCAGCGACGACGGGTCCGACAGGTCTCCCGCGCGGCCGGTCGCGAAGGTGCCCGTCAGGTCCCAGTACTCAGCCGAACGAAAGGCGATGCGCTCGCGTTCCCGCTCCACGACGAGTCGTGTGGCGACCGACTGGACACGGCCGGCGGACAGCCGCGGCATGACCTTCTTCCACAGGACCGGCGAGACCTCGTAGCCGTAGAGGCGGTCGAGGATGCGGCGGGTCTCCTGGGCGTCGACCAGCTTCTGGTTCAGCTCGCGCGGGTTGGCGACAGCGGCCTGGATCGCGGCCTTGGTGATCTCGTGGAAGACCATCCGCTTGACCGGGACCTTGGGCTTGAGCACCTCCTGGAGGTGCCAGGCGATGGCCTCGCCCTCGCGGTCCTCATCGGTGGCGAGGAAGAGCTCGTCGGAGTCCTTCAGCAGGTCCTTGAGCTTCTTGACCTGCGCCTTCTTGTCGGCGTTGACGACATAGATCGGCTCGAAGTCGTGTTCGACGTCGACACCGAGGCGACGGACCTCGCCGGTGTACTTCTCGGGCACCTCGGCGGCGCCGTTGGGAAGGTCGCGGATGTGCCCGACGCTCGCCTCGACTACGTAGCCGGGGCCCAGGTAGCCCTTGATCGTCTTCGCCTTGGCAGGCGACTCGACGATGACGAGTCGGCGGCCGCCCTGTGCGGTCTCGCTGGTCGGGGACAACTTCGCTCTTCTCTCCGGTCGACGCTGGGGGCCTCCCCAGGGTTCGTCTCCCGGGGTCGGGTCGTGGTGACGCTGCGGAGTGTGACGGTACATCCCGCCCTCGTGTCAAACGGGAAAAGCCCGCAACGGCCACTCGAACGGTAACCCGACTACCACCATTCCTGCCGCCCGGAGTGCCCGGAGCAAGCACGGCCCTATGCGGAGCGCAACCTACCGGTTACCCACAGGCGCAACGCCGACACCGGCTTCAGAGGCGGGTGAAGCACCAGGTTCCGACCGCCAGGGCGAGCACCGCGACCACGCTCGCGAGGGCCGCCGACGCGACGGGGCTCACGCCCTGGGCAACCGGCTGGTGCCGGCGTACGCGTGTCACGGTCCATGCCAGCAAGCCGCCTCCGAACAGGGAGAACACCGCTCCCGCGAAGATCGCCGGTTCGCTCTCCATGGCTCGCCGCGCCCCTTTTCTCCCGTCCGCGCCTCCCCAGCCACCGGAGGCTGACACGCGTGGGCGGCGGGCAGGCGAACCGGAGGTGAACGCCGGGGCGACGCAGCCGCGGATCGGGGACGTCCGGCCCCTCACGGACCGTTTCGGACGAGGTGTTCAAATCGACTCGAATTTTATTGACGAGCTTCCTCCGCGAGGGCCCGTGGAGCGTGAGCACGGGGCGTGGGGTGCGAGAAGTGACGCGTGGGGCGTCCACCCGGCGGGCACTCCTGCCGAGTCCCTCAGCGGACCGGTTCCAGGAACCCCTGCTCGACGAGCAGCCGGATCTGCGCCGGAGTGCGGTCGCGCAGCAGGACCGGGTCCTCGCCGATCAGCTGGGCGATGGCGTCGAGGATGCGGCCGGCGCTCATCGTGCCGTCGCACACGCCCGCGAAGCCCGCGCCGACCGTGTCCACGCGGGTGGCCCGGCGCATGCCGCGGTTCTGGCGCAGCACGACGTGCTCGGGGTCCTCCGCGCCGGGCAGTCCGACCTGTTCCTGCACGACCTCGGCGCCGAGCCGGAAGTGCGCTTCGAGCAGCGCGGCGTCGTCGTGGTCACGCAGGTAGTCGAGCCGGTCGAAGTGGGCCCGGATGGTGTCCCCGAGCGGCTGCTCGACCGGATGCGGCCACTCCTCCGCCGTGACGGAGGGCACGGCGGCGCCCGTCCTGCGCAGGGTGATCCAGCCGAAGCCGACCGCCTTCACCTTGCGCGCCTCGAACTCGTCGAGCCAGGCGTCGTACCGCGCCTGGTACTCCGCCACGTCCTCCCTGTGGTCGCCCGCGTCCCGCAGCCACAGCTCGGCGTACTGGTTGACGTCCTGCACCTCGCGCTGCACGACCCACGCGTCGCAGCCCCGGGGCACCCATGACCTGAGCCGCTCCTGCCAGTCCTCCCCTTCCACGTGCTGCCAGTTGGCGAGGAACTGCGCGAACCCGCCCTCGTTCAGCCGCTCCCCCGCCTCCTGGACGAGCGTGCGGCACAGATCGTCCCCGCCCATCCCTCCGTCGCGGTAGGTGAGCCGGGCGCCGGGAGAGATCACGAACGGCGGGTTCGAGACGATCAGGTCGTACTTCTCGTCGTCCCGCACCGGCTCGAACAGGGAGCCCTCGCGCAGATCGGCGGCCGGGGCGCCGGACAGCGCCAGCGTGAGGGCGGTGATGTGCAGGGCGCGCGGGTTGAGGTCGGTGGCCGTCACGCGCGTGGCGTGCTGCGCGGCGTGCAGCGCCTGGATGCCGGAGCCGGTGCCGAGGTCGAGCGCGGCGGCGACGGGCGTACGGACCGTGATGCCGGCGAGGGTCGTGGAGGCGCCGCCGACTCCCAGGACGACTCCCTCGTCACGCCGGCCGATCCCGCCGGCGCCACCGACCGCGCAGCCCAGGTCCGACACGATGAACCAGTCCTCGCCGCCGGGCCCGCCGTACGGCCGCACGTCCACGGTGGCGGCGAGCTCGTCGCCGACGCGCGTCAGCCAGCCGCTGTCCAGGCACGCGTCGACGGGCAGGACCTCCGCCACGCGCGCGTGCGCCGCGGGCTGCTGCAGGAGGAACAGCCGGATCAGCAACTCCAGCTGCGTGTCCCCGCGGGTCGCCCGGAGCGCGGGCACGGTCTCGCTCCGGGCCAGGGCCGCGTACGCGGGGGCGCCGAGCAGTTCGAGCAGCCCGTCGGCGGTGAAGGAGGCTCCGAGCAGGGCGTCCCGGAGCCGGGCGGCGACATCGGGACGGTCGGAGGAGGGCAGCGGGGACAGGGGTGACTGGCTGGCGTTACTCACGCCCCCATTGTGGCCGCCTGCACCGGCATCGCACGCGCCTGTGCCGGGATGGAGCGCCGGTCCGGCATGCCCCGCCGGGTAGCGCCGGTCCGGCATGCCCCGCCGGGTAGCGCGGGTCCGGCATCGCCCCGCCGGGTAGCGCGGGTCCGGCATCGCGCACGCCCATGCCGAGTATCGGGCGCGGCTCAGCAGGCCGCCCCGGCAGTCACCCTTGACTCAGCAGTCCCACCGGCCCCGGGAATGCTCCTCGTTCAGCTCTGGGTCGCCGGTGCCGTGGCCGCCTTGCAGCTGGTCTGCCGGGCCATCGCCTGGCCGACCTCGCCCTCCTCCAGGGTCCGCAGCGCGTCGTTCCCGCTCTTGCCCAGCTTGTCGAGCTCGGTGGCGATGTCCTTGAGGCCGTCCGCGAACTTGCCCTGGTCCTTGGTGTCGAGCGCGTCGACCTGCTTCTTCAGGGAGGCGTACGAGGTGGAGATCGTGTTGAGCTCCTTGACGGCGTCCTGCTGCTTCTTCTCGCCGTTCTCGACGTCCGGCGCCCCGGCCTTGGTCACCGCGGCCCCGATGGCCTTGTAGGCGTCGGACATGTCCTGGAAGGCCTTTGCGTCGGTCTTCTGGACGTCCTCCGGCTTGCTGTTGTCCGAGGTCTCCTTCTGGATCGAGGCATTGGCCGACTCGATCTTCTTGGCCTGCGGCTGTACGGCGTCGCAGACCTGCTTGGCCCAGGAGTCCAGCTTCTCGTTGTCGTCGCCGCCGCACCCCGACAGCGCCAGTACCAGTACCGCACCGCCGGACAGTGCGGCCGCGAGCTTCTTGTTCACCGGTTTGGTCCCTTCCATGGCTCTCGGCCCCGGAACATACACGCCAGATGCACGGCAACCGCACGCCGAGTGTCTATTAAGACCTTTTTGTAACCTTTTGCACCAAGCGAGAGAAGCCTCACGGCGTGGGCGTGTACACGCACAGAGCGGGCGGGCGACGCGCCAACGCGCGCCGCCCGCCCGGGCCTTGAGCTGGGGCTTGGACGACCTCCCTACGAAACCACCGCCGGGTCCGCCGACTTGGGCTTCGATTCGGCGTTGTCTTCGTCACCCATGGCGATTCCGCGCCGCTTTGACACGTACACCGCACCGACGATGACGACGAACGCGAGGGCAGCGATCAGGATCCGCACCCCGATGCTCTTGTCCGGGCCGTAGGAGAACTTGATCACCGCGGGCGCGATGAGCAGCGACACCAGGTTCATGACCTTCAGCAGCGGGTTGATCGCGGGACCGGCGGTGTCCTTGAAGGGGTCGCCGACGGTGTCGCCGATCACGGTCGCCGCGTGCGCCTCGCTGCCCTTGCCTCCGTGGTGGCCGTCCTCGACGAGCTTCTTGGCGTTGTCCCAGGCGCCACCGGAGTTGGCCAGGAACACCGCCATCAGCGTGCCCGCGCCGATCGCGCCCGCCAGGAACGCGCCGAGCGGGCCGACGCCGAGCGTGAACCCGATGAAGACGGGCGCCAACACGGCGAGCAGACCGGGCGTGGCGAGCTCGCGCAACGCGTCCTTGGTGCAGATGTCGACGACCTTGCCGTACTCCGGTTTCTCGCTGTAGTCCATGATCCCGGGCCTCTCGCGGAACTGCCGCCGCACTTCGAAGACCACGGCACCGGCCGACCGCGACACGGCGTTGATCGCCAGCCCCGAGAAGAGGAAGACGACCGCCGCGCCCGCGACGAGACCCACGAGGTTGTTGGGCTGCGAGATGTCCATCATCAGACTCAGCGGCGCCCCCGCGCCGGACAACTGCTCGCCCACGTCGCGGGCTCCGGTGAAGATCGCGTCCCGGTACGACCCGAACAGCGCCGCCGCCGCGAGCACGGCCGTGGCGATGGCGATGCCCTTGGTGATCGCCTTGGTGGTGTTGCCGACCGCGTCCAGGTCGGTGAGCACCTGCGCGCCCGCGCCCTGGACGTCGCCGGACATCTCCGCGATGCCCTGCGCGTTGTCGGAGACCGGCCCGAAGGTGTCCATCGCGACGATCACGCCGACCGTGGTGAGCAGGCCGGTGCCCGCCAGCGCCACCGCGAACAGCGCCAGCATGATCGACGTACCACCGAGCAGGAACGCCCCGTACACGCCGAGGCCGATCAACAGGGCGGTGTAGACGGCGGATTCCAGACCGACGGAGATACCGGCGAGGACGACGGTGGCCGGGCCGGTGAGCGAGGTCTTGCCGATGTCCCGGACGGGACGCCGGGTGGTCTCGGTGAAGTAGCCGGTCAGTTGCTGGATCAGGGCGGCGAGCACGATGCCGATGGCCACCGCCACGAGCGCGAGGATCCGCGGGTCGCCGTCCTTGCCCGTGATCGCCGCGTCCGTCACGCCGTCCAGGTCCGAGTACTTCCCGGGCAGGTAGACGAAGACGGCCACGGCCACCAGCACGAGCGAGATCACCGCGGAGATGAAGAACCCTCGGTTGATGGCGCTCATGCCGCTGCGGTCGGCCCGCCTGGGCGCCACCGCGAAGATCCCGATCATGGCGGTGATCACACCGATCGCCGGCACCAGCAGCGGGAAGCCGAGCCCGGCGTCGCCGAAGGCCGCCGAACCCAGGATCAGCGCGGCGACCAGGGTCACGGCGTACGACTCGAAGAGGTCGGCCGCCATGCCCGCGCAGTCGCCGACGTTGTCGCCCACGTTGTCGGCGATGGTCGCGGCATTGCGCGGGTCGTCCTCCGGAATGCCCTGCTCGACCTTGCCGACCAGGTCGGCGCCGACGTCGGCGGCCTTGGTGAAGATGCCGCCGCCGACACGCATGAACATCGCGATGAGCGCGGCCCCGAGGCCGAAGCCCTCGAGCACCTTCGGCGCGTCGGCCGCGTACACCAGCACCACGCAGGAGGCGCCCAGCAGGCCGAGGCCCACGGTGAACATGCCGACGACGCCGCCCGTACGAAATGCGATCTTCATCGCTTTGTGCGAGACGGCGGTGAGATCCTTTTCCGGCTCGCCTTCCGCCGGAGTTGCTTCGCGCGCCGCCGCCGCGACACGCACATTGCTGCGCACGGCGAGCCACATACCGATATAGCCGGTGGCCGCCGAGAACGCCGCTCCGATCAGGAAGAACACCGACCGACCGGCACGCTGATTCCAGTCGTCCGCGGGCAGCAGCAGGAGCAGGAAGAACACGACCACGGCGAATACGCCGAGCGTGCGCAGCTGACGTGCCAGATAGGCGTTCGCGCCTTCCTGGATCGCCACCGCGATCTTCTTCATGCTGTCGGTGCCCTCGCCGGCCGCGAGTACCTGGCGCACCAGGACGCCCGCGACCACGAGCGCCGCCAGCGCGACCACCGCGATGACCACCACGAGGACGCGGTTGCCATCGGTCAGTACGGCGGCTGCGAGGTCTGTGGGATGGCCCGACTGTGGTGAGTTGAAAAGCCCCGCCATTCGTCCTCCTTGACGCTTGGGCTGAGCTCAAGATGTGGACGGGATTGTAGATACAGGAACCTGATCAAAACAGAGCACGATAAGTGGAATTGGCCGTCTGAGGTAATGCCCTGAAAGCATTCTCGGACTGCCGTGGAGCATGCGAATGATCGTGAACAAATTCACGCGACGAACGGCACAGGAACTACTGTAAAGGCGACCACTGACACCCGCACATGACGAAGGGCCCCACGGGTGGGGCCCTTCGTCGAAAACGGTGTGCGCGGTGGCCGGTCAGGCCAGGATGGTCGGCGGTGGTGTGGTCGGCCAGGTCATCTTGATCGACCCGCCGTGCTCCCCCGCGCTGACCTCGACGTCGTCGACGAGTCCGCTGATGACCGCGAGGCCCATCTCGTCCTCGTCGGCCTCACCGTCGGGGTCGCCGGGACCGGCACCGGGCGCACGCTCGCCGGGGACCGCATGCGGGGCCTCGTCGCCGACCTCGATGGAGAACTGCTTCTCCTCCTCGATCAGCAGCACCTTCACCGGTGCCGAGATCCCGCCGGTCTGGTGCAGGCCGACGGCCCGCGTGCAGGCCTCGCCGACGGCGAGCCTGACCTCGTCGAGGACGGCCTCGTCCACTCCGGCCCTGCGCGCCACCGCGGCCGCCACCAGCCGGGCGGTCCTGACGTGCTCGGGCAGCGCGCTGAAGCGGAGCTCAACGGTGGCCATGCATCCCCCTCGCAACTTCGGGCGTGCTGTCGAGAGGCGCCGGGCCGCCGAAAGCCCGGGCCCCCTCGGTCTTCACTTCTGCCGAACTCTTGCCGCGACTTCGGCCGGCCCGGGCGCGAGGCCCGGGCCCGGTGGTCAGTCGGTCGCCGCCACCGCTTCCTCGACCGAGGTGTGAATGGGGAACACCTTGGTGAGGCCGGTGATGCGGAAGATCTTCAGAATGCGCTCCTGGTTGCAGACCAGGCGCAGTGAGCCCTCATGGGCCCGCACACGCTTCAGGCCGCCGACCAGCACGCCGAGCCCGGTGGAGTCGAGGAAGTCCACGCCCTCCATGTCGACGACAAGGTGGAAACTGCCGTCGTTCACCAGCTCGACCAACTGCTCGCGCAGCTTGGGCGCGGTATATACGTCGATTTCGCCACCGACCCTGACGATCGTGCGATCGCCCATGGTCTCGGTCGACAGGGACAGGTCCACGGATCCTCCAGCACCTTGCTATCGAGCGGTCGCCCTTGGGGCACCTCGGCTTCGTCCCCTGGACGATTCGCCAGCCGCGATGGCATTCAATCACTTACGGGCAGGCGTGCACGACGCCTTGGCTCCATTGTCCGTCACGCCAGTGACACACTCGGTGCCGATGGCCAAGAATCACCGATCCGATCGAACCCCGACGGACCCCGCCCCCCGACCCGCGCCGGGCGCGGTCCTGGACCGGCTCGCGTCCGGTCCGAGCAGGGCTTCGCGCATTACTCATACGGAGCACTTGCCCCCGCGCGAGGGTCGGCATGCCGTCTGGCCGGACCGGATCCGCGCGGAGGTCGTGGCGGCCGTACAGGCCGCGGGCATCGAACATCCGTGGGCCCACCAGGCGCGCGCGGCGGAGCACGCGCTGGACGGCGCATCGGTCGTCGTCGCCACGGGCACGGCCTCCGGCAAGTCCCTGGCCTACCTCGTGCCGGTCCTGTCCACCCTCCTGGACGGCGCCGAGGCCCCGAACGGCCGCGGCGCGACCGCCCTCTACCTGGCTCCCACCAAGGCTCTTGCGGCGGATCAGTGCCGCTCCGTGAAGGAACTTTCACATCCGTTGGGCCATTCGGTGCGCACGGCCGTGTACGACGGCGACACCCCGTTCGAGGAGCGCGAGTGGATCCGCCAGTACGCCAACTACGTCCTGACCAACCCGGACATGCTGCACCGCGGCATCCTGCCGTCCCACCCCCGCTGGTCCTCCTTCCTGAAGTCGCTGAAGTACGTCGTCGTCGACGAGTGCCACACCTACCGCGGCGTCTTCGGCTCGCACGTCGCCCAGGTGCTGCGCCGGCTGCGCCGCCTGTGCGCCCGCTACGGCGCCTCACCCGTGTTCCTGCTGGCCTCCGCGACCGCCGCCGAGCCCGCGGTGGCCGCCGGCCGCCTCACCGGCCTGCCGGTGCTGGAGGTCGCCGACGACGCCTCCCCGCGCGGTGAACTGGTGTTCGCCCTCTGGGAACCGCCGCTGACCGAGCTGCACGGCGAGAAGGGCGCCCCCGTCCGCCGCACGGCCACCGCCGAGGCCGCCGACCTGCTCACCGACCTCACCGTGCAGGGTGTGCGCTCGGTCGCCTTCGTACGGTCCCGGCGCGGCGCCGAGCTGATCTCCGTCATCTCCCAGGAGCGACTGGCCGAGGTCGACCGGTCACTGGCCCGACGTGTCGCGGCGTACCGGGGCGGCTATCTCCCCGAGGAGCGCCGCGCACTCGAACGCGCCCTCCATTCGGGTGAACTGCTGGGCCTCGCCGCGACGAACGCCCTCGAACTCGGCATCGACATCTCCGGCCTGGACGCGGTCGTCATCGCGGGCTACCCGGGCACACGCGCCTCCCTGTGGCAGCAGGCGGGCCGGGCCGGACGGTCCGGGCAGGGGGCGCTGGCCATCCTGGTCGCGCGTGACGACCCGCTGGACACCTTCCTCGTCCACCACCCGGAGGCCCTGTTCGACCAGCCCGTCGAGTCGACGGTCCTCGACCCGGACAACCCCTACGTGCTGGCCCCGCACCTGTGTGCGGCGGCCGAGGAGTTGCCCCTGACGGACGAGGACCTCGACCTGTTCGGACCGGCCTGCGAGGACCTCCTCCCCCAGCTGGAGGCCGCCAAGCTGCTGCGCCGCCGCACCAAGGCCTGGCACTGGACCCGCCGCGAACGGGCCGCCGACCTGACCGACATCCGCGGTGAGGGCGGGCGCCCGATCCAGGTCGTCGAGACCGGCACGGGGCGGCTGCTCGGCACGGTCGACGCGGGCGCCGCGCACTCGACCGTCCACGAGGGGGCGGTCCACCTCCACCAGGGCCGCACATACCTGGTGCGGTCACTGGATCTGGAGGACTCCGTCGCCCTCGTCGAGGAGGCCGCCCCGCCCTACTCCACGGTCGCCCGTGACACGACGTCGATCTCCGTGCTGGAGACGGACGTGGAGGTCCCCTGGGGCGACGGCCGCCTGTGCTACGGCTCGGTCGAGGTCACCAACCAGGTCGTCTCCTTCCTCCGCAGACGGCTCATGACCGGTGAGGTGCTGGGCGAGACCAAGCTCGACCTCCCTCCTCGTACGCTGCGCACCCGGGCCGTGTGGTGGACCGTCACCGAGGACCAGCTCGACCGCGCCCGGATCAACCCGGAGATCCTCGGCGGTTCCCTGCACGCTGCCGAGCACGCCTCGATCGGCCTGCTGCCCCTCTTCGCGACCTGCGACCGCTGGGACATCGGCGGCGTGTCGATCCCGCTCCATCCCGACACGCTCCTGCCCACGGTCTTCGTCTACGACGGCCATCCCGGCGGCGCGGGCTTCGCCGAGCGCGCCTTCCACACCGCCCGCGCCTGGCTGACCGCCACCCGCCAGGCCATCGCCTCCTGCGAGTGCGACGCCGGCTGCCCGTCCTGCATCCAGTCCCCCAAATGCGGCAACGGCAACGACCCGCTGCACAAGAGGGGGGCGGTGCGACTGCTCACGGTGCTGCTGGAGGGGGCTCCCGAGGAGAAGGAGGCGGAAGAGCAGCCGGCGGAAGGCCAAGGGGAGACCCCCCACCACCCGCCCGGGCCCTGGCCCCCACAGGCGGGAGACCCGAGGGAGCCGTCGGAGGACCCGCCCGCGCCCTGACCTCCGCCGTGAACGGCCCCCGGCCCGACGCCCCCGTCACGTCCGAGATCTCCCCGACGACCTCGCACCGCACGAGCCGGACGCCCTGTGCCCGGGCCACCCGGCCCGCCCGGGCACAGGCCGCCGCACCGCCCTCGGCCCAGTGGTCCGCCGCCGCGAGCGCCGCGAGGTCCGCACCGCCCGCCGCACGGTGCCGGATCACGACGGCCTGCCCGAGCGCCAGGACGACGCCGAACACCACGCACAGGACAGCGATCGCCCCGACACTCCAGACGGTGGCGGACCCCTGGTCCGAGCCGGTTCCTCTCATCGGCCGGCGCCTCGGGCCCCGGTCTCGCACCTCCACCGCCCGTCTCACCTGCCCACCCCCACCGTCTCCTCCACCGACGCCACGGCCTCCTCCCGTACGGCGAAGGACAGGCCGCGCAGCACCGGCGGCTCGGCCGAGACGACCACCCGGACGTGTTCCGCGCCCCGGTGGACGGTCACCTTCGCGCCGGGCGGTGCCGCCTCGCGGGTGAGGCGCACGACCGCGTCGGGCGGGTCCTGGCGGGCCGCCGCGCGGGCGCCCGTCCGCGCCGCGTCCACGCACTGGATCTGCGCGGCCACGACCAGCAATCCCCACACCAGCGCCATCGCGAACATCACCAGCACGGGCAGCACCACGGCCGACTCCGCCGTGACGAACCCCCGGTCCGCGCCCCGCTCACATCCGCGCATTGAGGGCTTCCTTCACGATGTTCTGGAGCTCCGCGCTGACGGCGCCGCTCGTGATGACCTTGTAGAGCACCACCGCGAACGCCACCGCCGCGACGATTCCCATCGCGTACTCGGAGGTGACCATTCCCGCGTCCCTCCGCGCCGCACGCGCCCCGCACACCAGGGCACCCAGCCGTGCCCGTACCGCCTGATACATCTCAACCCCCGTGGGAAAGAGTCCGAACTTCTCTTGGTTTTCGCTTGGTTCCGCCGATCCGGTTCTTCGCCTCAGCCACCACCCCCTCCGAGCACCCCGCCCGCGAGCCCGATCACCACGGGCAGCACGCCGACCGCGATGAACGCGGGCAGGAAGCACAGCCCGACCGGCGCGCTGACCATGACGCCCGCCCGGCGTGCCCTGGCGGTCGCGGCCCGGCCCCAGTCGGCGCGGGCCTCGGCGGCGAGTCGTGCGACCGGCGTGGCCGCGGGCAGTCCGGACACATCGGCCCGTTCCAGCAGCCGGGCCAGGCCTCCGGCGCCTGGGAGAGTGGCCAACCTCCGCCAGGCAGCGCCCGGTTCGCCGCCCAGCCGTACCTCCGCCGCACCCTGGGCGAGGGCGTCGCCCACCGGGCCGCCCAGGGCCTCACCCACGGCCTGCGCGGCGATCACCGGGCCGGCGCCCGCCGCGATACAGGCCGCCAGCAGGTCGGAGGCCAGGGGCAGTTGCCGCGCCGCCTCGGCGCGTTCGGGTGCCCGTGCGTCCGTACCGGCCGCCTCCTGCCGCAGCCTCCACCGCCATGTCCCGACCGCGCCGGCCAGTCCCACGGCGACACCGATCAGGCCGCCGATCAGCGCCCACCCGGCGCAGGCCACGCCCACGGGGGCCAGCCATCTCCGCGCGGCCCGGCTCAGGGGGAGGCGCGGGGCCGGAGCGGCCGCTTCGCGGGGCGACAACTCGGCCAGCCGACGCCGCATCCTCCGGTGGTGCCGCGCCGCCTTCAGCCGGCGCAGCGACCACCAGAGGGCCAGCACCATCCCCACCGTCACCCCCAGCCTGTGGACAACTTCCGCGCTCATGCCGCCGCCTCCGCGCTCCGCACGATCCGCAGCACCCACCACAGCCCCAGGCCCTCCAGCACACCGCCGGCCACCAGACAGCCCAGGCCCGCCGTGGTGTGCAGCAGGACATGGAGGGGGTCGGCCCCGAGGGCGGTGCCAATGAGGAGCCCCAGGGCCGGCAGCCCGGCGAGCAGCACCGCCGTCGCCCGGGCGCCCGCCAACTGGGCGCGCAGGTCCGACCGTTGGTCCCGTTCGGCGCGCAGGGCGGCGGAGAGCCGGTCGAGTCCGGCCGCGAGCCCCGCGCCTTGGTCCACGGCCACCCGCCAGCACGCCGCGAGTCCCCGCAGCCCCTCGGCGCCCGGCTGCCTGGCGGCGGTCGCGAGCGCGTTAGGAACGTCGCCGCCGAACCGTGCCGCCGCCAGTACCGTCGCCTGTGCGTCCGCGAGTCCGCCGCAGTCCCGCGCGGCCCGCAGCAGCGCCTCTCCCGGCTGGCGTCCGGCCCGCACCTCCCCGGCGAGCGCACCGCACAAGGCGATCACCGCGTCGGCCCGCCGCTCACGGTCCTGCCGCACCTGGCCGGCCAGCCGGACCCGGCGCAGCAGCGGCACCCCGGCCGCTCCCAGGACGACCGGCAGCACCGACGCCCCGAGCACCGCGAGCACCAGCCCGGCCACCGGCGCCCACCACTCGGCCCGCAGCCGCCCGCGGAGCCGCGGCAGCCCACCGGCCATCCGCCGCCACCCCGGCAGCCCGCTCCCGACGGTCCCGCCGCCCGCGAGCAGCAACCGCGCCCGCCGTGCCGTCGAATGACGCTCACCCAGCAGCCAGACCGCCGCCCCCATGAACGCCACGGCCACACCCATGGACATCTCAGCCGCCCCCGTCATGACTCGCCCCCTCCACCTCGGCCTCCCCCGGCTCCACCGCGGCCTCCCCCGGCCCGCCCTCGCCCCGCAGCAGCCCCCGCAGCCACTCCCACCCCCGCTCCCGCACGAAGGCCTCCGCTCCCCACCGCAGCGCCGGCACCGTCCGCACCAGCCCCGACGGGTCCCGCTCCAGCACATGCACCTCGGCGATCCGCCGCCGCCCGGTCCGGTCGCGCACGAGGTGCAGCACCACGGAGAGCGCGGCCGCCACCTGGCTGTGCAGCGCGGCCCGGTCGAGCCCGGCGGCCGTGCCGAGCGCCTCCAGCCGGGCGGGTACGTCGGCGGCGGCATTGGCGTGCACGGTTCCGCAGCCGCCCTCGTGGCCGGTGTTCAACGCGGCCAGCAGATGCACCACTTCGGGCCCGCGGACCTCGCCCACGACCAGCCGGTCGGGCCGCATCCGCAGCGCCTGGCGCACCAGGTCCTCCAGGGTGACGAGGCCCGCGCCCTCCTGGTTGGCGGGTCTGGTCTCCAGCCGCACGACGTGCGGATGGTCCGGCCGCAGTTCCGCCGAGTCCTCGGCGAGGACGATCCGCTCGTCCGGCCCCACCAGCCCCAGCAGGGCGCTCAGCAGCGTCGTCTTGCCGCTGCCCGTGCCGCCGCTGACGAGGAAGGACAGTCGTGCGTCGAGCAGTGCGCGCAGCACGCGGTCCCCGCCCGGCGGCACCGTGCCCGCCGCGACCAGTTCGCCGAGCGTGAAGGCACGCGGCCGTACGACGCGCAGCGACAGGCAGGCACAGCCCACGGCGACCGGCGGCAGCACCGCGTGCAGCCGGGTCCCGTCGGGCAGCCGGGCGTCGGCCCAGGGCCGGGCGTCGTCCAGCCGGCGCCCGGCCACCGCGGCGAGGCGCTGGGCGAGCCGCCGTACGGCCGCCGCGTCCGTGAAGCGCACCGAGGTGAGCTCCAGACCGCCGCCCCGGTCCACCCAGACCCGGTCCGGGGCGGACACCAGCACGTCCGTGACCGACGGGTCGGCGAGCAGCGGCTCCAGCGGCCCGCTGCCGACCAGCTCGGACCGCAACTGCGCGGCGGCCCCGAGGACTTCCGCGTCCCCGAGCACCCGGCCCTGCTCCCGCAGGGCCTGCGCCACGCGCGCGGGGGTCGGCTCGGCCCCGCTCTCGGCCAGCCACCGCCGCACCCCGTCGAGCAGTTCCGCGCCCTTGAGTCCGCCCAGAGTGCTCACGTCGCACCCGCCTCGATGAGCGCCCGCTCCCAGAATTCCTTGCAGAACCGGGCGAGCGGTCCGCGGGGGGCGGCGCCCGGTGGTGCCGAGCCCTCGTCCGGGCGCAGCAGTTCCGGCTCGACCGGCACCTCGCCGACCAGGGGCAGTCCGAGCAGCCGGGCCACCTCCCGGTCGTCGAGCCCCGGCGGGTACGGCCCGCGCACCGCCACCCGCAGATCGCGCAGGACCATGCCGACGGCGGACGCCACCCGTCCGGCGGCCGCGACGGCACGCAGCTCGGCGGGCACGACCAGCACGCCGACGTCGAGCTGAGACAGGACCTCGGCGACGCCGTCGTCGATGCGGCGGGGCAGGTCGACCACGACCGTGCCGCCCCGGCGCCGGGCCGCGGCGAGTACCGCGCGCACCGCCTGGGGCGGGACGGCGATCCGGTCGCCGCGGTCCCAGCTGAGCACCCGCAGCGAGTGCAGTTCGGGCAGCGACTCCTCCAGAGCGCCCCCGCCGACCCGCCCGCGTGAGGAGGCGAACGCGGGCCAGCGCAGCCCGTCGGCCGTCTCCCCGCCGAGGAGTACGTCGAGTCCGCCGCCCAGCGGATCGGCGTCCACGAGGAGTGTGCGCAGCCCCTCGCGCGCTGAGGTGACGGCGAGCGCGCACGCGAGCGTGGACGCTCCGGCCCCGCCGCGGCCGCCGATGACGCCCACGGTGAGGGCGGGCCGGCCGACGCCCTCGGCCACGTCGGCGATGCGGTCGACGAGCCACTGCTCGCCGTCGGGCAGCATCAGGACGTGCTCGGCGCCGATCTCGACGGCCCGCCGCCACACCCCGGAGTCGTCCTGGTCCCGGCCGACGAGGACGACTCCCCTTCTGCGCGCGGCCCCGCGTACCCGCCGTGCGGCGTCGTCGCCCACGAGGACGAGCGGCGCGGCCTCCCAGCCGCCTCTGCGGTCGGGCACCCCGTGGTGCACCTCGGGTGTGGCGCCCGCCGCCGCGCACAGGCGCAGCAGGTCGTCGAGGAGTTCGCTGTCCTCGGTGACGATCAGCGGTCCGCCCTGCCGCCCTCCGGCGGCCGGCGGCGGATCGTGTGTGACGGCTCCGGCCACGGTCTCCATCCCCCTTCGCTGCGTGACTCGCACGGCCCCTGCGGCCCCGCGATTCCCAAACGTGGGAAGAACCGGCAAGGCGGCCTCCCTTTGAACGGCCGACACCAACCGGCCAAACGCCCCCGGCAATCGGAGCCGGGCCATGAACCCGCCCCGAGCGGGGTGCGCTGGAATCACGGTGCAGTGATCCCGGAAATCGTGTGGATCTTGGTGGATAACCGTGGACGCCTCGACGGTTGTGAATATCGCCGTCACCCATACCGGTGACGCCCGCGAACCCTCCGGGCGACTTCCACAGAGCAGTCCGACAACTACACAACGTGACAAGTCATGGGCATGCCAACAGCCCGCCCGAAGCGGCAGCAGAGCGGCGATCCGACCGCGCGAAGAAGGAGAAAAACCCATCCGGACATGCGACGACCCCCGCCGGGGGGGAGAGCGGGGGTCGTCCCCACGGCCCTACTCGGGGGGGGAGGAGTCGGGCCGGGTTAGCACGGTCGCGAACGATCCGTGACTTCCATGGTGTACCCGAGAGCCCTCTCAGGCAAACCCGCACGCCCCACCTTACGCCGAATGGGCTGCCCCTATGCTCAAGGACGTGGAAAACCACTCGTTGCCCCGCACAGCGGCCTTCTTTGACCTGGACAAGACGGTCATTGCGAAGTCGAGCACGCTCACGTTCAGCAAGTCGTTCTACCAAGGCGGTCTGATCAACCGCAGGGCCGTCTTGCGCACCGCATATGCCCAGTTCGTGTTCCTGGCCGGCGGTGCCGACCACGAACAGATGGAGCGCATGCGCGCGTACCTGTCCGCGCTGTGCCGCGGCTGGAACGTGCAGCAGGTCAAGGAGATCGTCGCCGAGACGCTGCACGACCTGATCGACCCGATCATCTACGACGAGGCCGCCTCCCTCATCGAGGAGCACCACACCGCCGGCCGCGACGTCGTGATCGTGTCCACGTCGGGCGCGGAGGTGGCCGAGCCGATCGGCGAGCTGCTCGGCGCGGACCGCGTGGTGGCGACCCGCATGGTCGTGGGCGACGACGGCTGCTTCACCGGCGAGGTGGAGTACTACGCGTACGGCCCGACCAAGGCCGAGGCCATCCGGGAGCTGGCCGCGTCCGAGGGGTACGACCTCAGCCGCTGCTACGCCTACAGCGACTCGGCGACCGACGTGCCGATGCTGGAGTCCGTCGGCCGCCCCCATGCCGTGAACCCGGACCGCGCGCTGCGCCGCGAGGCCCTCGCGCGCGGGTGGCCGATTCTGGACTTCCACCGTCCGGTCCGGCTCAAGCAGCGCATCCCCGGGTTCTCCGTACCGCCGCGTCCGGCACTCGTCGCGGTCGCAGCGATAGGCGCCGCTGCGGCCACCGCCGGCCTCGTCTGGTACGCCAACCGGCGCCGGGCGACAGTGGCTTGACCTGGGACGACCCGAAGTCCTATTTGAACCCAAAAGTAAAGAAGTGCAGCCTGGGCTTCCGCTTGCTCCAAGTCGGGAGTACAAAGGACTCAACGGCCCGCGAGACCAAGGACATCCGAGAGGATCACCTGAGTACGCATTTGGCCCCACGGACCGAGCATGAACACCGGGCACCCACGCGACGTCGACCCGTCGATTACGGGCCAGCCGCACCAGGGACGGGCAAAGTTCCCGACCTGATGGGCATATATCGAGGACGCTTGGTACCCCGATGCTCATGCCAGCGGCGGTACGAGTTCTCGTACCGCCGCATCATCTTTTCCGGCCCGGTTCTTTCCCGGCCCGGTTCATTTCCCGCCCGGTGGTGCTGTCACGCCGCTCCGCGCTGCAACGCCTCACACACCGCCGTCGACTCACGTGCCCCCAGTCCGACCGCCCTGCCGCAGTGGGCGATCCAGGCGGCCATGCCCTCCCGGGTGCCGGAGACGTACCCGTCGAGGGCTTCCAGGTAGGCCTCGCGGCCCAGCTCGGCGTGGCCCACCTCGGCCGGGCAGACGGACTTCGGGTCCAGGCCGCTGCCGATCAGGACGATGCGTTCGGCCGTGCGCGCGATCAGGCCGTTGTGGGACGTGAAAGGACGCAGCGCGAGGAGTTCGCCGTGCACGACGGCAGCCGTCACCAGCGCCGGCGCGGTGCCGCCCGCGATGATCAGCTCGGCCAGCCCCTCCAGCCGGCCGTGCGCCTCGGCCGCGCTCGGCAGCGGCAGCCCGACGAGCGGCTCGTCGACCGGCTCGCCCTCCTGCCGCGGCCGTCCCACCTGGTCGGCCTTGTCGGCCGCCGCCACCAGGTGCAGCCGGGCCAGCACCCGCAGGGGCGACTGCCGCCAGACGGACAGCAGCTGGCCCGCCTCGGCGGTGAGCCGCAGGGCGGCACCCACGGTGCGCGCCTCGTCGTCGCCGCTGAAGTCCGTACGCCGGCGCACCTCCTCCAGCGCCCAGTCCGCGCCGGCCAGCGCCGCCGAGCCACGGGCGCCGCGCAGGGCCGCCTCGGAGGTGATCGCGTTGCTGCGCCGCCGCATGATCCGGTGCCCGTAGACCCGGTCCACGGACTTGCGCACGGACTCCACGGAATCGGCCACCCCGGGCAGCGCCCCCAGGGCCGCGAGAGGGTCGGCGGTCGCACCTGCTGTACTCATGAGTACGACCCTACGCACCGCGAGGGCCCGCCCCACGGCGGAGTGGCCATCTTCACTCGGGCCGCTACTTCGCCGCCGGAGCCCCGGGTACGCCCTTCGGGGCCGGGGTGGGCCGGCCGGCGAGGAAGGACGCCCAGCCCTGCTTCGGCGCCTCGCCGACCTGGAGCGTGCGCAGCTTCTCCAGCGTCGCCGGGTCCTGGGCATCCAGCCAGTCCACGAGCTGCCGGAACGAGACACAGCGCACCTCCTCCTTGGTGCACACCGTCTCGATGACCTCCTCGACGGCCCGCATGTAGGTGCCGCCGTTCCAGGACTCGAAGTGGTTGCCGATGATCAGGGGCGCGCGGTTTCCGTCGTAGGCCCGCTGGAAGCCCTTGAGCAGACCGTCGCGCATCTGGTTGCCCCAGAAGGCGTGCATGGCGGGGTTGCCCTGGGTGGCGGTGCCCGACTGGTTGACCATGAAGTTGTAGTCCATGGTCAGCTGCTCGAAGGAGTGGCCGGGGAACGGCACGAGCTGCATGGACACGTCCCACAGGCCGTGCTTCTTCTGCGGCCATACCTGGTTGTTGACGCCGCTGGTGTCATAGCGGAAGCCCAGGTCGCGGGCCGCCTTCATGAAGTTTTGCTGGCCCTCCAGGCAAGGCGTACGGGCGCCGATGAGCTCCTTGTCGTAGTCGAAGGGCAGCGGGGGCGCGCTCTTCATGCCGGCGTTGGTCTTCCAGGTCTTCACGAACTGCTTGGCCTGGGCGATCTCGTCCTTCCAGTCCTGCACGGACCACTCGCCGACCCCGCCGCCGCTGCCGCAGAAGTGGCCGTTGAAGTGGGTGCCGATCTCGTTGCCCTCCAGCCACGCCAGACGCAGCTGCTCCACGGTGGCGGCGATGCCGCGGCGGTCGTTGAAGCCGATGTCGGAGCGGCCCGGGGAGTGCTGCGGCGGCCGGTACCGGTCACGTTTGTCGTCCGGCAGCAGGTACACGCCGCTCAGGAAGTAGGTCATGGTCGCCTTGTTCGCCTTGGCGACCTTGCGGAAGTGCGAGAACAGCTTCTGGCTGTCCTCGCCCGCGCCGTCCCAGGAGAAGACGACGAACTGCGGGGGCTTCTGGCCGGGCCGCAGCCGCTCGGGTCTGGGCAGGTGGGGCTGCGCGCCGGTGTAGGCGGTGGAGCCGTCTCCGATCAGCCGGACGGCGTTCTTCGGCGCCTGAGCCGGCTTCGCCTTCCGCGGGGCGGGGGGCTCCTGCCGGTCTGTGCCGGTACCGCAACCGGCAAGCGATGCGGCGCAGACCGCGGCGATCACGGAGCCCGCGGCGATCCTGTGAGTGGCGGCCATGTTCCGCCCACCTTCTTCCTTCTCTCGGGTGCGGACAGCGCCGCCAAATTCGCACGAGACCGAGAAGGAATTAGTGCGACAAGCCGATCACATGGCCACTTCACCCTTCAGCGTGATTTATTCGCCCATTTGCCCGTAAAGTCTATGCCCTCCCTTTACTCTGCATTACGATCCGTTTACCGAGCGTTGATTCATCCCGCCGATTCACACCCGTGACCACGGCCGCGACCGGCCCCCGCCCCGAGCGGGAAGCCCCCGTTACGCGACCGCGCAGCCCCGGAGGAGACGGGAAAAACATGTCAGCCTGCGTCCCCACCCGTGCCGCCGATCCGAACCGGACCGAACGCACCCATCCACCCCACAGCCCGCCACCGGGCGGCCCCCGCCGCTTCCGGATCGCGGGTGCCGACATGTCGGCCTCGATCGCGGTCTTCCTGATCGCCCTGCCCCTGTCCTTGGGCATCGCCCTCGCCACCGGCGCACCGCTCCAGGCCGGCCTCGTCGCCGCCGCCGTGGGCGGGCTCGTCGCCGGACGGCTCGGCGGCTCCCCGCTCCAGGTGAGCGGACCGGCCGCCGGACTCACCGTCGTCACCGCTGATCTCATCCAGCGCTACGGCTGGCGGACGACCTGCGCCATCACCGTCCTCGCCGGCCTCGCCCAACTCGGCCTGGGCTGCCTGCGCGTGGCCCGTGGCGCCCTCGCCGTCAGCCCCGCCATCGTGCACGGCATGCTCGCCGGGATCGGCGTCACCATCGCCGTCGCCCAGCTGCACATCGTGCTCGGCGGCACACCGCAGAGCTCCGTCCCGGACAACCTCCGCGCCCTGCCCGCCCAGTTGGCGGACATGCGCCCCGCGGCCGTGTCGGTGAGCGCGCTGACCCTGGCGCTGCTGCTGCTCTGGCCGAGACTGCCCGGCCGGGCCGGACGCCTGTTGCGCAAGGTCCCGGCCGCGCTCGTCGCCGTCGCCGGAGCCAGCGCGGCCGCCGCCCTCGCCGGGCTGCGCCTGCCCAAGGTCGACCTGCCGTCCTGGAGCAACCACGCCCTGGCCGGACTGCCCGAGGGCCCCGTGCTCGGCCTCCTCGCCGCGGTGCTCACCACCACGCTGGTGTGCAGTGTGCAGTCACTGCTCGGCGCGGTCGCCGTGGACAAGCTGGTGGCCGGCCGCCCGGACCTGCCCGCCCGTGTCCGGCGCTCCGACCTCGACCGCGAACTGCTCGGGCAGGGCGCCGCCAACATCGTCTCCGGCTCGCTCGGCGGACTGCCCATCGCGGGCGTGGCCGTGCGGACTTCGGCGAATGTGCACGCGGGCGCGGTGAGCCGGAACTCCACGATGCTGCACGGCGTTCTCGTAGTGATCGCCACGCTGCTGATGGTCCCGATCCTGGAGCTCATCCCGCTCGCCTCGCTCGCCGCCCTGGTGATGGCCGTCGGCATCCAGATGGTGTCCCTGCACCACATCCGCACGGTGACGCGCCACCGAGAAGTGTGGGTCTACGCCGTCACGACCCTCGGCGTGGTGTCCCTCGGCGTCCTGCAGGGCGTGGCGCTGGGGATCGCCATGGCCGTCGGCGTCGCCCTGCAACGCCTCACCCGCACCCGCATCACGCACGAAGAGACGGAAGGAGTCCATCACGTACACGTCAGAGGACAGTTGACGTTCCTCGCGGTGCCACGGCTCAGCCGGGCCCTGCATCGCGTACCCCCCGGCGCCGACACCGTCGTCGAGCTGGACGGGTCGTTCATGGACCACGCGGCGTACGAGACGTTGCAGGACTGGCAGAAGACGCACACCGCGCAGGGCGGCACCGTCGAGATCACCGGCCGGCATCCCGGCACCCGCATCTCCGAGCCCCAGGCCGTCACCGGCTGCCGCTGCCGGCCCTGGACGCCCTGGCGCAACCACCAGTGCGAGCGCCCTCAGTCCGCTCCCCCTTCCCGCAACACCCCGGACGGGACGGAGCGCACCGAGCCGGACCCGACAGGCACCGGCGGCACCAGTGGGCACGAACTGGCGCGTGGCATCAGCGCGTTCCAGCGCAACACGGCGCCCCTGGTGCGCAGCGAGCTGGCCCGGCTGGCGCGTGAGGGGCAGCGGCCGTCGCAGCTCTTCCTCACCTGCGCCGACTCACGACTGGTCACATCGATGATCACCTCCAGTGGTCCGGGCGACCTGTTCGTCGTGCGCAACGTGGGCAACCTCGTCCCACGACCGGGCGAGGAGAGCGGCGACGACTCGGTGGCGGCCGCGATCGAGTACGCCGTGGACGTGCTGCGGGTGCGGTCCATCACGGTGTGCGGGCACTCGGGCTGCGGCGCCATGCAGGCGCTGCTCAACTCCGAGCCCGGCGGCGCCCGGACACCGCTGAAGCGGTGGCTGCGGCACGGGTTGCCGAGCCTGGAGCGCATGGCCGACGACAGCCGGCCGGGGGGCAGGCTGGCCGGGCGGGCGCCCGGGGACGCGGTCGAGCAGCTCTCCCTGACCAACGTGGTCCAGCAGCTGGAGCACCTGCGCGCCCACGACTCGGTGGCCCGGGCCCTCGACGAGGGCTCCCTGGAGCTGCACGGGATGTACTTCCACGTGGGGGAGGCCGAGGCCTACCTGCTCACCGAGACGGACGACGGCGTCGTCTTCGACCGCGTACGCGAGGCGGACCTCACGGTGTGAGCCCGGGACGACGTGCGCCCGGCATGCGCGCGGGGCCGGTGGACCCGGACGGCCCCATCGGCCCCATCGCACCGACGGCCCACGGCCCCGACGGCCGCGGGCCACACACCCCACCGCACGCGCGCCACGTCCCGCCCCGCCTCGCATCGCCCCATGGGTGACGCGCGTTACACAGGCTGAACCTTCCCTGGTCGGCGTCCGTGGGTACGGATGACGCCGGCTGCCGACACCACCGCCCGACAGGTCTAAACCAATTGGCGGTCGGCCCTTGTCACCGCACCCCCGGGTCTGATGAGCTGTGGCCTGGGACACAACGGACACCCTGGGAAAGGCAGATGCCGTGAGCAACGAAAGCCTGGCCAACCTGCTCAAGGAAGAGCGCAGGTTCGCACCCCCCGCCGACCTGGCCGCCAACGCCAACGTCACCGCGGAGGCGTATGAACAGGCCAAGGCTGACAGGCTCGGCTTCTGGGCCGAGCAGGCCCGTCGGCTGACCTGGGCCAAGGAGCCCACCGAGACCCTCGACTGGTCGAACCCGCCGTTCGCCAAGTGGTTCAAGGACGGCGAGCTCAACGTCGCCTACAACTGCGTCGACCGGCACGTGGAGGCCGGGCACGGTGACCGGGTAGCGATCCACTTCGAGGGCGAGCCCGGCGACGGCCGTGCCATCACCTACGCCGAGCTCAAGGACGAGGTCTCCAAGGCCGCCAACGCCCTGCTGGAACTGGGAGTTCAGGCCGGCGACCGGGTCGCCGTCTACATGCCGATGATCCCCGAGACGGCGATCGCGATGCTGGCCTGCGCCCGCATCGGCGCCGCGCACTCCGTCGTCTTCGGCGGTTTCTCCTCGGACGCGCTCGCCACCCGCATCCAGGACGCCGACGCGCGCGTGGTCATCACCTCCGACGGCGGCTACCGGCGCGGCAAGCCGTCCGCGCTGAAGCCGGCCGTGGACGAGGCGGTCGAGAAGGCGGGCAACGTGGAGCACGTCCTGGTCGTGCGCCGCACGGGCCAGGAGGTCGCCTTCACCGAGGGCCGCGACGTGTGGTGGCACGACATCGTGCAGCGGCAGAGCGCCGAGCACATCCCGCAGGCGTTCAACGCCGAGCACCCGCTGTTCATCCTCTACACCTCGGGCACCACGGGTAAGCCGAAGGGCATCCTGCACACCTCCGGCGGCTACCTCACGCAGACCGCCTACACCCACCACGCCGTCTTCGACCTCAAGCCGGAGACGGACGTCTACTGGTGCACCGCCGACGTCGGCTGGGTCACCGGTCACTCGTACATCGTCTACGGCCCGCTCGCGAACGGCGCGACACAGGTCATGTACGAGGGCACGCCCGACACCCCGCACCAGGGCCGCTTCTGGGAGATCGTCCAGAAGTACGGCGTGACGATCCTCTACACCGCGCCGACCGCGATCCGTACGTTCATGAAGTGGGGCGACGACATCCCCGCCAAGTTCGACCTGTCCAGCCTGCGGGTGCTGGGCTCGGTGGGCGAGCCGATCAACCCCGAGGCATGGATCTGGTACCGCAAGAACATCGGCGGCGACCGCACCCCGGTCGTGGACACCTGGTGGCAGACCGAGACCGGCGCGATGATGATCACCCCGTTGCCGGGCGTGACCGCGACCAAGCCCGGCTCCGCGCAGACGCCGCTGCCCGGCATCTCCGCGACAGTCGTCGACGACGAGGCGGGCGAGGTGCCCAACGGCGGTGGCGGCTACCTGGTGCTGACCGAGCCGTGGCCGTCGATGCTGCGCACCATCTGGGGCGACGACCAGCGGTTCATCGACACGTACTGGTCGCGCTTCGAGGGCAAGTACTTCGCCGGTGACGGCGCCAAGAAGGACGACGACGGCGACATCTGGCTGCTCGGCCGGGTCGACGACGTCATGCTCGTCTCCGGGCACAACATCTCCACCACCGAGGTCGAGTCCGCGCTCGTCTCCCACCCCTCGGTCGCCGAGGCGGCCGTGGTCGGCGCGGCGGACGAGACGACCGGGCAGGCGATCGTCGCCTTCGTGATCCTGCGCGGCACGGCCTCCGAGACCGAGACCCTGGTCGACGAGCTGCGCGCCCACGTCGGCACCGCCCTCGGCCCGATCGCCAAGCCCAAGCGGATCCTGCCGGTGGCCGAGCTGCCCAAGACCCGCTCCGGCAAGATCATGCGGCGTCTGCTGCGGGACGTCGCCGAGAACCGCCAGCTCGGTGACGTCACCACGCTGACCGACTCCACGGTCATGGACCTGATCCAGGCCAAGCTCCCGGCCGCGCCCAGCGAGGACTGATCACCGCTCAGGCATAGCGCTGCGGACGAAGGGGCACCCGGTGGTCGGACGCCGAGTGCCCCTTCGGGCGCCCTGGTGGTGATCACCGGGGTGCGTTCGGCCCCATGTTTACCTAGGATGTTTACCTAGCTAAGAAAAACAACTGCTTCATGGTGCGCCGGGAAGTCTGGTCGGCATGTGTTCAGCCCTGCCCACCGACCGGAGGTCTCCCACGTGACCGCGCCCCGCCCCTCCACCCCCCGCAAGGTTCTCGACCGGCTCTCCCTCCCCGAGCGGACGTTCGTGGCGGACGCGCTGCGCACCGAGACCGTCGGCGGGGTGCTGCTGCTCGCCGCCGCGGTCACCGCGTTGCTCTGGGCGAACATCCCCGCGCTGCGCGACAGCTACGAGAGCGTCTCCCACTTCCACTTCGGCCCCGCCGCCCTCGGCCTGGACCTGTCGGTCGCGCACTGGGCCGCCGACGGGCTGCTGGCGGTCTTCTTCTTCGTCGCCGGGGTCGAACTCAAACGCGAGCTCGTCGCGGGCGACCTGCGCGACCCCAAGGCCGCCGCGCTGCCGGTCGTCGCCGCGCTGTGCGGAATGGCCGTACCGGCGCTCGTCTACGTCCTCACCAACGTCACCGGCGGCGGTTCCCTGGCCGGCTGGGCCGTGCCCACCGCCACCGACATCGCCTTCGCGCTCGCCGTGCTCGCGGTCATCGGCACGTCCCTGCCGAGCGCGCTGCGGGCCTTCCTGCTCACCCTCGCCGTCGTCGACGACCTCTTCGCGATCCTGATCATCGCGGTGTTCTTCACCGACGACCTGAACTTCGCCGCGCTCGGCGGCGCCGTCGCGGGTCTGGCCCTCTTCTGGCTGCTGCTGCGCAAGGGCGCACGCGGCTGGTACGTGTACGTGCCGCTCGCGCTGGTCGTCTGGGCGCTGATGTACAACAGCGGCATCCACGCCACCATCGCCGGTGTCGCCATGGGCCTCATGCTGCGCTGCCACCGCCACGAGGACGAGGCCCACTCCCCCGGTGAACACATCGAGCACCTGGTGCGGCCCCTGTCGGCAGGGCTGGCCGTACCGCTGTTCGCGCTCTTCAGCGCGGGCGTCTCCGTGTCCGGCGGCGCGCTCGTCAACGTGTTCACCAAGCCGGAGACCCTCGGTGTCGTCCTCGGGCTGGTGCTCGGCAAGACGCTCGGCATCTTCGGCGGGACATGGCTGACGGCCCGTTTCACCCGGGCCTCGCTCAGCGAGGATCTCGCCTGGGGGGACGTGTTCGCGGTGGCGAGTCTCGCCGGCATCGGCTTCACCGTCTCGCTGCTCATCGGTGACCTCGCCTTTGAGGGCGACCAGACGATGACCGGCGAGGTCAAGGCCGCCGTGCTGCTGGGCTCGCTCATCGCCGCGACACTCGCGACGGTCCTGCTGAAGATCCGCAACGCCAAGTACCGCCGCCTGTGGGAGGCCGAGGAACGCGACGAGGACCTCGACGGCATCCCGGACATCTACGAGGAGGACGACCCGGCGTACCACCTGCGGCTGGCCGATGTCTACGAACGCAAGGCCGCCGAACACCGCCGGATCGCCCAGGAGAAGGCAGTCGCGCGGCACGGGCTTGCCGAAGTACCGGGCGGGGCAGGCGATGACCACCACCGTCCGGCATGATCTGACGGGACGGTACAAAGGACGGGACCGTACGCAGTCAGGCCGTACGCAGTCGGACGACTGTGGCCGGTCAGGCAAAGACGCGGACATCGGACCGTACGCAGAAGAGGGAGACCGCGATGAGCGCACCCGACGGCAGCCCGGTCGGCGCCGAACGCACCATCGGCCAGCTGTTCGCCTCGGCGACGGCGGAAATGTCGGCACTGGTGCACGACGAGATCGCGCTGGCGAAGGCGCAGCTCAAGCAGGACGTGAAGCGCGGCGCGACCAGCGGCGGCGCCTTCTCGATGGCGGGGGCGGTACTGCTGTTCTCCCTGCCGATGCTGAACTTCGCGCTGGCGTACGGCATCCGCACCTGGAGCGACTGGAACCTCGCGATCTGCTTCCTGCTGTCCTTCGCGGCGAACGTACTGGTCGCGGTCGTGCTCGCGCTGATCGGCGTGGTCTTCGCGAAGAAGGCCAAGAAGAGCAAGGGCCCGCAGAAGGTCGCCGCCTCCATGAAGGAGACCGCGGGCGTCCTGCAGAAGGCCAAGCCGCACCCGCGTCCGGAGCTTGCGAAGGACCGGGTCCCCGAGGTCATCGACGTTGTGGCACGCTCGTCGTCATGACCGACCCCGCCACTCCCCCGGCACAACCGGCCTCGGCCGTGCTGCTGGACGGCCCCTGGAACCATCGCGACGTCGCCGCCAACGGCGCCCGCTTCCACATCGCCGAGCTGGGCGACGGGCCGCTGGTGCTGCTGCTGCACGGCTTCCCGCAGTTCTGGTGGACCTGGCGGCACCAGTTGGTGGCGCTCGCCGACGCGGGCTTCCGGGCCGTCGCCATGGACCTGCGGGGCGTCGGGGGCAGCGACCGTACACCGCGCGGTTACGACCCCGCCAACCTCGCGCTCGACGTCACCGGCGTCATCCGCTCGCTCGGCGAGCCGGACGCCGCGCTGGTCGGCCACGACCTGGGCGGATACCTCGCGTGGACGGCCGCCGCGATGCGCCCCAAGCTGGTGCGGCGGCTGGCGGTGGAGTCCATGCCGCATCCGCGGCGCTGGCGCTCGGCCATGCTGCGAGACGTCAAGCAGACCCGCGCCGGCTCACACATCTGGGGGTTCCAGCGGCCCTGGATCCCGGAGCGGCAGCTCACCGCCGACGACGGGGAGCTCGTGGCCCGGCTGATCCAGGACTGGTCCGGGCCGCGCCCGCCGGAGGAAGAGGCGCTCCAGACGTACCGCCGCGCGATGTGCATCCCCTCCGCGGCGCACTGCGCGGTCGAGCCGTACCGCTGGATGGTGCGCTCCCTGGCCCGCCCGGACGGCATCCAGTTCAACCGCCGTATGAAGCGGCCCGTGCGCGTGCCGACGCTCCATCTGCACGGCTCGCTCGACCCCGTGATGCGCACGCGCAGCGCGGCCGGATCCGGCGAGTACGTCGAAGCCCCCTATCGCTGGCGCCTGTTCGACGGCCTCGGCCACTTCCCGCACGAGGAGGACCCGGTCGCGTTCTCCTCGGAGCTCATCAACTGGCTGAAGGATCCGGAACCCGATCGGTGACCGCGTGACCGCGGCCGGCGCCCGCACGTGAACGCTTGTCCTACGAACGGCCAATTGCCTGGCGCATAGGCCAATTGGGCGCCCCGGGGGCGGTTATCGACCATGAGGCGGGGGCACACGTCGGGGTATGGGCTGGACGCACGACTACAGTGACGCAAGCCGCAATCGCCGCTCGGCGGGCGGTGCGAACCCCCACCAGCGAAGCGGCGCACCGCAGATGGCGACCGCGGATCCCAGGGTCGGGATTCCGCGCATCCTCCGCCGCCGGGCCCGCTGGGTCTCCGTACGTCTGCGCCACACACGCGACTGAGGCGTCACCCTCGCGAGTGACGCCCCGACGCTGCCGTTTCCCAGCCGTTCCTGGCTAGAGCGCGCAGCTGTCGCTGCCCACCTGCCGGTTCGCGGTGCGCCCCTTGGTGATGTCCTCCTGGATCTCGTCCACGGTCAGCGCGTAACCCGTCTCGGCGTCGTCGAGGGACTTGGCGAAGACGACGCCGTTGACCCTGCCGTCGGGGGTGAGCAGCGGGCCGCCGGAGTTGCCCTGGCGGACGGTCGCGTAGAGGGAGTAGACGTCGCGGCGGACCGTGCCGCGGTGGTAGATGTCCGGGCCGTTGGCCGTGATGCGGCCACGCACGCGTGCGGCACGCACGTCGTACGCCCCGTTCTCCGGGAAGCCCGCGACGATCGCGCCGTCGCCGCTGCCCGCGTCGTCGGTGGTGAACCGCAGCGCGGGCGCCTTGAGGTCCGGCACGTCCAGTACGGCGATGTCGCGCCGCCAGTCGTAGAGCACGACCGTGGCGTCGTACTTCTTGCCCTCGCCGCCTATCTGCACGGTCGGCTCGTCGACGCCGCCCACCACGTGCGCGTTGGTCATGACACGGCGGTCGGAGAAGACGAAGCCGGTGCCCTCCAGGACCTTGCCGCAGCTCGGGGCCGTGCCCATGACCTTGACGATGGAGCGCTGGGCGCGGGTCGCCACCGGGCTGTTGGCCAGGGCCGGGTCCGGCGGCTGGACGTCGGTGATCGGCTCGTTCGCGAACGGGCTGAACACCTGCGGGAAGCCGTTCTGCGCGAGGACCGAGGAGAAGTCGGCGAACCAGGTGGCGGCCTGGTCCGGCAGCGCCTGGGAGACGCCGAGCAGCACCTTGGAGTTGCGGACCTCCTTGCCGAGCGTCGGCAGGGTGGTGCCCGCGAGGGCCGAGCCGATCAGCCAGGCGACCAGGAGCATCGCCACGACGTTGACCAGGGCACCGCCGGTGGCGTCCAGGGCCCTGGCGGGGGACCAGGTGATGTGCCGGCGCAGCTTGTTGCCGAGGTGGGTGGTGAGGGCCTGGCCGACGGAGGCGCAGACGATGACGACGACGACCGCGACGACGGCCGCTGTCGTGTTCACCTCGGCGTTGTCCGTGATCGCGTCCCAGATGACGGGCAGCGCGTAGACCGCGACGAGACCGCCTCCCAGGAAACCGATCACCGACAGGATGCCGACGACGAACCCCTGGCGGTACCCCACGACCGCGAACCACACGGCGGCGACCAGCAACAAGATGTCCAGCACGTTCACGGAGGCCACCCTGTCATGCGCGCCAGTCGAGCGGGACCTGCTTCTCGCGGTCCCAGGGCCGCTCCCAGCCCGAGTAGTGCAGCAGCCGGTCGATGATTCCGGCCGTGAAACCCCAGACAAGTGCCGATTCGACCAGAAATGCCGGACCTTGGTGGCCGCTGGGGTGGACGGCGGTGGCGCGGTTCGCGGGATCCGTGAGATCCGCCACGGGGACAGTGAAGACCCTGGCGGTTTCGTTCGGATCGACGACCCCGACCGGGCTGGGCTCACGCCACCAGCCCAGCACCGAGGTGACGACGAAGCCGCTGACCGGGATGTACAGCCGGGGCAGGACGCCGAAGAGCTGGACGCCGGAGGGGTCGAGGCCGGTCTCCTCCTCCGCCTCGCGCAGGGCAGCCCGCAGCGGGCCGTCGCCCCGCGGGTCGCCGTCCTCGGGGTCGAGGGCGCCGCCCGGGAAGGAGGGCTGGCCGGCGTGTGAGCGTAGGGAGTGCGCGCGCTCCATGAGCAGCAGCTCCGGTCCGCGCTCGCCCTCACCGAAGAGGATCAGCACGGCGGACTGCCGCCCGGCGCCGTCCTCCGGCGGCAGGAAGCGGCTCAGCTGCCGGGGCCGGACCGTCTCCACGGCGCGCACCACCGGGTCCAGCCAGCCGGGCAGGCCCTCCTTGCTCACTGTCACCGGCCCGCCCTGTGTGTCGCTCGCCCGTGTCATCGCCACCCCTGTCGTCCTGCCGCTTCCAACGCACGGTGGCCCTGAGATCGTTCCGCGAACGGCCGCGATCCCCTGATCGAGGGGCTCGTGGGGCAGCTCATCCGGCCCTCAGCGGCGGCGCCGGTTCGCCACCCGCGTCCAGGTAGGCCTGCGGGGGGTTCAGACGCTGGCCAGGGAAGCCGCCTTTCTCGTACTTGAGCAGCTTCTTCGCCTTCTCCGGGTCGGTCTCGCCCTCGCCGTACGCCGGGCAGAGCGGGGCGATGGGGCAGGCGCCGCAGGCGGGCTTGCGGGCGTGGCAGATACGGCGGCCGTGCCAGATCACGTGGTGCGAGAGGTCCGTCCAGTCGCTCTTCGGGAAGAGCGCGCCGACCGCGGCCTCGATCTTGTCCGGGTCGGTCTCGGCGGTCCACTGCCAGCGGCGCACCAGGCGCTGGAAGTGCGTGTCCACGGTGATGCCGGGCCGGCCGAAGGCGTTCCCGAGCACGACGAACGCCGTCTTGCGGCCCACGCCGGGCAGCTTGACCAGGTCCTCCAGCCGGCCGGGGACCTCGCCGCCGAAGTCCGCCACGAGGGCCCTGGACAGCCCTATGACCGACTTGGTCTTGGCCCGGAAGAAGCCGCACGGGCGGAGGATCTCCTCCACCTCCTCCGGGTTGGCGGCGGCCAGGTCCTCGGGAGTGGGGTACTTGGCGAAGAGGGCGGGGGTCGTCTGGTTGACGCGCAGGTCGGTCGTCTGGGCGGACAGGACCGTCGCGACCACGAGCTGGAAGGGGTTGGTGAAGTCCAGCTCGGGATGGGCGTACGGGTAGACCTCGGCGAGCTCGCGGTTGATACGGCGGGCCCGGCGGACCAGGGCGGTGCGGGACTCGCCACTCGGGGGGTGGACGACGGTCTTGGCCGGGGCGGCGCCCTTGATGCGGGCCGTGGCCTTCTTGGGGGCGACGGTGATCTTCTTGGCGGCGGGAGCCTTTTTCGCGGGCGCTGCCTTCTTCGCAGGCACGGCCTTCTTCGCGGAAGCGGTCTTCTTCGTGGAAGCAGTCTTCTTCACAGAGGCAGCTTTCTTCGCGGACGCGGCTTTCTTCACAGCCGCGGCCTGCATCGCAGATGCCTGCTCACTCGCGGCCCCGGCCCTGTTGGCAAGCGTCTTCTTCGCCGGCGCCGACTTTCCGGACGGCGCCGCCTCCCCTGTCGCTTTCGCCGTTTTGCTACCGCCATCGGGGCTCTGTTCGCCCACGGCGGAATCGCGACGTACAACCACCCGCGCAGCCCCCTCGGCCTGTGCTCTCACCGGCGATTTGGACACCCGGCCAGCCTAAGGCCCGGCACCGACATCCGCCCCGGACCCCGAAGATCGGCGCCCAATTGGACCCCTGCCGCGTACCCCGGGACACGTGTGCGGCATCCTTGTGACAGATCACACTGTTTGGACCGTCCGGCAAAATGGGCACCACGGTGCCTTGGTACGCGGGGGCAAACGCCCCTGAGCAGGTCGACAAGGAGAGAACTCGTGGACGACGTTCTGCGGCGCAATCCGCTCTTCGCGGCGCTCGACGACGAGCAGGCCGCGGAGCTCCGCGCCTCCATGAGTGAGGTGACCCTCGCGCGCGGCGACTCGCTGTTCCACGAGGGTGACCCCGGCGACCGCCTGTACGTGGTCACGGAGGGCAAGGTCAAGCTCCACCGCACGTCCCCCGACGGCCGCGAGAACATGCTGGCCGTGGTCGGCCCCGGCGAGCTCATCGGTGAGCTGTCGCTGTTCGACCCGGGCCCGCGCACCGCGACCGCCACGGCGCTGACCGAGGTCAAGCTGCTCGGCCTCGGCCACGGCGACCTCCAGCCCTGGCTGAACGCCCGCCCCGAGGTGGCCACGGCGCTCCTGCGCGCCGTCGCGCGCCGGCTGCGCAAGACCAACGACGCGATGTCCGACCTCGTCTTCTCGGACGTCCCGGGCCGCGTCGCCCGCGCCCTGCTGGACCTGTCCCGCCGGTTCGGCGTGCAGTCCGAGGAGGGCATCCACGTCGTCCACGACCTCACGCAGGAGGAGCTGGCCCAGCTGGTCGGCGCGTCCCGCGAGACGGTCAACAAGGCGCTGGCGGACTTCGCCCAGCGCGGCTGGCTGCGCCTGGAGGCCCGCGCGGTGATCCTCCTGGACGTGGAACGCCTCGCCAAGCGCTCGCGCTGACGCGCACGCACCCCTGGCCGTACGTTCTCGGGCCCTGTCCCCTCACGGGGCGGGGCCCGACGTCGTACGCGCACGAGAAACGAGCCGCCCCGGCATCCCCCGTCACGGCACAGTGGCCTCATGGCCAAAACCGTTCACCGCCCCGGACTCGACGCCCACGGCTTCCTCGCCCGGGAGGGCTCCCTCGCGCGCGTGCCCGACGCCTTCCGTCCGGTGGTCGCCGCGGCCGGGGAACGGCTGGCGGACGTGTTCGGGGCGCGGCTGCACAGCGCGTACCTCTACGGGTCGATCCCGCGCGGCACCGCGCGCGTGGGGCGCAGCGATCTCGACCTGCTGCTCGCCCTGCGTGAGGAGCCGACCGGCGCGGACCGGCACGAGGCCCGTGCCCTCGGCGCGGCTCTGGACGAGGAGTTCGAGCAGCTCGACGGACACGGGACGCTGCTGTTCAGCCGGGCGCGGCTGCTGAGCGACCTGGAGCGGCACGACCTGGGCTGGTTCGTCGCCTGTCTGTGCACACCGCTGCTGGGCGAGGACCTCGCCGCGCACCTGCCGCGCTACCGCCCCGACACGCTCCTGGCCCGGGAGACCAACGGCGACCTGGCCCTGCTTCTCCCGCGCTGGCGCCGGCGGATCGCCGAGGCCGACGACACCGACGAGGCCCGCCGTCCCCTTGTCCGCTTCATGTCCCGGCACCTCGTGCGTACGGCCTTCACCCTGATCATGCCCCGCTGGAACGGCTGGACCAGCGATCTGCGGGAGATGGCCGAGGCGTTCGCCGGGTATTACCCCGAGCGGGCCGGACAGGTGCGGGCCGCGGCCGTCCTGGGCCGTGAGCCGACGGGTGACCCCGCCGTCCTGGCGTCGTACGCCGACGACCTGGGGCCATGGCTCGCCGGCGAGTACGCGCGCGTGCACGGCGTCAAAGCGCCGCGTCCGTGAGGGGCCCTAGATGAGCCCGTGCTCCTCCAGGTAGTCCAACTGCGCCCGCACCGACAGTTCCGCCGCCGGCCACAGGGAGCGGTCGACGTCGGCGTAGACGTGGGCGACGACCTGTCCGGGGGTGCGGTAGCCGTCCTCGACGGCCGTTTCCACCTGGGCGAGGCGGTGAGCGCGGTGGGCGAGGTAGTACTCGACGACGCCCTGGGCGTCCTCCAGGACCGGTCCGTGGCCCGGCAGCACCGTGTGGACCCCGTCGTCGACCGTGAGGGACCTGAGGCGCCGCAGAGAGTCCAGGTAGTCGCCGAGCCGGCCGTCCGGGTGGGCCACGACCGTCGTACCGCGGCCCAGGATCGTGTCGCCGGTCAGGATCGCCCCGTCGGCGGGGAGATGGAAGGAGAGCGAGTCGGCGGTGTGACCGGGGGTGGGCACGACCCTCAGTTCCAGGCCGCCGGTGGTGATCACGTCTCCGGCGGCCAGGCCCTCGTCGCCCAGCCGCAGTGCCGGATCGAGCGCACGCACGCGCGTGCCGGTCAGTTCGGCGAACCGGGCGGCGCCCGCCGCGTGGTCGGGGTGACCGTGGGTCAGCAGGGTCAGGGCGACGCGCTTGCCGGCCCGCTCGGCCGTGGCGACGACATGGCGCAGGTGTCCCTCGTCGAGCGGACCCGGGTCGACCACCACGGCCAGGTCCGAGTCCGGCTCGGAGAGGATCCAGGTGTTCGTGCCGTCCAGGGTCATCGCCGACGGGTTGGGGGCCAGGACGTTGACGGCCCGCGCGGTGGCGGGCCCGGAGAGGACCCCGCCACGAGGCTGGCCGGGAAGGGCTGCTGCGTCCGTCATGCGGTGGCTCCACCGGTCGGGGCGGTCGGGATGTGTTTGGTGAACTCGTCGTGGCCCGGCCAGGAGAGCACGATCTCGCCGTCCACCAGGCGGGCGGTGGCCAGGACGGGCGTGAGATCCCGCCCCGGGGCGGCCGCGAGCGCCTGCGCTGCCGTCTCGTACGCCGTGAGCTGGCGCAGGGTCGCGATGGTCGGCGGCATCATCAGCAGCTCGCCCTTGTCGTACTCGGCCGCCGCCTCGCCCGGGGCGATCCACACCGTACGGTCCGCCTCCGTGGAGGCGTTACGGGTGCGCTGCCCCTCGGGAAGGGCGGCCACGAAGAACCAGGTGTCGTAGCGGCGGGCCTCGAACTCCGGGGTGATCCAGCGGGTCCAGGCGCCGAGCAGGTCGGAGCGCAGAACCAGGCCGCGGCGGTCCAGGAACTCCGCGAAGGACAGGTCCCGGGCGACCAGGGCGGCACGGTCGGCCTCCCAGCCGGCGCCGGTGGTGTCACCGACGACCGATTCGGGCGTCGGGCCGGCGAGCAGCACGCCCGCCTCCTCGTACGTCTCCCGCACGGCCGCGCAGACGATCGCCTGGGCCGCCCTCTCGTCGACGCCCAGCCGTTCCGCCCACCACGCGCGCGTGGGGCCCGCCCAGCGGACCTGGTGGTCGTCGTCCCGGGGGTCGACGCCGCCGCCCGGATACGCGTACGCGCCTCCGGCGAAGGCCATGGAGGCGCGTCTGCGCAGCATGTGGACGGCGGGGCCGGTGCCGGTGTCCTTCAGGAGCATGACGGTGGCCGCGCGCTTCGGGGTGACCGGGGTGAGGGTGCCGGCCGCGAGTGCGCGGATGCGGTCCAGCCACTCCGGGGGGTACCACTGACCGTTCGCCATGGGCGCGAGGCTATCCCGTGACGGGCGGATGTTCGAGTGGCGCTGGGGGCGGATTCCGCAGCTAGGGCCACCGAAAGGGTGCTAGGCGGACACCTCCCGGGCGAGCTCCACCTGGATCTCGACCTCCACCGGTGCGTCCAGCGGCAGCACTGCCACGCCCACCGCGCTGCGCGCGTGCACGCCCTTGTCGCCGAGGACCTCGCCGAGCAGCTCGCTGGCACCGTTCAGCACCGCGGGCTGGCCCGTGAAGTCCGAGGCCGAGGCCACGAAGCCCACGACCTTCACCACGCGCGCGATGCGGTCCAGGTCACCGGCGACGGACTTGACCGCGGCCAGGGCGTTCAGCGCGCACGTGCGCGCCAGCTCCTTGGCCTCCTCCGGGGTGACCTCCGCACCGACCTTGCCGGTGACCGGAAGCTTGCCCTCCACCATCGGCAGCTGCCCAGCGGTGTACACGTACGGCCCGGACTGCACGGCCGGCTGGTACGCGGCGAGCGGCGGGACCACGTCGGGCAGGGTCAGGCCGAGCTCGGCCAGCTTCGCCTCGACGGCGCTCATCACTGCTTCTCCCGCTTCAGGTAGGCCACGAGCTGCTCGGGGTTGTTCGGCCCGGGCACGACCTGGACGAGCTCCCAGCCGTCCTCGCCCCAGGTGTCCAGAATCTGCTTCGTGGCGTGGACGAGCAGCGGCACGGTTGCGTATTCCCACTTGGTCATGCGGCCGACTCTAGCCGCTGCCGGAAAGGGGTCATGCGGCCGACCACGCCCCTGGTCGTCAGCCCTCCACGGTGACGGTTGTCCACAGCCTCCCGCGTAGTCCGGGCACGGACTGGTTAGGCTCGAATACGTGAGCAGGCTCCAGGTCGTCAGCGGCAAGGGCGGTACCGGCAAGACCACGGTGGCCGCGGCCCTAGCGCTGGCCCTGGCCACGGAGGGGAAGCGGACGCTTCTCGTCGAGGTCGAGGGCCGCCAGGGCATCGCACAGCTCTTCGAAACGGAGGCGCTGCCTTATGAGGAACGGAAGATCGCCGTCGCTCCCGGGGGCGGGGAGGTGTACGCGCTTGCCATCGACCCCGAACTGGCCCTTCTGGACTACCTCCAGATGTTCTACAAGCTGGGCGGCGCCGGACGGGCTCTGAAGAAGCTCGGCGCGATCGACTTCGCCACTACCATCGCGCCCGGGCTGAGGGATGTCCTCCTCACCGGCAAGGCGTGCGAGGCGGTGCGCCGCAAGGAGCGCAGCGGGCGGTTCGCGTACGACTACGTCGTCATGGACGCCCCGCCCACCGGGCGCATCACGCGCTTCCTGAACGTCAACGACGAGGTCGCCGGCCTCGCCAAGATCGGCCCGATACACAATCAGGCCCAGGCCGTCATGCGGGTGCTCAAGTCGCCGGAGACGGCCGTGCATCTGGTGACGCTGCTGGAGGAGATGCCCGTCCAGGAAACGGTGGACGGCATCGCCGAGCTGCGGTCTGCGCGGCTGCCGGTGGGGCGGATCATCGTGAACATGGTGCGGCCGGAGGTGTTGGACGCGGCCGACCTGGAACTCGTCCGGACGGTCCCGCGTTCCACGGTTGCGCGGTCACTGTCGTCCGCCGGGCTCGGCGGGGCGAGGCGCGGCGGGCGCGCGGAGCGGCTGGTGGATCCGTTGCTCACGCAGGCCGAGGAGTACGCCGAGCGGTACACGCTGGAGCACGAGCAGCGTGCGGTGCTCGCCGAGCTGGGCCTGCCGCTGCACGAACTGCCGCTGTTCACCGAGGGCGTGGACCTGGCGGGGCTGTACGAGCTGGCCCGCGAGCTGCGCGAGCAGGGCGTGTCATGAGCCGGGCAGGCAGCGGTTCCAGGCACAGCACACAGGCAAGGCCCGTCATGAGTCGGAAGCAGGGGATGTCATGAGTCGTCCGGACCCGGCCCACACCCACGACCCGGCCCGCCACCACCTGTCCCCCACGCGCATGCTCGACATAGACCCGCTGCTGGAGGATCCGAAGACCCGCATCGTGGTGTGCTGCGGCTCGGGCGGGGTCGGCAAGACCACGACCGCCGCGGCCCTCGGCCTGCGCGCGGCCGAGCGGGGCCGGAAGGTCGTCGTCCTGACCATCGACCCGGCCCGCCGGCTCGCCCAGTCCATGGGCATCGACTCCCTCGACAACACCCCGCGCCGGGTGAAGGGCATCGACGACTCGGCGGGCGGCGAGCTGCACGCGATGATGCTCGACATGAAGCGCACCTTCGACGAGATCGTCGAGGCGCACGCGGACCCCGAGCGGGCCGCCGCGATCCTGGGCAACCCCTTCTACCAGTCGCTCTCGGCGGGCTTCGCGGGTACGCAGGAGTACATGGCGATGGAGAAGCTCGGGCAGCTGCGGGCCCGGGACGAGTGGGACCTGATCGTGGTCGACACTCCGCCGTCCCGCTCGGCGCTGGACTTCCTGGACGCGCCCAAGCGGCTCGGGTCGTTCCTGGACGGGCGGCTGATCCGGCTGCTGACCGCGCCGGCGAAGCTGGGCGGCCGCGCCGGGATGAAGTTCCTGAACGTCGGGATGTCGATGATGACCGGCACGCTGGGCAAACTGCTCGGCGGCCAGCTCCTCAAGGACGTCCAGACGTTCGTGTCCGCGATGGACACGACCTTCGGTGGGTTCCGCACCCGCGCCGACGCCACGTACAAGCTGCTCCAGGCGCCCGGCACGGCGTTCCTCGTGGTCGCGGCCCCGGAGCGGGACGCGCTGCGCGAGGCCGCGTACTTCGTGGAGCGGCTGGCCGCGGAGGACATGCCGCTCGCCGGACTGGTGCTCAACCGGGTCCACGGCAGCGCCGCCGACCGGCTGTCGGCCGAGCGGGCGCTCGCCGCCGCGGAAAATCTTGAAGAGCCCCGCATTGTGGATCAGGAGGGCGGGAAAGCAGTACTTCGTAACTCCCCCGACACGTATGACAGTTCAGACTCTCCCCCATCCGAAACACCAGCTCCGGCTTCTGACGGTGGCTCCCCCGCTGAGGACGCCGAGAACACCGAGCGGTCCGTCGACCAGCTCACGGCAGGCCTGCTGAGGCTGCACGCCGAACGTATGCAGTTGCTCTCCCGTGAGCAGCGCACGCGTGACCGCTTCACCGCGCTCCACCCCGAGGTGGCCGTGACGGAAGTGGGCGCGCTGCCCGGCGATGTGCACGACCTCGCGGGGCTGCGCGACATCGGCGACCGGCTCGCGGCGAACGAGCGCGAACTGCCCGAGACGGAGATGCCCGAGGCGGGCACCCGGCCTGAGGCGAGTGCCTAGGCGATTGCCTGAGTCCCTAGGCGAGTGCCTAGGCGGCGATTACCTGAGCGCCCGAGGCGGGGCCTGGGCACCACGCGGGTGCGTCTGAGCACCACGCGCGTGCGCCTGAGCACAAAGCGAGTGCCTGCGGGCGGCGTCCGGCGCTGCCGACGGGCCTGTCTCCGTGAGGGGCCTGAGCCCGGGCCTGAGCCCCGAGAAGCCCCGGAGGAGCCCCTCAGCTCACCGCCGCGTAGTTCTCGTAGACCTCGTCGTCGTCGAGAGGCAGGACACCCGTGCCGCGCTCGTACTCCGAGCGCGCGGTCTCCAGCAGCCGGCGCCAGGAGGTCACTGTGGGCCGCCTGCGCAGCAGTGCGCGGCGCTCCCTCTCCGTCATGCCTCCCCACACGCCGAACTCGACGCGGTTGTCCAGCGCGTCGGCCAGGCACTCCGTGCGCACCGGGCATCCGGTACACACCGCCTTGGCCCTGTTCTGCGCTGCTCCTTGAACGAACAGTTCATCCGGATCGGTAGTGCGGCAGGCCGCCTGCGCACTCCAGTCGACTACCCAGCCCATACCGGCGCCGTCCTCTCCCGAATCGAGGCTCCCCCACGGCGGCAGCGGCATATGCACCGCCGCCAGTTGAGGACGTTACGGAAGGTGGGCACGGCGCAACACCCCCAGCGGGCCCAATCTTGAATGGTCCGAACGGACTATGGGTAAGCGGCAGATCACCCGGGGGAGTGAGCTGGCGACATACGTAACCTTCCCGGCAAACCAGGACAGTTCAGCTACGTCACAACGGACGCCGTGTGACACACAAGGCGGATTCGGACACGACCCCATCAAAAAAGTTGGGGAACACCCGGAACGATTCGGGGTCGCCGGACGTATTGATACGTGACCTCAGCGCTGTGACAGTTGAGAGCAGCTTAGGCCAACGCCTGTACGCCTGTCCGGCGAATGAGAACGTAGGCTGCCCTCATGCCAAAGAAGCGCTCGGGCGGTGGTCTGTCACCCACGCAGCAGGCCGCCAAGTTCCTCGGTGTCAGTGTCCTCGCGGGAGCCGTGCTGGCCGGTATCGCGCTGCCCGCGGTGGGCGCGCTGGGGCTGGCGGCGAAGGGATCGGTCGAGAGCTTCGACGAGCTCCCGGCCAATATGAAGACCCCGCCCCTGAGCCAGCGGACCACGATCCTCGACGGCGACGGCGGCCAGATCGCCACGGTCTACTCGCGCGACCGCACGGTGGTCCCCCTCAAGAACATCTCGCCGTACATGCAGAAGGCGATCGTCGCGATCGAGGACTCGCGCTTCTACCAGCACGGCGCGGTCGACCTGAAGGGCGTGCTGCGCGCCCTCAACAAGAACGCGCGCAGCGGTGAGGTCGCCCAGGGCGCCTCGACCCTGACACAGCAGTATGTGAAGAACGTCTTCGTCGAGGAGGCCGGCGACGACCCGACGAAGGTCGCGCAGGCCACCCAGCAGACCATCGGCCGCAAGATCCGCGAACTGAAGTACGCGATCCAGGTCGAGGAGGAGCTCGGGAAGAAGAAGATCCTCGAGAACTACCTGAACATCACGTTCTTCGGCCAGCAGGCCTACGGCGTCGAGGCCGCGGCCCGGCGCTACTTCTCCAAGCCCGCCAAGGACCTGAACGTCCAGGAGGCGGCCCTCCTCGCCGGCATCGTCCAGTCGCCCAGCCGGTACGACCCGGTCAACGACGAGGCGGAGGCCACCAAGCGCCGCAACATCGTGCTCGGGCGCATGGCCGAGGTCGGCGACATCTCCCGGGCGCAGGCCGCGGAGGCGATGAAGGCGCCGCTGGGCCTGAAGGTCAGCAAGCCCAGGAACGGCTGCATCACGGCGTCCAAGGGCGCGGGCTTCTTCTGCGACTACGTGCGCGAGGTCTTCCTGAACGACCCGGTCTTCGGCAAGACCAAGGAGCAGCGGGCGAAGGTCTGGAACCAGGGCGGCCTCACCATCCGCACCACCATGGACCCGCAGGCCCAGAACGCGGCACAGCGGTCCATCAAGGACCACGTCTACAAGAGCGACGAGGTGGCCACCGCCGCCTCCATCGTCGAGCCCGGCACCGGCAAGATCCTCGCCATGGGCCAGTCGCGTCCGTACGGCTTCGGCAAGAACCAGACGCAGATCAACCTCTCCGTCGACCAGTCGATGGGCGGCGGCATGGGCTACCAGCCCGGTTCGACGTTCAAACCGATCGTGGCCGCCGCGGCCCTCGAGGACGGCATGCCGGCGAACAAGGTGTACTCCGCGCCGTACCAGATGGCGTATCCGAGCCCCGTCTCGGCCTGCGACGGCAAGACCTGGCGGAACAGCCGGACCAACCCCGCCAGGCTCGAGAACGAGAACGAGTCCGAGGTCGGCCCGTACGACATGAAGGAAGCGACCGCCAAGTCGGTCAACACCTACTACGTACAGATGATCAGCGACATCGGCATCTGCCCGGTCACGACGATGGCGAAGAAGATGGGCGTCGAGCGGGCCGACGGCCGCAAGATCGACCAGGCTCCGTCCATCGCCCTCGGCACCCAGGAGATGTCGCCGCTGACCATGGCGAACGCGTACGCGACCTTCGCCTCGCGCGGCATGTACTGCACGCCGGTCGCCATCGAGTCGGTCACCCAGCGCGTCGGCGACCAGACGAAGTCGCTCCAGGTCCCGAAGTCGACGTGCTCGCGTGCGATGTCGGAGAAGACCGCCGACACCGTCAACGAGCTGCTGAAGGGCGTCGTCGAGGACGGTACGGGCAAGAAGGCCGGCCTCGACAGCCGCCCCAGTGCCGGCAAGACCGGTACGACGGACGAGCGCTACGCGGCCTGGTTCGTGGGCTACACGCCGAACCTGGCCGGTGCCGTGTGGGTCGGCGACCCTGCACACAAGCGGAAGATGACCAACATCACCATCGGCGGCCGGCCGTACGACAAGGTCTTCGGCGGTGAGGTCCCCGGCCCGATCTGGGGCGACATGATGAACGGCGCCCTGGAGGGCAAGCCCGTCGAGAACTTCAACAGCGTCCACATCCCCGACGGCATCGACCGCGACCGGGACCAGGGTGACGGCGACGGTGGCGGTGACGGCCGCGACGACGGGGACAGCGGTGACGGCGGCAACGGCGGCTTCATCGGCGGCCTGGTCGGCGGCAACAACGGCGGAGGCGGCGACCCCGCGCCGACGCCTTCCTTCTCCATTCCCGAGGGCTTCTTCCGGGGCCAGGGCAACGGGGGCGGGAACGGGAACGGCGGGCGCTTCGGCTAGGCCGATGCGCGGTTGACGCCGGTTGGTGACAGTGACAGGCGGCCCCCTCATTCCCCCACGGGGAGAGGGGGCCGCCTGTTGTTCTGCCGATGGTCAGCCGGCGATCTGCCGATGGTCAGCCGGCCAGCAGCTTCTTCACGGCGGCGGCGACGCGGCCGCCCTCGGCCTGGCCGGCCACCTTCGGGTTCACGATCTTCATGACAGCGCCCATGGCCCGCGGCCCCTCGGCACCGGCGGCCCTGGCCTCCTCGACGGCCTGGGCCACGATCTGCTGGAGCTCCTCGTCGGACAGCTGCTTGGGCAGGTACTCGGCGAGCACCTCGCCCTCCGCCTTCTCCCGCTCGGCCTGCTCGGCACGACCACCCTGCGCGAAGGCCTCGGCCGCCTCACGCCGCTTCTTCGCCTCGCGGGTGATCACCTTCTGCACCTCGTCGTCGGAGAGCTCGCGCTTCTCCTTGCCCGCGACAGGGCTTCTTCCGGGGCCAGGGCAACGGGGGCGGGAACGGGAACGGCGGGCGCTTCGGCTAGGCCGATGCGCGGTTGACGCCGGTTGGTGACAGTGACAGGCGGCCCCCTCATTCCCCGACGGGGAGAGGGGGCCGCCTGTTGTTCTGCCGATGGTCAGCCGGCGATCTGCCGATGGTCAGCCGGCCAGCAGCTTCTTCACGGCGGCGGCGACGCGGCCGCCCTCGGCCTGGCCGGCCACCTTCGGGTTCACGATCTTCATGACAGCGCCCATGGCCCGCGGCCCCTCGGCACCGGCGGCCCTGGCCTCCTCGACGGCCTGGGCCACGATCTGCTGGAGCTCCTCGTCGGACAGCTGCTTGGGCAGGTACTCGGCGAGCACCTCGCCCTCCGCCTTCTCCCGCTCGGCCTGCTCGGCACGACCACCCTGCGCGAAGGCCTCGGCCGCCTCACGCCGCTTCTTCGCCTCGCGGGTGATCACCTTCTGCACCTCGTCGTCGGAGAGCTCGCGCTTCTCCTTGCCCGCGACCTCCTCCTTGGTGATCGCGGCGAGGGTCAGCCGGAGCGTCGAGGAGCGGAGCTCGTCGCGCTCCTTGATCGCGGCGTTGAGGTCATCCTGAAGCTTCGACTTGAGCGTGGTCATGGGGTTGATTGTCGCAGGTGCGGGCGGAAAGGCGCCCCTTGATTTGCGGGGCGGTGGTTCAAGGGATGGTTCGAGCGATGGCTTGAGCGATGGCTTAAGGGCCGCTGTCGCCAGGGGGTTTCGGGCACCGCCGGGCGCAGGAGACCGGCGCGGTCTGACACGATGGTCGTATGCGCGCGCGATACGGAGTCCCCCTGGGAATGGCGGCGGCTGGTGCCGCCGGTCTGTTGTACGCCGCGGGCTTCGAGGCCCGCTCCTTCCGCCTGCGCCGGGTCACGGTCCCGGTCCTGCCCTCGGGTATGCGCCCCCTGCGCGTGCTGCAGGTCTCCGACATCCACATGGTCGGCGGTCAGCGCAAGAAGCAGCGCTGGCTGCGGTCCCTGGCGGGCCTGCGCCCCGACTTCGTGATCAACACGGGTGACAACCTCTCCGACCCGGAGGGCGTCCCGGAGGTCCTGGACGCGCTGGGCCCCCTGATGGAGTTCCCGGGCGCGTACGTCTTCGGCTCCAACGACTACTACGGCCCCAAGCTCCGCAACCCCGCCCTCTACCTGCTCGAAAAGACCCAGGGCCGCCACGGCCTGAACGGCAACCCGCCGGCCGTCGGCGCGGTGCACAACCCGTGGGAGGACCTGCGGGACGCCTTCGACGCGGCGGGCTGGCTGAACCTGACCAACACACGCGGCACGCTCAAGATCGAGGGCGTCTCGCTGGAACTGACGGGCCTGGACGACCCGCACATCAAGCGGGACCGCTACGACCAGGTGGCCGGCGGCCCCTCGGATTCCGCCGACTTCTCCATGGGCGTGGTCCACGCGCCGTACCTGCGCACGCTGGACGCCTTCACGGCCGACGCCTACCCCTTGATCCTGGCCGGCCACACCCACGGCGGCCAGCTGTGCATCCCCTTCTACGGCGCCCTGGTCACCAACTGCGACCTGGACACGGACCGCGTGAAGGGCCTGTCCACGCACACGGCGGAGGGCCGTACGGCGTACCTGCACGTCTCGGCGGGTTGCGGCACGAACCGCTACACACCGGTACGGTTCGCGTGCCCGCCGGAGGCGACGTTGCTGACGTTGGTGGGGCGGGAGTAGGGGGGAGACACTCCCCCATGGGGGCCCGTACGTAGGGGACTGTCAAGGGCTGTTAACCCACACAGCCCGCCCGAATCGCCCCGCATGTCCGCTTCTGCCAGCGTGGGGGCATGACCGCCCCGATACCCAGGGACATACCGGACCTCCCCGCGATTCCGGCCAAATCCCCGCTGAAGCCCTCCCCCGTCCCCGCCTCGGCCGTCGCCACCCCGGTCCGCCGCCCGGCAGCCGCGGCATTCCGCCTGCTGGTCGCCCTGGCGGCGGCCGCCGGCGTGACGCTCGAAGTACTGCTGAGCGACCCGTCCCGAACCCTGGGCTACTTCGCGATCCAGAGCAACCTCCTGCTCGCGCTGGTCATGGCCCTCTCGGCTCGCCGCGCGTGGACGGCGGGCCGCCCGCTACCAGGAGCAGTACTGGGCGCGACCCTGCTCTACGTCGTCATCGCGGGCCTGGTGCACCACCTGCTCCTGATGAACGAGGCGAGCCCCTTCTCCCTCACGGGCGAGGCCGCCGCCGCTCCGACGGGCTGGCAGGCCGTCGCCCACCACACTCTCCACACGCTGACCCCGATCGCGGCCGTACTGGACTGGCTCCTGCTCACGACCCCCGGCCGCCTGCGCCTGCGCCAGGCCAGCACCTGGCTCCTCTACCCCCTGGCCTACCTGGCCTTCTCCCTCACCCGAGGCGAACTGCTCCTCCCGGGCACCCCCGACCGCTACCTCTACCCCTTCCTGGACGTCGGCCAGGACGGCTACAAGAAGGTCCTCGGCAACACCCTCCTCCTCGGCCTCTCCTTCTACGCCCTCGCGCTCCTCCTCGTGGCCCTCGACCACGCCCGCCCGAACCCCCTCCGCCACCCCTGGAAAACCGGATTTCGTCTCTAGCCACCAGTGGGCTAAAGTAAACGTCGTCGCCGCGACAGCAGCGACATCGGGGTGTAGCGCAGCTTGGCAGCGCGCTTCGTTCGGGACGAAGAGGTCGTGGGTTCAAATCCCGCCACCCCGACAGCTGAAACACCAGGTCAGGGCCGGTGCTGAGAGATCAGCACCGGGCCTGATTTGCTTTGCGGGCCTGTTTTGGGAGCCATTTGGGAGCCGACCTCGGGATCCGGCTCCCCGGTGGCTCCCAGCGAGTGGCGTTCCGCCTTCGAGCACGCCGTGCGCCGCGTGCGCCGCGGAAGGGTCACCCCACGCCGACGCTCCGGCAACGGACGACGGCTCCGCCACGACGGCACCCGCGTCTGAAGGCGGCAGCACCCCCTGGGTCGCGCTGGGCATCGGCGCTGTCGCACTCCTCGGAGCCGCGATCGCGGTCTCCGCCGTCGTCCGCAGGCGTCGCACACCTGCGGCTGCACCCCCAACGTCCGCGGCCGCCGCCAGTCAATTCCCCCACGCAGCAACGGGGCTCACGCCGCCTCCGTACACGCCTTCGGACCCATGTGGCAGCGTCACCCATCCGATCGAGGACCGGGTTCCGCCTGAGTGCAGATACTCAGACGCCATGGTGGCCGATACGGATGGGGCACGTGATGTAGAGGCGTTACGGTACGTCTCGGTCACCGCCGCGATGCGGTCACAGGTTCACTTCCGCTCGGCGACGCACCATCAGGACACGGGGAGGACCGCGCATGGCGTGGGATGAGTGGGAGCATCTCAAGGCCGCAGCGGTCGAGCGGCACACCACGCAGATGCAGCTCAATCAACTGCCCGCCGACCAAGGCGGCACCAGCTCCGCTGGCAGTGGCAGCGGGGTCGGCAAGCTGAGGTCCGACAAGGCGGCGTGGACCAAGGCGGGGGCAGACGTCGGATCGTTGCGGGAAGACCTCGGCAAGGCGTGGGCAAAGATGGAGGTGGGCCAGACGGGACTCGGGAAGGGAACCGGGTGCCTGACCGCGGCAGCCCAGCAGGATGTCTACGACTCCTGGAAGCGCTACGTCAAGGACGTGGGCGAGGTGTGCGACGGGCTTGCCGGCGTGCTGGAGAAGACGGGCAACGATCAGCTACGGACCGACGAGGCCATCAAGGCCGAGATCGCCAAGCTGAAGACCGAGTACTACGAGGACCCGCCCACCGGCGGCCAGGCCAAGGGGCGGTGACCCGGGCACATGGACCACTTGACGCTCAAGGCCCTCAAGCCGACCGAGTACGCGGAGGCAGCGGACGGGTACCGCGCGATCAGCGGCATGGCCGACGCGGCCAAGGAACGCATCGACAAGCAAATCACCGCAGCCATGCGGAAGGCCAACGAGGGTGAGGCTGCGGACGCGGCACTCAAGCAGCTGCGGAAGCTGTCGGAGAACTTCCACTACACCCAGGTGGAATGCGGCCTGATCACCGGCGCTCTCGACGGCTTTTCGTCCGAGATTTCCGCTCCCAAGCGGCGCCTGACTGAGGCTCTGGACGATGCGGCAGCGCTGGCATACACCGTCAACCAGGACGGCACCATCACGTATCCCGCTGGCGGTAAGAACGAGCTCACCGGTGAGCCGATCCCCGGCGGCACAGTCCTGGGCAACAACGGCATGATCACCGGCAACGACACAGGATTGCAATCACCGGGGCTGGTACCAAACAACCCTCAGTTCAAGAACCCGAACCCGCACCATGCCAAAGCTGTGGACATCGCCGACCGCATCGCCCACGCCGTACGGGAAGCCCAGGAGATCGACGACCGGTACAGCAAGGCGCTGAACAAGCTCAAGGCAGCGCCGGGGTTGAACGTCGACACCAAGACATGGGCGGACGTGGCATCCGATGTCGATAGTGTGAGCTCAGCGGCCAGTGAATACCTCCGGGATCACATCCCTTGGGACAAGTCACCGGCCGACCGTAAAGAGTGGTGGGACAGCCTCAGCAATGAGGAGCGTGAGGAGTACAAGGCGGCCTTCCCGGAAATCATCGGCAACTTGGACGGCATCCCGTCAACGGTCCGGGACGAGGCGAACCGGGAGAACATTCACCTCCTCATCGCGCAGTTGGAGGGCCAGCACGACGAGGCATCCAAGGAAAAACTCGAAGGGCTTAAGGGCATCCAGAACAAGCTCAACGCGGGAGGCCAGCCACCAATGTTCCTCCTGGGCATCGGTCTCGAAGGGAACGGGAGGGCGATCGTCGCCTATGGGAACCCTGACACCTCAAAGAACGTCTCGGCTTATGCGCCTGGCTTGGGCACCAAACTCAACTCTGAATTTTCCGATGGTACGGTGAAACGCGCCTACTATACGGCTACGGAAGCCCAGAAGTTCGATCCCTCCTCATCGTCGATCGTATGGCTCGGCTACGATGCACCTCAATCGATCGATGTGATGACTGCCACCGACGCCGAGCGCGGCGCGCCCACCTACAACAGTTTCATGAGTGGAATTTCAGCAACCAATGAGAATGCCGATCCTCACATCACCGCCATCGGACATTCCTATGGTTCTCGGCTGGTAGGGGGCGCCACGCAGGAGGCGGGAGGGATTCCGGGCGCTGATGACATTATTCTCGTCGGAAGTCCCGGCGTCGGCGTTGCCAAGGCGGAGGACCTGGGTGTGGGCAAGGATCACGTCTGGGTGGGCGCGGCGGAGAACGACATCGTCACCAAGCTCCCTTCATCGAAGGAAGCTGTGGCAGGAACCATGGGATTCTTCGGGGGAGGGCCGCCTGGCGCGTACCTCGGAGGAGAGGTCGCTGACCAGGGTGACGACGACATCTGGTTCGGCAAGGATCCGGCAAGCAAAGCATTCGGCGCCAACAGATTCGAGACCCTGCCCGGACCAGAGCTTGTTCAGCCGTCCTTCCCCGACGTTTTGGGTTCGAAGTTGGATATCGAAGCCCACAGCAATTACTTTTCTCCGGAAGAAGGGAAGGACAGGGTCTCTGCACAAAATATAGCCGCCATTGTCGCAGGACATCCGGAATACGTCATAAGGGAGACGCCGCGATGAGGGAAAGGGTTGCAGTGGCCGCAGTGCTGGCACTGCTTCTTGCCGGATGCGGCACGACGGGTTCCGCGTCTTCAAGCAACGAAAGCCAATCGAAGATGAACCTGCAAGAGGCCGCCGATAGGGCGGACAAGATCCTGGACGAGGCGTTTGCGGCCATCAAGCCTCCCGTTGAGTGGACACATAGGTACTCGATGCCGGGTGACTGCTATGTAGACCGCGATCGTGCCGTCATGACGATCATCTCTGCCGAGCGGCGTGGCAGCTTCCTCGGCGTGCTGGAACGCCACTGGAAGAGCAAGGGTTACAAGCTCGTCGCCACGAGTCCGAACGGGCTCGTGGCCCACTTCAAGACACAGGACGGCTTCCAGCTCGAAGTCCTGATCGGGCCCAATGGCCAAGCACACCTGAGCGTCACCACCCCGTGTGTGAAGGAGTCCGAGGTTGCTCAGCCGACCAGCAAGCCGAACGGCCCTGACTACTCGAAGCAGGAGTTGCCGGCGCCGAACGTGAAGTCCACGTTCTGGTCGAGCGACGCACCCCTCTCAAGCTGACGCACGCGTCCGGAAGCAAGAAATCGGCGTCGTCTCGTGCGGGCCTGTCCGCCCGGAGACGCCAACTACGCGGGAGGCCGTCCAACGGCGCGGTCTGATCGTCGCGCCGAACCGTTCGCTCGAAGCATCTTGCGCATAGCTACGACAGGCGAACTGGCTGGCTTTGCCCCAGAACCACGGAATTGCCTACAGCGGTCGCTCAGGCCGCCGACCAGCCCGCCCCTGGAGGGAGCGGCCGCCGGGCTTTGACCGATAGCCGCTCAAACGTCCAGTTACAGCCTGTTGCCGATCAAGTACTCGCGATAGTCTCTCCTCTGCCCTGTACGGCACGACCGGCGACACGCGAGGGGGATCGTGGAGGGGCCCGATGTGCGTGGGCACTACGAGGAGTTGGCAGGCGAGTACGACGAGCACTGGGTCTACGGTTCGGACTACGTTCCCTGGATGTCCGGCCGGATCGTTGAGGCACTGGGGCTCGGTACGACGGACCGGATCGCTGACATCGGTTCCGGTACGGGACTGTTCGCCAGGGAAGCAGCCGAACAGCTCAAGCCTCGTCATCCCATTTTGTGCGTCGATCCTTCCGAGGCGATGCTCAGCCAGCTCGGGGCGCCGCCTCCGGCCGACCTTGCCCCGATCGTTGCTTCTGCCGAGGACGTCGCCGAAGGACGTGCGCGACTGCCGTACGAGCAGCTCGATGCGATGTGGCTGAAGGAGTCGGTGCATCACGTGGCCCATCCGGCGCACACGCTTCGCGGCCTGGCCGACCGGCTGGCGCCCGGAGGCCGGCTACTGGTGGTAATGCTCCCGGCCACCATCCAGTACCCGCTGTTCGAGGCGGCCCTGGCGCGCTTCGAGGAGCTGCAGCCCGATCCGGCCGTCATCGAGGGGCACTTGCGAGCTGCTGGGCTGGAGGCCGGGCTCAGCTATGTCGAGCATGAGCTGCGTATCGACCGGGACAAGTACCTCGGCATGGTGCGTGCCCGCTACATGTCCCTGCTCTCCACCTTCAGCGACAGCGAGATCGAGAAGGGCATCGAAGAGATGCAAGTCGCTCATCCGGAGCCCGTGCTGGTGTTTCCGGACCGGTTCGCGTTCGTCCTCGGCCAGCGACGTGGGGAGTCTTCTGATGAGCACCATGGTCGATGAACGGCTGCGGCGCCTACGAAGTGAACTCGACGACCACACTCGGATCGCCGATCGGCTGGGACTTGATCTGGAACGGCCGTTACGGTCCCTCAACGACGGCTATCCCGAGAACGCGGTCGCCCTGGTCGGGAAGCTGACCGAGAAGCTGCTCAAGGAGCTCTGGCGCCACCATGGCGTCGAGGGCGATCCCTCGACGAAGGCCCTGAACGACCTGGTCAAGCGCTGTCGTCCGTACATCCGCAGCAGCACGGTTCTAGATGCGCTCGACGACATTCGTCGGCTCCGCAACCGGTCCACACACGACGGGTACGACATCAGCGACGAGGACGGCCTGCTGGCGGTCCGCAGGCTCGTTGACGTGCTGGTCTGGTTCACCAACACCGGGAGTGCGGCCCTTCTGGGCGGTGAGCCCGACATGGCGCCCGAGGTGGCCCGCCGCTGCGAGTTCCTCGCCGGGCTGTACGTCACTCTCGGCTACCGGCAGGTGAAGCGGTTCGTCCTCAGCCCGGACACGGTGTACCAGCTGTTCTGCCGCGAGGCGGGGATGCGGCTGGAATACGTGGAGTTGATGCTCTCCAGGGACGCCGACGACCTGAGTACCGTCCTGGCCTCCAGCGGTGGGGAGCTGTTGCGTACCCGGCTGCCCAAGCTCACCCGGTTCGTCGTCCTGGACGAGGACGGAGGTGCGGCACCCGGCGCCCTCCATTCCATGCTGGGGCTGGACTTCCGCATCGTGCGTTACGACGGCTTCGTCGACACCCTCGTCAGTCTCGACACTCACCTCGCCGATCTCACCTCCGCCGACAGCCCGGAGGAGCCAAGGGCGGCTGTCGTCGCGGCGGCGCTGACCACCGACCCCCGCACCGGCGAGTCGAGGATGGAGCAGTCGGGCGACGCGGCGGAACTCCTGACGCGTCTGGCACGCGGCAGCGCGAACGTCCTGGTCACCGGCCGTCCGGGAAGCGGGAAGAGCACGCTCCTGCGCTCGCTGGCCGGCAACCCCGAGATCCGCCGCTTCCGCTTCTACTTCGACCTCGGCCTCAAGCCGAAGGACGAACCGTTCTCCGAGTACGCAGCCCGACTTCTCGCGCCGGCCATGACGTCGGACCGCTCGCGCGCCTACGAACTCTTCCTCTACCTCATCCGCTCGGGGACCGCACTGTGCGTGCTGGACGCCGTCGACGAGGGCGTCGAGGAATCAAGCCCGGCCGGTTTCCTGCGACTCTTCACCGATCTCGCGGCCGTCCTGTCCGCCGAATCGGCGGTGGTCATGAGTTCACGAGTGGCCTTCCTCGCGGACTCGCCCCAAGTACGCCAGCTGCTGGACAGCGGCGCGGGCCGCTCCGACACGTTGCGCGGCTGGGTCCAGGGGCACCCGACAGCGGAAGAAGTACTCCGCGAAACCAGCCCCCGGCAAGCAGCCGGTGAGGCCAGGCGCACAGCGGAGAAGCAGACACAACGAGGTACGAGTTCACCGCTCGGCGGCAGCATGGTTCTCGCACAGCATGTGGCAGCCTAGGGGCAGCCGAACCCTGCGGCAGCACGAGGCCCGGGAGGCCTTCCCTGCTGAGGATTCAGTGCCACCACTGGGAGCCATCTGGGAGCCGACCCGCTCCCGAAGCCCCCTCCACACCACCCGAGACCAACCGGGACCACCGCCCTGACCTGCGCGAACACAATCCAGGCAGACAAGATCACCACCCGAACCTCATTCGGGACGAAGAGGTCGTGGGTTCAAATCCCGCCACCCCGACGCTGGTCAGAGGCTGTGTACTCACGTGAGTACACAGCCTCTGTCATGCTCGGGGGCCAAACAGGGGGCCAAACGAATTCGATCAGGCCACCGCGTCTCCCTCTTCGTCGCCCTCCGGGGCCTTCCCTTCCTGATCTTCGGCGAAGATGTCATCCATCGCTTCGGCACCCTGCGTGATCACGGGCCGGAGCTGCTTCCGGTAGACCGCCTCTGTGGTCGACTGACTGCTGTGGCCGACCAAGAGCGCGATCCGCTCCAGGGGGATGCCGTGGTCGGAGAGCAGGGACACGAAGCTGTGCCGGAGCTCCCTCGGGGTCCGCTCAGGCTCCAGTCCGGCCTTCCTCACTATGGCCTTGAAGTCTCGCCGGACGTTGGCTGCGTCCAGCGGCTCGCCGCTCCGAGTCGTGAAGACACGACCGGTCGGGCTCCACTCCATCCCTCTCGATGCCCGCCCCTGCTTCTGCCACCGCATGTGCTCTTCGAGGACATCGACCACCTGCTTCGGCAGAGCGATGGTCCGGCGGCTCTTCCTGGTCTTGGTCTCACCGTGCTTGCGCACCGAGCGCCACACCGCGACGTGGGGCGGGATTGCCGTCCGTCGTCTCCAGGAAGACGTGATCCGCTCAATCACGAGCACTATGCGTCGAGCCTGAGCGTCGGCCCGGCTGACGTCGGCGGCGCGGCCGTTGGGCAGGCCGTGCTCAGCGACCTGCCCAGTGCTTCGGCGGCTCCACAGCAGAGTCGGTGACCTGCAATCGGCCAGACGTGGCCGTGATCACGTGTGGAAACTCGGCCAACTTGCCTTATATGCATACGTGTCAAAGAAGGAGCACCTGTAGGTTCCTTGTGACCATTCTTGATCATTTCTAGGGGGAACCTTGTCGCGTTCGCGCGCGAGATTCTTGGCTTCGGCGTGCGCCGGGGTCACCGCACTCACCGTTCTCGGCACCGCACCGTCAGCGAGTGCCGCCGCACCCAAGGAAGCCTGCACCGGGCTCTACAACGCCCGCATCACCTTCTGGGCGATGACGTGCAGCCAGCCGGGCGAACCGATGATCGGCGGCTTCGCCACCTGGCGCAACATACCGATCACTTTCGATCAGGTCGACACCGGCTCGGCGACCGTGCAGGCGGCCAACTACCTGCGTGTCAGCCCGAACACGTCGAGCAGTCCGCTGGCTCCCAACATCGAGATCGGCCTGTACGCGGAGAAGACGGGGAAGACCACCCACACCTACGGGCCGCGCTGGTCGGAGCTGACCACGAGCGGTGGCCGCACGACAGCCATCAAGGCCGGGGTCAATCCGACCAAGCCGGACAAGCGCAACCACACCTACATGACCGTCCGTCAGGACAGCGGCAACCAGTGGGACGTGCTCTACGACTTCAACAAGGTCGGCTCCACCACCAAACAACTCAAAGTGATTGGCGGCAATACCAACCGCATCGACGTGGGCCTTGAGGTGACCGGGCCGAAGTACATCAACGTCCCCTCGATCGCGAACCGCATGCAGTTCATGACCGGGAACAAGGCGTGGCAGCAGGTGGCGACGGGCAACGTGGCCAAGTCCGTCACGCTTCCCGTGTGCAGCACGACGCACAAGCCGCCGAGCTGCTTCACCACCAAGCTGACCGACAACAGCAAGTTCACCCAGTGGACGGTGAGCAAGCCGCGCCGACAGGCCGCCGCCGTGACCTCCCCGGCTGCCGCACCCGTTGCCCCTACGCGCAGCCCGGACGCCGCCGCAGCCGGCCTGCCCTCCACCTTCAACGGCGTGAACCAGCAGGCTCTCCAAGCCTGCCTGGAGAACGACCCCGACAGCTGCTTGGCCACCGTGCCCGGCCTGTCGGAGTGCGTCGTCACCGTGCGGGTCTGCAACGCCGCAGCTCTGCCGTCCAGCGGGGCATCGGAAGACGCCGCAGCTGACGCAGACGTATCGGCGGCCGACATCCGCGCCCGGGCCGCAGCCGCCTTCGGCGTCCCGAACGACGCCCTCACCGTCGAGCCGCCGGCTTCACCCGCTGGGCTGAAGACTCGCTCGAACGCCGCCGACGGCAGCGGGGACGCCGCCTGGACGGTGACCTCCACCAGTCCCACCCCGGGACTGCAGCGCACCGACCGCCGCTTCGACGGGTTCACCGCCCGCTACTCCGCACACACCGGCGCACTGCTGGAGGCGTGCTGGGGCGACCTCTGCGACCCCTCGTGATCACCACGTGCCGCAGATGCCCCGTCGTTTCCTCACGCCCGCAAGGAGTCCACTGGTGAAGATACGCACCACACTCATACGTCTCGCCCGCGCCACCGCCACCACCGCGGCCCTGACACTACTCACCGCGGCCACCACCACCGCCACCTACGCCGCCTCGACCACGAACGCCCCGGCCCCCGAGGGCACCGTGTTCGTCGACGCCGCGTCCCTCCCCGCCGACGAACTGCGCGGCCTCGACCGGCTCATCCCGTACGCCGAATACGCCCGGTCCCACAGGTCGGAGTCCGTGGCGCGGCAGGCTGCGGCCGACCCGGCCCCCGGCGACCAACAGGACCTGCGACAGCAGTGTGCCAACCACGCGGCACAGGCGAAGACCGCCACCGGGTGGATCAAATCCCGCTTCGAGAGCTGCCAGAAACGTCCATTCGACCTGGTGCTGCGTGACATCAGGGGTACGACCACGCTCGGCCGCCTCAAGTTCGACCAATGGGTTCTCGGCTTCGCCTACGACGGCAGCCGGCGCGTCGACTACGTCGCCAGCATCGAGAACATATGGGTCGAGCCGATACCCACCGAAGATGCCACGAAGTGGCGGATCGGCCAGCACTTCCACCACAGCATCAACGCATCCAAGAGCGATCCGGACCCCAAGGTGACCGCGCCGCAGACCGTGAACCGCGATGAACTGCTCGGCGTGTGGGACACCAAGCCCCACTGGAACCTCACCTACACCTCCCCGGACAAGGGCGCCTTGTTCGAGCAGGGCAACCAGCAGCGCGTCCTCTCGACCGTCACGATGGACCTGAGCGCCAGCTCCCCGAACTCCGCCCCCTACATGGAAGGCAGCAACGCCTACAACTCCGGCGTCCGCTATGACTACGCCGGTAAGGTCGCGGGCAAGTACAAGGGCACCGTCTTCACGAAGGCGCGTGTGGAACTCGTGATGAGTCAGAAGGACCCGGCGGTCAACGAAAGCGCCGTGCACATCTACGACGCCCTGAACCGCCCCGAGCGCACCTTCCCCTCCTGGCCCGGAAAGAGCGTTCCAGGAGCGAAGGAACCGCTGCACCGGCTGGTCGACAAGGAGAAGCAGAAGAACAACCGCACCCGCTCGATCAAGGAATGCGGGAAGGTATGGGGCGACTACGCCGGAACCGGCCTTCAGTGCGACGAATACCCCTTCGCTTCCACGAAGGAAGGTTCCACCAAGGGCGACAACCGGTTCTCCGTCCGGTTGATCGACGGCGACGACAATGAGACCGGCGGCCGCAGGCTCGACCAGATGTACACCCTCAACCGGATCCTGGACGGCGACGCCTTCTACATGAAGGTCACCAACTAGCAGAAGGGCAGCGGCATCATGGCGCTCCTGGCCGAATACAGCTGCAAGGCCACACCGGCCCGCCGCGTCGTGGAGGTCTACGACGCCGACGCCTACCTCAGCGACGACGACGCCATGGCCGCTGCCCGCAGGCAGGTGGTGGCCGGTAACGGCTACCACCTGTACATCCGCAGTCTGCAACCCGACATCGACGTCGAGGTCGCCATCCGCATCTGGGACACCCCGCCAGCCCCGCCCGCCGATGCGGAAGGCCATGTCGCCGTGAGTCTCGAGTCCGAAACCGGCGTCCTCGTCGTCAACCAACTCGAGTACGGGCCGGCGGGAGAAATGACCCTGCCCCGACCGGGCGTCTACGAAGGCCACGCCTGGTGGGAAGGTCGCCAGGCGACCTCCGACTACTACGAGACCAGCCTCGACCACCCCACGGATGACACCTTCGAAGACCACCTCACCCAGGCATGGAACAACTGCCCCTTCAGCGAACGCTATGTCCTCGACCTCGCCTACACCAGCGAGCCCGAATCCGTCGATGAAGACGACCTCTGAAATCCGCCCGTGCCGGTGTGGCAGCCGTTTCGAAGGGGACGCGGGCTCCGGCAGCACCTTCTCGGTGCCGAGATCCTCCATGTGGGTGCGGTGAGAGTGGCGCAGGCCATGCGGGGTGAGCCCTCTGGCGCCGGGCAGCCAGCGGGCGTCGGCCCGGCCTTGGGCGTTGCGGCCACGGACCGGGATGCCGGGCCAGGGCTCGCCGAGCAGCGGGACAGGGCGGGGCTCCTGAGGTGCCTTCTTCGGGTACCACCCGGCGGTGACAGGCGCGAACAGCCAGGTGGCGAAGCCGTTGCGGCGCCAGTGGGCGGCGTTCTCCGTCGGGGTGCCGCCGCGGACGAAGTTCAGCTCGACGATGGCGAGTTCGACGCTGGTGCGGGTGTCCTCCCGTACGCGTTCGGGGTGATTGAGGACGTTGGATACGGTGCCGGTGGAGACACTCGCGCGTCGGGCGACGTCCACCAGCCTGGCACCGGTGTGTCCGCCGGTGCGGGCGGTGTCCTGGCCGTGGAAGACGTAGCGCTTGCCGTGGCAGGGGCACGGCGTCGGTTTCGTACGTGCGATGTGGTCAGCGACCAGGGCCGATAGCCAGTCCGTCGCGTCGATGGTGCGGTATCTGTCGTCCTTGGGCGGGCAGCGGATCAGCTCACCTGAGTCCAGTTCGTACAGCTGGTGTGCCACGCGTATGGCGCCGGGCCGGGCGAACCTGCTGGTAGCCCTGCTTGGAGTGACCGACAAGCGCCGCCGGGAGCGGCCTTGCGCCGTCGGGTGCACCCATGCCTACACCAGCCAGTGCGGAATCAACCCGGTGGATTCGGGCTGCCCGCAAGGCGTTGAGCCGTAGACTCCGGCAGTCGACGCCGACGACGTCCGGCCGTTGCGCGCGCCCGCGGGGGAGGAGATCGCATGCAGGACCCTTCGGACTCGAAGGAGATCGCCGAGCCTGAGGAGAACGGCCGGAGCAATACCGCCGATTCACCTGTTGTGGACGATCCGACGTCCAACTCGGACATCGACTCGACGACGGCGTCGACGGTTCTGGTGGAGGTGCTCCCAGGGGTGGCTGTCGTCGCCGGTGAGGTCCTGCCGGAGCTGAAGCCTGATCTGATCGACTTCGGGATCATGCCGGCTGCCGACCGCAAGCAGATTTCAGCGATCCTCGCCTCGATCGGGAACGCGGCGACGGTGGTCGGCAATCTCGGAAACGCGTTCGCCGGCGTGCAGGGGCTGTACAGGATCGGCGACACGGCACAGGCCCTGCTGAACAGCGGCGCGACGCTCGCCATCAAGGACGGCGGGAACCTCGGAGCGGTGATGGTTCCTGGCCGCATCCTGCATCAGGCCCGCTTCTACTCCGTGAATGCGGTGAGCAAGGCGCAGACCGCGGCCTCGATCGGGCCGGCGCTGGCCATGGTCGCCCTTCAGATGATGCTGAGTGAGGTCTCAGGCCTCGTCAGGACCAACCTCGCGGTGACAAGTCAGGTCCTCACCACCACCCGCAAGGGTCAGTGGGCCGAACTGACGGGGCTCGCCGCCGCCATCGATCGCGCGGTCGACCAGGCGCGAGAGATCGAGTCGGTCCCGACGTCCTTGTGGGAGGACGTCGCGGGCAGTGGAGCGCTGCTGCAGAAGCAGCTTGAGCTCTACCAGGGAAACGTCCGCGACCACGTCAGGCGGATCGGTCGGGCCGACGCACGCAGCCACCGTGAGTATCTGCAGACGAACGCCGAGGCGATCGCCTTCGATGCCTACGCCCTCCTGTCCTCCCTCAAGGCATGGACCGGATATCACGCGCTCCGCGCCGCGAGGGCGAGAGCCGCTGGACGCGAAGACGCCGCCGAGGCGCAGTACGCCGAGGTCATCGCGCGCGACACCCGCGCGGAGTTCGACTCCGCTCTCGCCGCGTCGACGAGCCTCGTCGACGCGCTGACGCGGGAGCTGCGGATCACCGCCGAGCTCCCCGGCCCCGACGCATGGCCGCTGCCGGGGAAGCGGAAGGACGTGAAGGCAGCCCGCGACACCGCCGCCCGTCTTCTGGAGGCGATCGAGCCTCTAGCCAATGCTCTCCAGCCGCCGGCCCCTCCGCTTGAGGCTCCGGGCGTCGTCTGCGCACCCGAATCGCTGGATCTCAAGCCGTACCTTCGCATCCTGCGATGGCTCCTCGAGGACGGTGAGACCCTACGTGTCCTCGGCTTCCCCGACCAGCTCGATGCCCTTGGTCCAATTTCTGCGATCGTCGGCGGAGCGAAGGAGAAGTTGGCGGCCGCGAGGGACAAGGCTGCGGCAAAGACACTGGTCGCCGTCACGGATCGCCGCATCATCACGGCCAAGACGAACGCGTTCCTTGAGCAAGCCGAGATCCGTCAAGACATCCCGATTGACCAAGTGCGATACGTCCGAGCAACGACCACACAGGACAGAAGCGCGCGCTTGGCGATCGACCTCATCACGCGCGACGAGAACATCCGGTGGCTCTTCCACACTGACATCGACAACACTCAAGTGGGCGCGCTTGCCGCCGTGCTTGCCGAGTCGATGACGATCCCGGACGTTGAACGCGATGAGCTGCAACGGCGGCGCTACGCCCCCATCGAGGCGGGCGAGAAGAGCGAGAAGAGCGAGAATACTGGCACGAGGTCTACCGAACCGGCTGGATCCGAGGCCACGACCTGCGATGCCGGGTAGGCCCCGAGCCGATTGACCAGTTCGTGGCCGGGGCCGATAAGGAAGCAGCCGCCGCGTGATCATCAGAGGTTGCGTGGACTTCTGAAGATGGTGCGGTGGCTGTGGGCCAGCGCGCCTTGCGGCAGCTGGCGCACCTCGTGGCTCAGACGCGCCCTTGACCAAGGTCTACGAGGATTGTTCCGTTAGGGAAGTTGGGGCGTTCTACTCGGGGGTTGCCTTCGTGACCAGGTCGGTTGGCAGTGCGTGGTGTCTCATCAGTGGCACCAGGGGGGAATCGGCCGCTCCTCTGGCTGCTGCTGGAGCCTTCGTATGAGACTCCGGCGCGGGATCGCCATCGCCGTCGTCGCCGGAGGCGGCGCTGTGACCACCATGCTGGTCGGGCTCGTCACGAACGCCGTGTCCGATGAGTCGCGGTGGCCGGGCTGGCTGGGGTGGTTACAGGAGCACGCCTGGTTCTCGTTCGTCGTGTTGGGCGTGACGATGGCGGGACTGACGGCCCTGCTCGCCGGGCTCTCCGAGACGCGGCCTCCCACCCCTCCGGGCCGACCGGAGGATGGAGCAGGGCCAGGGGCCGCCCAGGTGCTGCGTTCATTGCCGCGCGACACCGCCGCGTTCACCGACCGTGCTGCGGAACTGGAGCGGCTGGTGGGTTCGGTGCGGGCCTCACAGGAGCGTGGTCAGGGGCTGCCCGTTCATGTGATCGACGGCATGCCAGGCGTCGGGAAGACCGCCTTCGCCGTGCACGCCGGCCACCTGCTTTCTGAGCGCTTCCCCGACGGACAACTCTTCGTGAATCTCAACGGGCACACGCCGGGGCGCACTCCGGTGCAGGCCGGCGAGGCGCTCGCCTCACTTCTCACGGCTGCCGGCGTGCCGACGCAGCAGATTCCCGTCGGTGATGACGTCGGAGCGGTTACGGAGGCCCGGGCCGCCATGTGGCGGAGCAGGCTCGCGGACAAGAGGGCCCTGCTGATTCTGGACAACGCGGCCAGCTACCGGCAGTTGGAGCCGCTGCTCCCCGGTGGGAGCGGGTGCCTGGTGTTGGTGACCAGTCGCAAGCGGCTGGTTGCGAACGAGGAGGTGGTCATGTCGGTGGACGCACTGCCGCCGGATCACGCGGTCGAACTCTTCGTACGGCTCAGTGGGCGGCCGGCCGACGCTCTCGGCCGGGATGTGGTGGACGAGTTGGTGCGGCTGTGCGGGTGTCTGCCGCTGGGAGTGTCGCTTCTCGCGGCGAGGCTGCGGCACCATCCGTCCTGGAGCGCCGAGGACCTGCGCGGGCGGCTGGTGGCGGCGCGGGACCGGCTGGGAGAGCTGCGTGCCGGGGAACGTGCCGTCACCGCGACGTTCGATCTCTCCTACCGGGATCTCTCGCCGGAGCGGCAGCGCTTCTTCCGACAGCTCGGGTTCTTCCCCGGCACCGATCTCGACCCGCACGTCGGTGCGGCTCTTGGTGAGGTCTCGGTCGTGATGGCCCGTCGGCATCTTGAGGCGCTCTACGACGACCACCTGATCGACGAGCAACCGGGGAGTCGCTACCGGCTGCACGATCTCTTGCGCGACTACGCTCGCGGTCTCGCCGCCGAGGGAGAGGGCATGGACCACGTACAGGCCGTCCAGCGCGTGTGCACCTACTACCTGGCCGCTCTCGCCATCGCGAACGGGCACACCGTGCGCAGCGGAGCTGCGGTGCCACCGGCGCCGGACGACACCGCGCGGGTGGAAACCCCGGTCCTGGAGTCGCGGGCGGATGCCCTGAGCTGGCTGGAGACCGAGCGGGCCAACATCCTGGCCTGCGTCCGTCGGGCGAACGGCCTCGCCCTGTACAACCTCGTGGTCCGACTTGCAGCGGCCATGGCGCCCTTCCTGCGCCAGGCCGGCCCCTGGGACCAGGCCGTCGCGCTCCATCGGACGGCCGCCGAGGCCGCCCGCCAAACCGGCGACCAGCGGGCGCGGGGTGATGCTCTCGCCGAGCTGGGTGTCGTACGCCGTTTCATGGCCGCCTACCCACAGGCGATCGAAGCCCTCAACGACGCCGTGACGGCGTACGAAGCGGTCGACGACCGGCGTGGCAAGGCCGAGGCACTGAACCAGCTCGGCATCGTCTGGTACCTGACCGCGGACAACGAGGACGCGGCCCGCGCCCAGACTGAGGCTCTAGCCCTCTACCGTGAGCTGGGGTACCGGCTCGGGCAGGCGAACGCGCTCGCGGATCTCGGCATGACACACCGGCAGATGAGCCGGTTCGACGCCGCGGTGGAGGCCCAGACCGAGGCCCTGGCGATCTACCGAGAACTCGGTGACCGATACGGGGAGGCGAACTCCCTGCGGGACCTGGGTGTCGTGCACAACCTCATGGGCGCGTACGGCCTGGCTGCGCGGCATCACCAGGAAGCGTTCGACATCTACCTGGAGCTGGACGACCGTGTGCACCAGGCTTACGCGCTGAACGAGTTGGGCGTCGTCCGACGGCTGACCGGAGACATCGAGGCAGCGCGGACGGCACACGGCCAGGCCCTGACGCACTTCACCGAGCTCGGTGAACGGTTCGGCCGCGCGAACAGCATCCGTCACCTTGGCGTCGTGGAGCGTGTGACCGGGGATGCGGCAGAGGCGATCCGGCTTCTGGAGGAGGCCCTGGGCGCCTACCGCGAACTCGGCAGCCGAGGGGGTGAGGCCGCCTCGCTGAGTGAGCTGGGCGTGGCGCGCGGCATCGTCGGTGAGCGCGACGGCGCGATCGAGGCGTTCCAACGCGGTTTGGAGATCCTGAGGGGCCTGGGCGACCGGTGTGGCGAGGCGGAGGCACTGAACCACTGGGGGTTGCTGCTGCTCACCTCCGATGAACCGACAGCCGCCCGTCGGCACTTCGGTCAGGCGCTCACGCTCGCGCGGGACATCCGCTGCCCGCTGGAGGAGGCGCGGGCATTGGAGGGCATCGGCCGCTGCGACTGGACGGTTGACGGGCCTGGTCACGGCGTGGACTCGCTGCGAGCCGCCGTGACCGTGTACCGGCGGTTGGGGGTGAGCGCGTCCGTGGACGACATCGAACGGTTGCTGGTGTAGCGGTCCGGCTGACGCCGACCCTGTGGCCGAATTTCCCGTGCCAGGTGGGTGGTTGAGGATGCTACGTTTCCGGCTGATCTGTCGCTTCAACCCCGTCGCACCGTGCCACCTCCGGCACGTACCTCACGAGGAGCGTTGGATGCCGTCACCCACGTCCGTCACCGAGCCATGCACCATCACGCCCGCCGGCCCGGCGTCCACGGAGCCGACGGCGGCCGGCACCGCCGTCCTGGACCGCGTGGCCGCCCGCGTCCGGCAACGGCTGGAGGCAGAGGAGGGCGCGACGGCCCGGGTCGGCGACGGTGCCCACGCGGCCTCGCTCATCTGGCCCTGGCCGCTGTGAGCACGTCCGCTCGATGACAGAACCCGAAGGCCCCGTTCCTTTCCGGACGTTCATCCTCAAGGTCGCCAACCGCTGCAATATCGACTGCGATTACTGCTTCGTCTTCAACTCCAAGGACCAGGCGGCGCGGCGCCTGCCCGCCCGAATGGACCTCGCTGTGGTGCGGGCTGCGGCCCGGCGGATAGGTGAGCACGCCTCCGCACACCGCCTTCGGGCCATCCACGTCGTCCTGCATGGCGGGGAGCCGCTTCTCGTCGGCGTCGGGCACATGGCCGGTCTGTTGCAGACCGTCCGGGACAGCGTGCCGGCCGGGACCCGGGTCCTTTTCGAGCTCCAGACCAACGGGACTCTTCTTTCCGATGCGTGGCTGGACCTCTTCGAACGGTACGAGGTTGCGGTCGGCGTCAGCCTCGACGGGCCGCCGCTTGCCAATGACCGGCACCGGCTGACGCATGCCGGGCGGTCGAGCGCCGCCTCCGCCGTGCGCGGCATCGAACTCCTGCGGTCGCGGCCACACCTGTTCGCGGGGCTGCTCGCCGTCGTGGACCTGGCCAACGACCCCGTGGAGGTCCACGACTACCTGGCGGCGTTCGAACCGCCGGTGATCGATTTCGGCCTGCCGCACGCGACCCACGACGACCCGCCGCACCGCTCCGACCCGAGCGTGCCCGAGTACGGGCTGTGGATGAGCAGGGTCTACGACGCCTGGCTCGACCGGCCCGAGTACCGGCACAGCGTCCGGATGCTGGAGGACATCGTGGCCCTCAGCTCTGGCGTGCGCGGCTCGGTGGAGACGCTCGGCCTGGCCCCGCCGACAAGCGTCGTGATCGAGTCCGACGGCTCCATCGAGGCCGTGGACACCCTGCGGTCGGTCGAGGAGGGTGCCACCTGGCTCGGACTCGACGTCCTCCGCCACTCCTTCGACGAAGCTCTGTCCCATCCAAAGCTGCTGCACCGGCAACACGGCAAGGAAGCGCTCGCCGAGCAGTGCCGCGCCTGCCCACTTGTGGACGTGTGCGGCGGTGGCTACCTCCCACACCGCTTCAGCGAAGCCCAGGGCTATCGGAACCCGTCTGTCTACTGCGCGGACCTGGAGTACCTCATCCGACACGTCCAGGGCTCCCTGCGGCAGCACGGCTGGAACCCGTATGCGCAGGCCGCCTCGTCGCCGTAGACGCGTGTGCCGTACCGCCAGGAGGGGATCACGCGTTGGAACGAACGAGTGCAGCAGCGACCGAAGCAATCGAGGAAGGACAGGAGGCGCCGATGACCGTGACGATCCGTCCCGCGGAGAAGCGGGACGTCCCGGCCGTGGCCGAGCTGATCGAGGAGATCGAGCGGTTCTACGGGGCGACCGACACCGGTATCCAGCCACTGGAGGAACGCCGCATCCAGGTCGAGGAGGCGCTGTTCGGCTCGCCGCCGCTGGCCTCCGCGCTGCTCGTCGAGGATGAGACCGGGGACATCATCGGACTCGCCGCCTACTCGTTCCTCTGGCCGGCCGCCGGCTCCTCGCACTCCCTGTTCCTCAAGGAGCTGTACGTCCGTGGCACGCTCCGACGGCAGGGCATCGGTGCCCGCCTCATGGACGAACTCCGTGCCATCGCCGCAGCGCGCCCCGGGTGCAGCCGCGTGGAATGGATGACCGACAGCGACAACCCCGGGGCACGGGCCTTCTACAAGTCACTCGGGTTCGCCGAGTTCGACGGGAAGATCGTCTACCGGGTCGGCACCGGAGCGGCCCCAGAATGAGCAAGACTATGAAAGAGGAGCGCTGCGAGCGGTGTGACTGCATCATCGGGCTGGGGTGTGCATGCTCATCGGCCGCTTCTGCTGTGAGTCCGCAGTCCGCATCTCCCACTCGGCAGGAATGGCGACACTTTGCCGCCGACACCATCCTCGTCTCGCCCACGCAGTACGCACACCTGCCAGGCTGCACCCACCTCACTGAGGAACTGGTGAAGTCGCCACGCTGGGGGTGGATTCCTCAACCGCCGCGTGGCCTCTGGGACAGGCTGAGCAGCAGCCATCCGGCGACCGCTACGGCGGGCAACACCGCGCGGCAGGCCGTACGACGGTGCGAGGAATGCCAGGCGTCGTTGTCTGGGTGAAGTGAGTGTCGCGGCTGAGGACACCCTCGGGACGACCCGAGACGTCATGGACCACGCGGTACGTGGTCGTGGATGCCAGGTGGGCATGATCCGCAGCAAACCAACTCTGGACCCGAAAGGTACCGCCATGACCAAGCAAGGCGCCTCTGAGGATGGCGAAACCACCTCCGTCACCGAGAAGGCGAAAAGCCTGCTCAAGAAGAAGAAAGTCATCATCGGTGCTGCGGGCATCGTCGCGACTAGCCTCTTCATCGCTTTCAGGAGCGCAGGTAAGTTCAACAAGCGTGATGATGAGGAAGGTTGGAGCAAGGAGGAGGCGGACTGGTACAACAGTCTGTCTATTGAGGACTTTGTTGAACTCAATATGCTTGTGGAATATGGGGTCCACGACGAAGAAGGCGAGGAGAAGCTGAAAGAGTTCAGAAGGAGCTACCAGGAAGCGACGGGCGAGAAATGGGAATGATGTAGCGAAGGTGAAGGTACCGCCTATCCTGTTCGGAAAATGGCGGTCCAGTGCGGTCTTCTCGGCGAAACTGCCCGAGCGCCACGGCGCAGATCCTGCCCTCCCGTTGACCGCCACCGCAGGCGATCCGGGGCGGTGGGCGGTGCGGCGATGGCGGGTGCGGGCGCACCTGCCACGGTCACGCCCGCATGCGTCAGGATCAGTAGGCGATGACGAGCCGCACGGAGGGCCGGTCGATCAAGGCTCCGTCGGCGAGGTCGCTGTCCGGTGTGTCCGCGGGGTAGGCCGTGACGACGGGTTCGGCGGTCCGGGCCGGGCTCCAGGCGCGGATCTGCGCGCAGATCCGCTCGGCGAGATCGGCGCCGGCCGGGCCATAGCCGACGGCTCCCAGCCGGAACCGGGGTTCTGTCTCGGGGTCTTCGGCGGTCCGCTCCAGAGTGAGGTACGCGATGGAGTCCCCCTCGACGAGGGCGGGGCTCAGGGCGGGTGAGGCGGGCCGGTGGAGGCCGGCCGCCACCGCTGCGGGCTTCGCGGTGATGCGGCAGGTCACTCGCTCGGTGGCGCTCAACCGCAGCCAGACGCCGTCGAACGACTCGACGAGGCCGACCGTCACATCGGTCCAGACGACCGACTTCGGTCGGGTGAGCGCGTCGCGAAGAAGTTCCGGGGCGATGGACTGGTCCTCGTCCCAGTAGAGCCTGACGAGCCGGTCGTCGTCGATGTAGTCGTTCCGCTCCCCGTCCTGGCCGATCACCGGGAGGAAGCCGCACATCTTGACGGAGTCGGACCGCATCCGCCTCTCCTCGCGTTCGAAGGCCACGGCCCTGGAGAGCCCGCGCCATCGCAGCGGGACCACGAGGCGTCCGCCGACGGCGAGCTGGTCCCACCAGGCACCGGGGAGGTCCCACATGCCAACCGTGGCGATCATTCGGTCGTACGGGCTGAACTCCGGGGCGCCGAGGGCGCCGTCCCTCGTGACGACGCGAACGTCTTCGTATCCGTTGGCGTCCAGTGTCCGGCGGGCGTAGGCGGTCACGTCGGCGTCGATGTCGCATGTGGTGACCTGTCCGGACTTCCCGGTGAGGTGCTTGAGCAGGGCGGCGTTGTAGCCGGTGCCGGCCCCGATCTCGAAGATGTTGTCGCCGTCGCGGACGGCGAGCTGGACCAGCATGAAGTGCACGACGTCGGGCTGGGAGGCGCAGCTCAGCGGGAGTGCGTCCTCGTCGGGGTTCTCCTTGATCGTCACGCTCTTGTTGGCGTACGCCTCCTCGATGGGTGCGTCGGGGAGGAAGGCGTGGCGGGGTACGGTCCGCATGGCGGTTTCGACGCGTGCGTCGCGGAGGCCGGAGATGTCCTCTTTCAGGATGGCGTCGACCAGACGGTTGCGCAGGTCCTCGGGGGAGGCGCCAGTGGTGGTGTTCATCGCGTCCTTTCGGAAGGTGCCCGGCTGCGCGTACGGCAGGGGCAGATCGTTCTCATTTGTTCTGGTGTGCGGATGCGGTTCGCGGCGTCACCCTGTCAGGAGCAGGCAGCGGTCCCAGGGGGCGGTGATCGCCGTGTTGACGGGGTCGGTGAGACGGACCAGGTGGATACCTGCCGTGCCGTCCATCAGGCCGACGCCGTCCGGCAGTCCGTGGTGGTCCAGGTGCTTGTTGAGCCGGACGTTCAGGCGGCGTAGATGCGACGCGAGTTCGTCGTCGAGGGCGTCGGCGGCGGCACGGGAGACGGTCTGTATGAGCCCCGCCCAACCGTGGCAGAGGGATGCGTCGGTGAGCTGGGCGAGCTGCTGATCGTCGGCCAGACATCCGGCCAGGGCCTGCTCGGCTTGCCGTTGCCGGTCACGGTCGCCGAGGGCGAGGCTGGCGAGTTGCTGGGCGCGGGCGATGCCGGGGGTGCCGTAGCACCAGGACGGGCGTCTCGGTCCTGGGCGCTGGAGCTCGCCGCGTCGGTGTTCGGCTCGGGTGATCAGGTCCGGCCACCAGGCGTGCGAGCCGGTGCCGTAACGAAAGCGCCGTGCACATCTACGACGCACTGAACCGTCCCGAGCGCACCTTCCCCTCCTGGCCCGGAAAGAGCGTCCCGGGAGCGAAGGAACCCCTGCACCGAGTCGTGGGTCCGAAGAAGATCGACGACAATCGCAACAAGTCCATCAAGGAATGCAAGAAGGTCTGGGGCGACTACACCGGCAGTGGCCTGGAGTGCGACGAGTACCCCTTCGCCTCCACCAAGGAAGGGTCCACCAAGGGCGACAACCGCTTCTCCGTCCGGCTGATCGACGGTAAGGACAACCGCAAGGGCGGAGAGCGCCTCAACGAGATGTACACCCTCAACCGCGTCCTGAACGGCGACCCCTTCTACGTGAAGATCACCAACTAGCAGGAAGACACCACTGACCATGGCGCTGCTCGCCGAACACAACGTCACCGTCACCCCCGGCCGCCGCGTACTGGAGGTTTACGACGCTGACGCCTACCTCGGCGACGAAGCAGCCCTGGACGCTGCAGAGATACAGGTGGTGGCCGGCAACGGCTACCACCTGTACCTCGTGAGCCTTCAACCGGACATGAAGGTCCAGATGACGATCCGCATCTGGGACACACCCCCCGCCCCGCCCGCCGAGGCCGAAGGCCACATCGACGTCAGCCTCGAATCCGAAACAGGCATCCTGGTCATCGGCCAACTCGACCGCGGACCCGCCGACGAGATCACCCTGCCCCGCCCTGGCGTCTACGAGGGCCACGCCTGGTGGCAGGGCCGCCAGGCAGCAGCCGACTACTACAACACCACCCTCGCCCAGCTCACCGACGACTCCCCGGAAGACCAGCTCACCGAAGCCTGGGACGACTGCCCCGTCACCGAACGCTACGTCCTCGACCTCGCCTACATCCGCGAACCCGAACCCGTCGATGAAGACGACCTCTGAGTTCCGTACGTGCTGGCGTGACAGCCGCATCGAAAGACGCGCCATCCCGGCAGGCTCCCAGACAAGTGATCACGAGCCGTCGACACCGGCCCCAGCGAATGGGTGGTCGGGAGCTGGATCGGCCCCACCTGGGTCTCGACCCTCGACCGCGCGTGCAGGCCTACGACGAGGGGCTCGTCTACGCCACGGCGGACGGCGCCCGCCTCAGCTTCCCCCCTTCCGGACCCGGACACGAACGAACCGGTCCGGCCGGAGACCCGCAGCTCCCGACTCGTGTCGGCCTGGGACGACGACGTGGACGGCGCGATCCGCATAACCGACCCCGACACCGGCCTGACCTACGTCTTCCACGTGCCGGCTGTGCATCACACCAGCCGTACGGTCGCCGCTGCACCGATAGCCGCGCACCATCACAGGGGTGTTGAAAGCGCTTTGGCAGCGACGGCGTTCCCTGCCATGCCGCTTGCTGACGACAGCGCCACCGAGCCGCTCAGGCGGAGGTTTCCTGGCCGTCCATGAGCTCCTGGATCGCGGCCAGGATCCCCTCCACCGCGCCGGATTCGGCTACCAGGGCGGACAGAGGAACCGACGGCCAGCCCTTATAGCCCTTCTCCCGCTGCATCTCCAGCTTCTTCTCCAGTTCGGGAACGGTCGGCAGAGATGCCGCGAACGCCGCCGCCCGATTGCGACCGAGGTGGGTCTGTGATCCCGCGACGTGGTCAGTGATCGCTTCGGCATCGACTGATACCGGAAGCCACTGACACCCGCGACCCCGGCGCCCGCGCAGAGCTGCTTCGGCTTCATTGCACCCCGTGGTGTATGCCCACGCCAGTAGCGTTGGAGCGAAGTTGTAGGCGGTCGGCCCCAGGAGTCGGTAGCCGGCTCGGCCGAAGACCTCACCCTCCTGCGGGCTCGGTCAATTCCCGTACGCCCGCTTCCAGCGCGCTCGGTGGCGGGGGTCGCCCTGCCCTTGGCCGTTCACCTCGCTCAGGGACAGCAGGGAGGCCCCGTTGTTCCACAGCCCGAGGTGGTCCCGGTGCACGGCGAGGATTCCGTGCTGCAGCGCGAACTTCTCTGAGGGGCGGCTGAATCGCGTAGTCGTCACGAACACGGCCAAGTCGGCCCCGAAGTGCACCTTGGCGCCGAGCAGATCGCGCAGCTCACGACTCGCGATCGTGCTGCTCGGGGCGTAGCGCTTGCACTGGATCACCACGCTTCGACCGTCCGGAAGGCGGCCGACGACGTCAGCGCCGTTGTCGTTGGCGCCGCCCACTCGCCGGACGTCCCTGCACCCGTCCCGTCGGCAGAGGGCTGCGACCAGTTCCTCGAATTCGGTGCCGGTCATCGCGTCCACTTCGGCCAGTGTCCGATGACCGGCCTTCACCGCGTCTTCCTGCCGCCACAGACGGTCCCGGCCGCGCACGAGCCGGTCCGTACGCCACAGCCACCAGCCTGCCGCTCCGACGCCGCCGAGGATCACTGCCCCAGTGATGTACGGCCACACGACCGACCAGAACACCGCCAGCAAGACCAGTACCAGGCCACTGCCGGCCGCAACCGCCTTCAGCCGTGCGGCCCGCCGCCTGCGAGCAGCAGCACCCCGTACACGCCCTGCCATGATCGAAGCTCCTCCCCCGGGTCCGTGAAGGGAAGTGTGAACAGCCCGAGGCAGCGCGAGAAGGGCGCGAGTCGGCCATGGCCGGATCGGATCGCCAGGGGCTGGCGTCAGGCGCCGATCCTCGCGGCTACCCCATCCCGGCCATCACACCGTGGGAAGGAGGCATGCCCCAGTTCGCCTCGCTGAGCATGAGACGTGTGTTCCGATGCGTTACGCAGCGCAGATGCACCGTATGCGGACTGGAGATACCTCCCGGTCCAGTGTGGCGGGTTGTTGATACCGAAGAAACCGAGATGTCGGCAGTTCCGGGAGACGCCGGTCGGCCCCGGTTGCGTGTACGGCCATCCCCCGGGCGGCATGGGTGGGCGCGGGCGGCCGCGGTCTGTTAGGACAGGACCCCGGCCAGCGTTCCCGCCAGTGTGAGCGTGAGGAAGACCGCGCCCCAGGCCATCGCCCGGCGTATGCAGCGGTACTTGATCCAGGCGGTGCGGGACAGGATCTCCAGCTGGGTCGCGTCGCCGGGGGAAGGGGCCTGGGAGGGGCGTCGGGGGGATACGGCCAGACCGAGGAGGACCAGGGACGGGGCGCAGGCGGCGCAGCCGGCCCACACCAGGAGCTGTGGGATCACGGCGTACTGGCCGGGCGCGATGAGGCCGCCGGCGATCGCGCCGAGCAGGACGGTCAGGGCCGCGCCCAGGGTCGCCAGCGTCAGTCCGGCCTTGCTGTCGGCTTGTGCGAGTTGCTCGCGGGCCTCGGACAGGAGGTCCCGGGTGAGTTCCGCCGCGCGGTCGGTCTGCGTCCCGGTTCCGGTCCTCGTCCCGGTGTCGCCGCTCGGTGTGGTCATGCCTCCCCCTCGCTGATCAGCGAGATTTCCGAGTACCCGGAAGTGGCTTCGCTAGTACGCGGAGTACTACGCGTCGTACACGGTTCTCAGTTGTTCCATGTCTCGTCGTACGGGTCGGACGGTGCTGGTACCGGTCTGGCTGTGGTGACGTCGAGGTACGGGATCGGGCCGTCGTTGACCGGGTCCTTGGTCCGGCGGGGGGTGTACCGGCCGGTGATCTCCAGCCAGGTGTCCGGGCTCAGGACCGGGGGGATGTTGCCGGTCAGGGCGATCTTGACCGGCTGGGCGTCCGCCGCGCAGCAGTTGAGGCCCATGCGGACCAGGTAGGGAGCGCCCGCCCGGTCCAGGGTGACGAAACCGGTGATCTTCAGCTCGCGGTCGCGGAGGGAGCGGCCGTCGTCGTAGACCGCGCGGCCGGCGTAGTCGGCCACGCCGAGTCGCAGGGGCCCGCCGGCGGGGAGGTCCGGGAAACCGAAGGGCTTCGTCAGGGCCGTGCCCGTGTGGGCCGCGCTGTAGGAGCCCAGGGCCGGCGGGGCGACCAGGATCAGGGCGAGGACGGGGAGGGCGAGGAGCCAGGAGATACGGGGCTCGTGGTGGTGGGGCCGTCGCTCGGCTGCGTGGCGGCGTTCGTACCAGAGCGTCGCCGCCGCCGTCACGATCAGCACCACGCCCGCCAGCAGGACCAGCGGGCGCAGGCCCGCCTTGACGTAGCGCAGATAGAGGTCCGTCAGACCGGCGTGCAGGAGTGTCGCGCCGAGCAGGAAGAGGAGGGCCGTCTGGGCCAGGCGGTTCACAGCAGGACCGTTCCGGTCAGGGCCGACACGACGACGGCCAGGGCGAACGTCGCGGGGGCGAAACGCAGGGCGAAGGCACGGCCGAAGGTGCCCGCCTGCATCGCGAAGAGCTTCAGGTCGATCATCGGCCCCACGACCAGGAACGTCAGACGGGCCGTCAGCGAGAACTGGGTCAGGGACGCCGCCACGAACGCGTCCGCCTCCGAGCAGATGGACAGCAGGACGGCGAGCACGGCGAGAGCCAGCACCGAGAACACCGGATTCCCGGCCGCCGCGCGCAGCCACTGCTCCGGCACCACCGCCTTCAGCGTCGCCGCGGCCATCGCACCGACCACCAGGAAACCACCGGCGTGCATCACGTCGTGGCGCACCGAGCCCCAGAAGGCCGCCCCCTTGCCGCGGTCCTCGTACGACGGTCTGCCGGGCGGGCGCAGCCAGTCCGTGCGGCCGAGGCGGTGCCAGAGCCAGCCCATCGCGCAGGCCACCAGCAGGCTGGCGACGAAGCGGGCCAGGACCATCTCCGGGTTGCCGGGGAAGGCGACCGCCGTCGCCGTCAGCACGATCGGGTTGATGGCGGGCGCCGAGAGGAGGAAAGCCAGCGCCGCCGCCGGTGTGACCCCTCGGCGGACCAGCGCCCCGGCCACCGGCACCGACGCGCACTCGCAGCCCGGCAGCACCGCGCCCGCCGCGCCCGCGACCGGGACCGCCAGGGCCGGGCGCTTCGGCAGGGCCCGGGCGAAGAAGGACGGCGGCACGAACACCGCGATCGCCGCCGACAGCAGCACCCCGAGCACCAGGAACGGCAGGGCCTGCACCAGGACCGCGACGAACACCGTCATCCAGCTCTGCATCACCGGCGCGGACAGGGCCGCGCGGATCGGGTCCTGGAGCATCACCGCCGTGAGCAGCAGGAGGGTGAGCAGGAGGGGGGAGTTGAGGTGGCGGGCTTCGTCGGGGCTCGGGCCCTTGTCAGCGACCGGTCGACGTGTCTCGTGCCCGACCGTCTCGTCGGTCTGCTGGGCGGGTTTCGTGGTGGCCACGGGCCCGGTACCTCCGGTCGTGCGCACGGGTATTGCCTCCCCTTCTGTACGGCCGGGCCACGCCGGGCGTTCAGCCACCGCGGTCCCTTCTGGAACCAGCCGTCCCGGTGAGGCAGTCTTCTCCCTCGTGGGGAGCGTTCCGAACCAGGGTCTGCCAGGTGGTCCGGCCACGCACATGATCGTGTGCGGGGACGACGGACTCGCGCACCGGCTGGCCGCCGAACTCCGTGGTGTGTACGGCGAACAGGTCACGCTCGTGGTGCCGCCCTCGGTGCGCCGGGTGCGGCAGCCGGTGGTCGGACGGGCCCGGGCCGCCTCGGCGGCCCTGCTCGACCGGGTCAGCGCGGCCGTCAACCGGACCGGTGCGGGCGTCGCCGAACCGGCCATGAACGAGCAGGTCGTGGAGGCCGCCGAGGTCACCGAGGCCGTGCTCACCGAGGTGGGCGCCGACCGTGCGGCGGCCCTGGCGCTCGTGTACGACGACGACGAGACCAACATCCGCGCCGCGCTCACGGCCCGCCGGCTCAACCCCCGCCTCAGGCTCGTACTCCGTCTGTACAACCGGCGGTTGGGCCAGCACATCGAGGAACTGCTCGACCAGGCGGCGGCGGTGGCCTCCGGCACGGGATCCGGTACGGGAGGACTGGACGCGTCGACGACCGTGCTGTCCGACGCCGACACGGCCGCGCCCGCGCTGGCCGCCACGGCCCTCATCGGGACCAGCAAGGTCGTCCAGACCGAAGGGCTCGTCCTGCGTGCCGTGGAGCGGCAGCCGCCGCGGCCGGGCGAGGTGGCCGACCCCGGCCTGTGCACCCTGGCGCTGCTGTCCGCGACGAGCAATGACCCGGCCGGCGCGGATGGTTCCGAGGGAAGTGGGGAGCAGGGGCCGCGACTGCTGCCGGACGAGGCGGCGGTGGCGTCGGCGACCGGGCGCGGGACGGTCGTCCTGGAGCAGGTGTCGTACTCCGGGCCGTCCCTGCCCTCCGGGCGGGGCGGTGTGCCGCCGTTCGCCTCTCTGTTCTCACGCCGGCTGCGGTGGTCGCTGGCCGGGCTGGTGGGGTGTGTGCTCGCGCTCGCCGTCGCGTTGATGTTCGTGACCGGGGAGCATCCGCTGTACGCCACGTACGTCACGCTGCTCGACCTGTTCGGCATCAACGATCCCGCGTTCCACGAGTCGACCGGGCGGCAGGTCCTGCAACTGCTGTCCGGGCTGGTCGGGTTGCTGCTGCTGCCGGTGCTGCTGGCCGCGGTGCTGGAGGCACTGGGCACGTTCCGCAGCGCCTCCGCGCTGCGGAAGCCGCCGCGCGGGCTCGGCGGGCATGTGGTGCTGCTCGGGCTCGGCAAGATCGGGACGCGGGTGCTGACGCGGCTGCGGGAGCTGCACATCCCCGTGGTGTGCGTCGAGTCCGATCCGGAGGCCAGGGGGATGGCGACGGCGCGGCGGCTGCGGGTGCCGGTGGTGCTCGGGGACGTCACGCAGGAGGGGGTGCTGGAGGCCGCGAAGATCCATCGGGCGCATGCGCTGCTGGCGTTGACCAGTGCGGACACGACGAATCTGGAGGCCGCGTTGTACGCCCGGTCCGTGCGGCCCGATCTGCGGGTGGTGTTGCGGCTGTACGACGACGACTTCGCCACCGCGGTGTACCGGACGCTGCGGGCCGCGCATCCGTTCGCCCTCACGCGGAGCCGGAGTGTGTCGCATCTGGCCGCGCCCGCGTTCGCCGGGGCGATGATGGGACGGCAGATTCTGGGGGCGATTCCGGTCGAGCGGCGGGTGTTGCTGTTCGCGGAGGTGGAGGTGGCCGGGCACCCGCAGTTGGAGGGGCGGACGGTGGGGCAGGCCTTCCGGGCGGGGGCGTGGCGGGTGCTGGCGCTCAACACAGCGCCTCCTGGGGGGCGGCGGGGTGAGGGGGAGAGTCCGGAGGAGGAAGGGGCGCCGGCTTCGGGGCTGGTGTGGGATCTGCCTCCTACGTATGTGCTGGGGGCCGGTGATCGGGTGGTGCTGGCGGCTACGCGGCGGGGGTTGGCGGAGTTGCTGGGGCGGAGGCGGCGGGAGCGGGCGGGGGCGTGATCGCCGAGCCGTGGGCTTCACAGCTCGGCGTTACGAGGTGTGCGGCGCAAGGGTTGAGGCCCGGGGGGGCGCAGCCCGGTGCTACGAGATGCGCGGCGTGGAGGCTGAGGCCGGGGCGCAACCCGGCACAGCGGGGTGCCGCCCGCGCCCACCCGTGCCGCCTGGGGCCCCTGCTCGAAGAGCTTGGGGGAGGCACGACTGACCGCGGCTTACGACTGTCGGTTCACGTACCTCTCCGCGAACTCCAGCTCCAGCCGCACCTGCTTGATCCGCTCGTCCACCACCAGCGACCCGTGCCCGGCGTCGTAGCGGTACACCTCGTGGACCGCGCCTCTCGCCTCCAGGCGCTTGACGTAGTTCTCGATCTGGCGGATGGGGCAGCGGGGGTCGTTGACGCCGGCCGAGATGTAGACCGGGGCCTTGACCTGGTCGACGTAGGTGAGGGGGGAGGAGGCCTCGAAGCGGTCGGGGACCTCTTCGGGGGTGCCGCCGAGGAGTGTGCGGTCCATCGCCTTCAGCGCTTCCATCTCGTCGTGGTACGCCGTGACGTAGTCGGCGACGGGGACCGCCGCGATGCCCAGGGCCCACGCGTCGGGCTGGACGCCGAGGCCGAGGAGGGTGAGGTAGCCGCCCCAGGAACCGCCGGTGAGGATGAGGCGGTCGGGGTCGGCGAGGCCGGAAGTGACGGCCCATTCGCGGACCGCGGCGATGTCCTCCAGTTCGATGAGGCCCACGCGGTGCTTCAGGGCGTCCGTCCAGGCACGGCCGTAGCCCGTCGAGCCGCGGTAGTTGACCCGGACCACCGCGTAGCCGTGGTCGACCCACGCCGCCGGGCCCGCCGCGAAGGAGTCGCTGTCGTGCCAGGTCGGGCCGCCGTGGATGTCGAAGACCGTGGGGAGTGGGCCGGTGGTGCCCTTCGGCTTCTGGACGAGTGCGTGGATGCGGCCGCCTGGCCCTTCCACCCACACGTCCTCCACCGGCACCGAGCCGGGCGACTTCATGCCGGGCGGGTCGAGCACGACACCGCCGGCCGTGGAGCGGACCGCCGACGGTTCGGCGGCCGAGGACCACAGGTACTCCACGCTGCCGTCGGGCCGGGCCGTGGCGCCGGACACCGTGCCGGGCGGGGTCGGGATCTCGGTGAGGGCGCGGCTCGCCAGGTCGTAGCGGAACAGCTCGCTGCGGGCCTCGAAGCTGTGCGCGATGAGCAGGCCGCTGCCGTCCGGGTACCACTCGGCACTGACGTCGCCCGGCAGCTCCAGCGCCAGGTCCGACTCCTCGCCGGAGGCGACGTCCCAGACCAGGGGCTCCCAGCGGCCCCGGCGCTGGTGGCCGATGAGGAGGCGGGTGTCACCGTCGACGGGGGCGAAGCCGAGGACCTCCAGGCCGAGCTCGCGCGTACCGCCCTCGGTGTCGTCGAGGTCGGCGACCGGGGTGCCGTCGGTGCGCAGGACGCGCAGGGCGGAGTGCATGGCGTCGCCGTGCTCGGTGTGCTCGATGGCGATGAGCGAGCCGTCGTGGGAGAGGTCGCCGACGCCGGCCGACTCGCGGTGGCGGTAGATCTCCACCGGGTCCTCACCGGTGCGGACGAGGTGGATCGTCGTGCCGTCCTCGTCGGTCGAGCGGCCGACGACCGCCGTGCGCCCGTCGCGGCCGAGGGCGAGGCCCGCCGGGTAGGAGGGGTCCAGGCCCTCGGCGGCGAGTTCGTCCGGGCCGCCCGTGAAGGGCTGGCGGCGCCAGACGCCGAACTCGTCGCCGTCCTTGTCGTCGAACCACCAGATCCAGGCGCCGTCCGGTGACAGGACGCCGTCCGTCGTGCCGTTCGGCCGGTCCGTCACCTGGCGCTGCCCGCCCGTCGACCGGTCCCAGGCGTACAGCTCGTACGTCCCCGTCGCGTTCGACACGAACAGGGAGCGGTCGGGCGCGTCCTCAGCCCAGTCGGGCAGGGACACCCGGGGTGCCCGGAAGCGCTTCTCCCAGTCCGGCATCCGCTCCTGCCGGCCCGCCTGTACCTCTTGCTCCTGCTGGTCCCGCTGATCCCGCGCGTCGGATCCGTTGCTCTCAGTCATGGCCCCATAGTGCACGCCCTCGCCGACAATTCGCTGGCGAGGTCCCCAGCCTGTGGATAACCTCCACCGGTTCCCCTTCCCAGCAGGTCATCGGCAGCTCAGGAGTGACCCTCATGTACTCCCCCACCCCGGCAGACTGGCACGAGGCCAACCGCGCCCACTGGGACGAACGGGTCCCGCTGCACACCGCGGGCGATTTCTACGACCTCGACGCCTTCAGGGCCGGCCAGGACCCCCTGCGCGACTTCGAGATCGCCGAGGTCGGTGACGTCTCCGGCCGCTCGCTGCTGCATCTGCAATGCCATATCGGCCTCGACACCCTGTCGTGGGCCCGGCACGGCGCCGACCGCGTCGTCGGCCTCGACTTCTCCGCACCGGCGGTCGACATCGCTCGCGGCCTCGCGCGCGAGCTCGGCCTCGGCCAGGACCGGGCGGCTTTCGTCGCGGCGGACGTGTACGACGCGGCCACCGCGGTTCCGGACCCGTCGTACGACATCGTCTACACCGGCGTCGGCGCCCTGTGCTGGCTGCCCGACATCGGGCGCTGGGCCGAGACGGCGGCCTCGCTGGTGGCGCCCGGCGGGTTCCTGTACCTCTCCGAGTTCCATCCGCTGACCGATGTCCTGGACGACGAGACCGGCTCGCGGATCACGTACGACTACTTCGCCCGTGACGCCTGGATCGAGGAGAGGCCGGGTTCGTACGCGGCCGAGGGCGCCGAGTTCGTCCACAACCGGCGCGTGGAGTGGCAGCACCCGGTCGGCGAGGTCGTCTCGGCCCTGGCGGCGGCCGGGCTGCGCATCGAGTTCCTGCACGAGCACGACGTCTCGCTGTTCCGGCGGTTCGGGTGCTTCGAGCGGCGGGACGGCTACTTCCGCTACCCGGCGGACCGCCCGCGGATCCCGCTGATGTACTCGGTCCGGGCCCGCAAAGACTGACGAAGCGGTACCGAGTCGTACCGACCCCGCAGGCCGGACCCGCCCGGCAGCCCCGTACCGTAAGGGTGTGTACCGGTTTCTGCTGACGCCCCGATGGTGGGGGATCAACGTCTTCGTGCTGTTGTCCATCCCCTTCTGCATCTTCATGGGGTCCTGGCAGCTGGGCCGGTTCGAGGACCGTGTGCAGGACCATCGCACAGCGACCGAGCAGGTCGCCGAGGCCCGGCACGAGGCGCCCCGGCCGCTCGGGGAGATGCTGCCGGTGACCAAGGCGACGTCCGGCAAGCAGGTCACCGCGACCGGCCGCTACGGCAAGCAGTTGCTGGTGCCCGGCCGGGAGCTCGACGGCAAGCAGGGTTTCTACGTGCTGACGCTGCTGCGCACCGACTCGGGTGAGGCGCTGCCGGTGGTCCGGGGCTGGCTGCCCGGTGCCGCCGACGCGGCCAAGGCGCCCGCGCCGCCCGCCGGTGAGGTCACGGTCACCGGGGCGCTCCAGGCGTCCGAGACCCCCGGGGACAACGGCGTCAGTGCGCAGGGCGGGCTGCCGGCCGGGCAGACCGCGGCGATCAGTGCGGCGTCTTTGGTGAATCTGGTGCCGTACGACGTGTACGACGCGTGGGTCACGTTGGCGAAGGGTGACTCCGGGATGAAGGCGGTGCCGGCGAGTGCGCCGCCGGACACCGGGCTGGATCTGAAGGCGTTCCAGAACCTGGGTTACACCGCCGAGTGGTTCGCCTTCGTGGGGTTTGTGATCTTCATGTGGTTCCGGTTGCTGCGGCGTGAGGTGGAGTTCGCGCGGGACGCGGAGCTCGGCCTGGTGCCGGAGGAGGAGCCTGTTGCCGCGGAGGCCGGCGCCAAGTGACGCGGCGTCGCCGCTGAGGGCGGGCGGGTCCGCAGCCCGGCGTGGCGGGGTGCCTCCCCCAAGCTCTTCGAGCAGGGGGTACCCCCAGCGCCCACCCTCCCCCAAGCTCTCGGCTTCGCTCGAGCAGGGGGGACCCCCATCGCCCCGGCGGCACGACTGCCCGCAGCTCGGCGGGACCAGCCGCCCGCTGCCACGCGGCTACGACGCCGCCAGCACACCCGTCCAGTAGACCGTCCCGGCACACGCGTTGGACACCGTCACCGAGCCCGCGCCCGAGCCGGTCGCGGGCGTGTACGTCACCGCCACGCTGCCGTCGACCGTGCCGTCCTCCCTGGCCAGTTGCGGGGCCGTGCCCGTGCCCGTGTCGCCGCCGGTGGAGGTGCCGCCCGCTGCCGCGCTGTCCTCCGTCGGGGTGGGGTCGGGAGTGGGGTCGGGGTCGGGGTCCGGGTCGCCGCCGGGGGCGGGGCAGGTCTCCGTGGGGACCCAGGCGAACTTCACGTCGTAGGCGGCGCCCGGCGAGAGCACCAGCTGGGCGGCCTCCAGGGACGGGTCGGGCAGGCCGGCCGCCGCGTCCCCGGCCGTGTGCCGGGCCGTGACGATCTTGCTCGGGTCGGCCGCGCCCTGCGCCAGCGGGCTCACCGAGCCGGGGTCGCTGACCGTACAGCTCGCCCCGGAGACGTTGGTGACACGGAAGGAGCCGTAGACCGCGCCGGTGGAGTCGGGGGCCGCGCTGCTGCCGGCGGCGGGGCCGAGCTGGGCGGCGGTGCAGGCCTGGATGCCGGCGGCGGCGGTGGAGGACGGGCCGGCACCCTCGGTCGCCCCGGCAGAGGCGCCGGTGCCCTTGCTTTCCTTGTCCTTCTGCTTCTTGTCGCCCTTTTCCTTGCCCTCGGTCTTGCCGGGGGAGCCGCCCGCGGAACTCTCGCCGCCGTCCGGGCCCTTGCCGTCGCTCGTGCCGCCCTGGGTCTGGGAGGCGTGGCCGGCGACGGACGGGTTGGCCTCGGAGCCGGTGGAGTTGGAGACGTGTACGAGGGCGGGGACGGCCGTGCCGATGAACAGCGCGGCGGCGGCCATGCCGACGACGGCCTGCCGCTTGCGGGTCCGCCGCTGGGGCACCGCCTTCCGCAGATAGTCCAGCGTGCCGTCGCGCGGTTCCACTTCCTGCACCGCTTCGTGCAGCATCCTGCGCAGATCCAGCTCGTCCGAGTCGAACCCCTTGGGGCTCTGGTCGTCCAGGCCGTGGTTCACAGTTCCGTTCCCAGCGTGCGATTGCTTCGGATCTTGTCTGTGCAGTTGTGTCGGCGCGTGCCACTCGAAGGGCTCGTGCCGGTCGCGCCCGTCCCGGCGCGCGTCATTGCCGTCGCTCATGCCGGCGCCTCCATGGCCAGCCGGAGCGCCGCGATACCGCGCGAGCCGTACGCCTTGACCGAGCCCAGGGATATGCCGAGGGTCTCGGCGACCTGGGCCTCGGTCATGTCCGCGAAGTAGCGCAGCACCAGCACCTCGCGCTGACGGCGCTGGAGGTTCTTCATCGCCTTGATGAGGGAGTCGCGCTCCAGCTGGTCGTAGGCGCCTTCCTCGGCGCTCGCCATGTCGGGCATGGGCTTCGACAGCAGCTTCAGGCCGAGGATGCGGCGGCGCAGTGCCGAGCGCGACAGGTTGACGACCGTCTGACGCAGGTACGCCAGGGTCTTCTCGGGATCGCGGACCCGCTTGCGGGCCGAGTGGACGCGGATGAAGGCCTCCTGGACGACGTCCTCGCAGGAGGCGGTGTCGTCGAGGAGGAGGGCCGCGAGACCGAGCAGCGAGCGGTAGTGCGCCCGGTAGGTCTCGGTGAGGTGGTCGACGGTGGTCCCGGCCGCGACACCGTCCTCGGCGCCGTCACGCTGGTTCGGGATGCGGGCCGGCCGCGCTGCGGGCACGGGCGCGATCACCGGCATGCCACCGGGAGTACCGGGCATACGGGGTCGTAGAGCCGCCGGACGGGGCGGTCGAAGGACCGTGCCGCGTGCCGCGCTGAAGTCGAGTACCTCTGCCACGCCTGTTGGACACGCGCACCCCCGTGAGGGTTGTACGTGCCGGGCATCTCTTTCACGCCGATCTCGACCGTCGGCGTTCTACCCGCGTCAGGCAGCACAACAGATGGTGCATCACATGCCCTCATGCGTCCCGCTCTTCCCCTATGTCCAGATATGACCGGGCGTCCCCACGTCCGGTGCCAGGCGTCCCCACGCCTGAAGGTGTCCCACGGCCCGGAAGGGCGACCGCAAAGACGCTCCCCGCCCTCCGCACGGTTGCGGAGGGCGGGGAGGTAAATCCTCGGATGCCGAGGGGGTTCGGGACAAGTGGTCCGGACCATCGACCGGCTCACATGTCGTACAGAGATCCTACAAACCGCCTATGACACCGGCCGGAGGTTTTCGGCGTCCGAAACTTCACGAAAACCGGGCACCTTCACGAGAACCCGGCGGCGGCCACCGCGGCCCGTCACGAGAGCTCGGCGGCCACCAGTTCGGCGATCTGGGCGGTGTTGAGCGCGGAACCCTTGCGCAGGTTGTCCCCGCAGACGAACAGTTCGAGCGCCGTCGGGTCGTCCAGCGCCCGCCGCACCCGCCCGACCCACGTCGGGTCGGTGCCGACCACGTCGGCGGGGGTGGGGAACTCCCCCGCGGCCGGGTTGTCGAACAGCACGACCCCGGGCGCGGTGGCGAGGATCTCGCGGGCCTTGTCGACGGTGACCTCGCCCTCGAAGCGGGCGTGCACGGTCAGCGAATGCGTGGTGATCACCGGAACGCGGACGCAGGTGACGGCCACGGGCAGGTGGGGCAGCCCGAGGATCTTGCGGGACTCGTCCCGGACCTTCATCTCCTCCGACGACCAGCCGTCCTCGCGCGGCGACCCGGCCCACGGCACGACGTTCAGCGCGACCGGCTCGGAGAACGGCCCGGTGCTGTCCCCCACGGCCCGCCGCACGTCACCGGGGCTGGTCCCCAGCTCCGTGCCGGCGACCAGGGACAACTGCTGCCGCAGCGTCGCCACGCCCGCGCGGCCGGCGCCGCTGACCGCCTGGTACGAGGAGACCACCAGTTCGCGCAGTCCGAACTCGGCGTGCAGCGCCCCCAGGGCCACGATCATGGAGAGCGTCGTGCAGCTGGGGTTGGCGATGATGCCGCGCGGACGCATGCGTACCGTGTGCGGGTTGACCTCGGGCACGACGAGCGGCACGTCCGGGTGCATCCGGAACGTGCCGGAGTTGTCGACCACCACCGCGCCCTTGGCGGCGGCCAGGGGCGCCCACCGCTCGGCGACCTCGTCGGGGACGTCGAACATGGCGACGTCGACCCCGTCGAATGCTTCCTCGGTGAGCGCCACGACCTCCGTCTCCTCGCCGCGCACGGCCAGCTTGCGGCCGGCCGAGCGCGGGGAGGCGACCAGTCGGATCTCGCCCCAGACGTCCGCCCGGTGGGACAGGATCTGGAGCATGACCGTGCCGACGGCCCCGGTCGCTCCCACGACGGCGAGCGTCGGGCGCTCGGACCGGCCGGGCCGGTCGGCCCGTCGGAGTCCGGCCATCAGCGGCCGGTGCCTCCGTAGACGACGGCCTCGTCGCTGTCGGAGTCGAGCCCGAACGCGGTGTGCACGGCACGGACGGCCTCGGGCACGTCGTCGGCGCGCGTGACGACCGAGATGCGGATCTCGGAGGTCGAGATCAGCTCGATGTTCACACCGGCGTCGGACAGCGCCTTGAAGAAGTCGGCCGTGACACCCGGGTTCGTCTTCATCCCGGCGCCGACCAGGGAGATCTTCCCGATCTGGTCGTCGTAGCGCAGGGATTCGAAGCCGATGCCGGCCTTGTTCTTCTCCAGGGCGTCGATGGCCCTGCGGCCCTCGGCCTTGGGAAGCGTGAAGGAGATGTCCGTCAGACCCGTGGAGGCGGCGGACACGTTCTGCACGATCATGTCGATGTTGATCTCGGCGTCCGAGATCGTCCGGAAGATCGCGGCCGCCTCGCCCGGCTTGTCCGGCACGCCGACGACCGTGACCTTGGCCTCGGAGGTGTCGTGCGCGACACCGGAGATGATGGCCTGCTCCACCTGCTTGTCCCCTTGCGTAATCGGCTCACTGCTGACCCACGTGCCCTGGAGTCCGCTGAAGCTGGACCGGACGTGGATCGGGATGTCGTACCGGCGGGCGTACTCCACACAGCGGTGGAGCAGCACCTTCGACCCGGATGCCGCCAGCTCGAGCATGTCCTCGAGGGAGATCCAGTCGATCTTCCGGGCCTTCTTCACCACGCGCGGGTCGGCGGTGAACACGCCGTCGACGTCGGTGTAGATCTCGCACACATCGGCGTCGAGGGCGGCGGCGAGGGCCACCGCGGTGGTGTCGGAGCCGCCGCGGCCGAGGGTGGTGATGTCCTTGGTGTCCTGGCTGACGCCCTGGAACCCCGCCACGATCGCGATGTTGCCCTCGTCCACCGAGGTCTTGATACGGCCCGGCGTGACGTCGATGATCCGGGCTTTGTTGTGGACCGAGTCGGTGATGACACCTGCCTGGCTGCCGGTGAACGACTGGGCCTCGTGGCCCAGCTTTTTGATCGCCATGGCCAGCAGTGCCATGGAGATCCGCTCTCCGGCGGTCAGCAGCATGTCGAGCTCGCGCCCGGCAGGCATCGGGGAAACCTGCTCGGCGAGATCGATCAGCTCGTCCGTCGTGTCGCCCATCGCGGAAACGACGGCAACCACCTGGTTGCCGTTCTGCTTCGCTTCCACGATTCGCTTGGCGACGCGCTTGATGCCCTCGGCATCGGCTACGGAGGAGCCTCCGTACTTCTGCACGACAAGGCCCACGTGCGCTCCTCGCTCAATCCGTCTCTATCCGCTCATACGCATTCGTACCGCGGTCGGCTCAGTCTAACGAGCGTCCGAAAATCCCTTCCGCGATATCGCATGGTGAGACTTCCGGGGTACTCGTTCAGGT